>NZ_CP019285.1:960366-1280488 GCF_000226975.2 Halobiforma lacisalsi AJ5 | reverse complement strand
CCGCTGCCTGTGCCGCGCTCGTTCGCGCCGAAGGCTCCTACAAGGCAGCCGCCGAACGCGCCGGAAGCGAAGTAACCGTCTCGTTCATTCGGAAGTGGGCGCGGGTGCACGACCTCCCGCGGTCCGTCCGCAAGCAGGTCGCGATCGGCGAGATCGCCCCTACGGCCGCCAAGCACATCGCTCGAGTCAGCGGGGAAGCTCGACTCCTGCTCGCCTGGGCCATCCTCGACGGCGACCTCACCGTCCGGGAGGTTCGCAGCGTCGCCAGCGCCGTCAACGACGGCACGTCGATCGAGCGTGCCCTTGCCGACTGCGACGTCGCGCTCGGGGAACTGGAACTCCGGCTGCCGCCCGAGACGTACCGCGACCTCCGGCGGTGCGCTTCCATCGACGATGTCGATCCCGGGCAGATCGTGACCGACGCGCTCCGTGAGTACCTCGAGTAATTTGGTGCCGCTGTTCCTGAACCGGACCGAATCGAACCGAATCGAACCGGCCGCAGTCCCGACATCGAAAGAAAACGTTTAACCACCACTCACGGATAGTGGTAAGCACAGGGCCGGTAGCTCAGTCTGGCAGAGCGTCTGGCTTTTAACCAGACGGTCGCGTGTTCAAATCGCGCCCGGCCCGCTTTCCTGTCGCGAACAAATTCGTGAGCGACAGGTAACGGATCCGGCGGGATTTGAATCTATCGCTCGAGCGGTCCGACTATCTCCCCATGACGGGACCGAGTACGACCGACCTCGAGGTCGAGGACGTACCGCTCCGACCAGCAGTCGCCGAGCGGTTTCGGGTCTCGATCGGGCTGAAGGAAACGCCCGAAACGCTCGCCGACTGGACAGCGGTCGCGGTCGACGACGAACGGGCGTACGAGACGTGGGCAAATCGTACAGACGACCTCATCACGATGTCGCTATCGCTGTCCACTGTGCTCGCAGCCGCAGAGTCGGTGACAGAGGAATGGAACGAACCGAAAGGCTTCCCGAGGTCCGATGGGTGAGGAAGAGACCGACGCCTCGAGAGCGGGTCAGTCTTGGACCGCGAGTTGCTGGGTGAGCAGGTTCCGTTCCGCCCGCTGGAGGTGTTCGGAGATCGTGCCGTCGTCGAGTCCCATCTCGTCGGCGACGTCGTCGATCGACGCCTCCCGCGGCACCTCGTAAAACCCCATGTCGTAGGCGGTCTGGAGGACGTCGAGTTGCCGATCAGTCAGCGCGTCGAGCGTCCGCTGGCCACCCTCGTACTCACCGAGTTTGTGGAGATCCGGCGCGATCCCGGCCTCCTCGAAGTTGCGGAGCATCGCTCGAATCGACTCCTGGGACCCGACCAGCGACAGCAACATTCCACGGTCGCTCACCGTCGGATCGCACATTCCCACCAGGTCGTCGTGGTCGACCGACGCCGTCTCGGGCATCTCAAGCGCCGTCACCTCGAGGAGGTAGAGATACGAGTCGTCCTTCTCGGTGATGAACTCCCAGTCTTCGACGCTCTCGATACGATCGAGCCTATCCTCGTCGAATCGCGTCTCGACCTCGATCTGCGAGACTCCGCCCGTCCCCTCGTCTTCCAGCAACTCGAGTTCTCGAACGCCCGCCTCCCGACACAGCGAGACCAGCTCCCCGTACCCCATGGCCTCGATTTCCTCGTCAGTGAGGTTGATGATCGCTTCCCGCATACGTTACTAGACTCCACACCCCCACAAAACGGTTCGCCCCCACTACCTGCCAGTATCGTCGGCAGACAAAGTCTTCCCGGACGATAAACCGATCCACTTCCCCCGGCTATCGCGTCAGTCCGGTTCAGTCCGTCGCTCGCTCCAGCCGAACTCGAGCCAGCCGATGGCGACGACGAAGCTTCCCATGCCGGCCACCGCCAGTGGTCCGTGATGGGCACCGATCGCGACGCTCGAGGCGACGAGCAATGCGAGCGGGACGCGCGGTGCATCCGCACGGTAGAGGACGACCGCGAGCGCACCGACCGCCACGAGGTATCCAACTGCCCCCACCGCACCGGCGGCAAACAACAGCGGCTCGGTATGGATGTACTGGACGACTTCCGCGACACCCGCCTGTTGTTCTGCCGGCAGGGTCTGCCCTTCGCGAATCAACAACCCCTTGGCGACACCGACAGTGGCGACGTACCCGAGATAGAAGAACCCGAACACACCGGCCCCCGTCCGCGCGAGCGCCGCCGGCAGTCCCCGGTAACCGCTCGAGAGGAAGTACAGGCCCATGGCGATCGTCGCTAACGAGGCGAACAACAGGACGTGTGTCACAACGAAGGTGTCGGCAACGGGCGACAGGCTCGCGTAGACGTCGTGGCCAGCATGTGGATGGAACCACATCGCGACCGCCGCACCGAGCGACCCGCCGAACAGGACGAGACGCCGAACCACGCCGGAACGCTCCTGCTGGGTACCCGTCTTTCCTATCCGTTTCGTCTTGCTGGGTGCACTCATGGTATCACCGCACCCCATCGTATAGCCGGCTCTCCCGTCGGTTTCACCCCCATCCTGATAGGCGAGTTTAACTGATGGCGGCTGCATCGGATCACCACGCTCGAGACTCGGCCAGGGGATCCGGCAGGCGTCTCCCCCATTACGACTGCGCGGCGATCGGACTACCATTGATCGAGCAGAACTGTTCCACCGTTCGTGACCCCACCAATCCGATCGACCGTCGAACGGGCACTCGGCCGGCGCTGCTCGATTAGAACCGGCCGTCATAAATGCCCCCAGTGGACTCGGAAACAAGGCTTCGGGGATCCGGGTGTATGACCTCTACGTGATGAGCGAAATCACGCCCGACCGACTCGCCGACCGACTCGCCGACGAAGACGACGGTATCTTCATCCTCGATATCCGGCCAGGAGAGGAGTACGAAGCGTGGCACATCTCCGGTAGCGAAAACATCCCTATTTACGATCTATTGACGGAGGATCTCAGGGTGGCCGATCCCGCTCTCTCGACTCTACCGAGAGACGCGGAGATCGTCACAGTATGCGCGGCCGGGGTCGTCTCACAGAAGGCGACCGATCGCCTCAGAACGATCGGGTACGACGCCAAGACACTCGCCAACGGAATGCAGGGGTGGAGTCGCGTCCATCGACACGCCCCGATCGAGATCGATATCGACGGTACGCTCGTCCAAGTCGCACGTCCCGGCAAGGGCTGTCTCTCTCACGTCCTGCTCTCGGACGGCGAGGCGGCAGTCTACGACCACTCACAGTACGTCTCGGAGTGCGAATCGATCATCGACGAGTACGATGCCGATCTCGTCGCCGTCGGCGTTTCGACACCCACGCACACGCCGATCACGTTTCGGGAGGACGACGGCTCGCCGATCGCCACGAGGTCCCGTACTACCGTCACCCCCACGACGCCCACGGGGTCGACGCCGCAGCGTTGATCGACGGCCGGAGTTTCGACGTCGGTAACGTCCACGGCGGCGTCGTTCACACAGCTGGGATCGGCGTCAGCGAGCCAGAGCAGTCGCTTCGCGTTGGCGTTCGGGTGGTTCTCGGCTGCGAGCTCGAGGCGCTCGAGGACCTCGTCCTCGGCCCCGATCATGCGATCTCACCCCGCGCGGCCTCGCGAAGGGCGTGCGCGTCTACTTTCGAGCAGTCGAAACAGAGAGTGTCGTGTCCGTGCGGAGACCGGCGATAGATCGCGTATCGTTCACAGTCGACCTTGGAGGGGCGAACGTCTCTCCACAGTAGGTGACGCCGGCCAGACTCTCGACGCAGTAGCCGTCGTGGCCGTTGTCGAGGTTGACGACGTAGCCGGTCGTCACGCCGACCACCCCCAGTCCTCAAGTGTCGTCTGACCGTCGACGTCGGGGCGTTCGACCTCGTCGGTCTCCTCTGGGACCGGGACGTTCTCGGTCCGTTCCTCACCGACGTCTTCGGGATCGGTCACGTACTTGACCTGTTCAGCCTGCTCGTCGAGCTCCGGGCGCTCGGTGATCGCCTGATAGGTCGCGTCGATCGAGACACCACGACCATCGCGACCACCGACTACTACGCGGCGACACCCCCGTTAGCCGCCGCTATCGCAGTATGTGTTTTAGTATATGGTATTTGAGTATTGGAAAAGTCCGTTACAGGCGCCGAAAGTGACGTCTGGAACCCTACAACCCAGTTGGATTGTAAGGAATTTGGTATAAGCCAAGGGCCGGATTTGAACCGGCGGTGGGCGGCTCTGCAGGCCGCTGCGTTCGGCCGGACTCTGCCACCTTGGCGCGTTCGAAAGTTATCACTGCGTTCGTTTAAGCATAGCGGTACGGCTCGACGACGGGACCCTATAACGAGAAAAAGCCACAGGCACCGGACGGTACCTGTGGCTCTCGATCGCTTAGTATGAAGTATGAGTGGGGCGGCGAATCGACGTTCCCAGAGGGTCTCCCACTCCAGTAGTTGCCGATACGCAGGCGGGCTTATCTTCCGTGTTCGGGATGGGTACGGGAGGAACCCCGCCGCTCTGGCCGCCTAAATGCCGACTCGCGGAATCGAACCGCCGCATCACCAGCCAGGATCGGTCTGACGATGTCGACCGTAATGTACGTGTAGTCCAGTTCGCGCCTGGACCCGTCTCCGGGCTCCAGTTCCGAGAATGCGGTATGAGTGTGTGGCTCGGCCGATTAGTGCTCGCGGGCTCAACGCCTCGTTGCCTTGGCGCGTACACCCCGAGTCTATCGAACTCCTCTTCTAGGAGTGGCCTCGGTGGTTCCTCGTTTCCAGGTGGGTTTCGAGCTTAGATGCGTTCAGCTCTTACCCCGTGGTGCGTGGCTGCCCGGCACGTGCTCTCTCGAACAACCGGTACACCAGTGGCACCCATGCGTAGTTCCTCTCGTACTATACGCACGTTCCCGTCAGGAACCGTAACACCCCCAATAGATAGCAGCCGACCTGTCTCACGACGGTCTAAACCCAGCTCACGACCTCCTTTAATAGGCGAACAACCTCACCCTTGCCCGCTTCTGCACGGGCAGGATGGAGGGAACCGACATCGAGGTAGCAAGCCACCCGGTCGATATGTGCTCTTGCGGGTGACGACTCTGTTATCCCTAAGGTAGCTTTTCTGTCAGCAATTGGCCGCATCAAGCAGCCTAATTGGGTTCGCTAGACCACGCTTTCGCGTCAGCGTCCGTCGTTGGGCCGGACACTGTCAGACTTCCGTATGCTCTTGCGCTCTATCCCGCGTCTCCGACACGGGTGAGGAAATCTTGGGGCGCGCTCGATATCTTTTCAAGCGCGTACCGCCCCAGTCAAACTGCCCGGCTACCAGTGTCCTCCGCCAGGAGTGAGAGTCGCAGTCACCATCGGGTAGTATTTCAATGCTGGCTCGGTGGCCCGCTAGCGCGGGTACCTGTGTACCGCCTCCTACCTATGCTGCACAATGGCGACCACGTCTCAGTGACAGCCTGCAGTAAAGCTCTATAGGGTCTTCGCTTCCCCTTGGGGGTCTCCAGACTCCGCACTGGAACGTACAGTTCACCGGGCCCAACGTTGGGACAGTGGCGCTCTCATTGATCCATTCATGCAAGCCGCTACTGAAGCGGCAAGGTACTACGCTACCTTAAGAGGGTCATAGTTACCCCCGCCGTTAACGGGTCCTTCGTCCCATTGTACTGGGTGTTCAGATACCCGCACTGGGCAGGATTCAGTGACCGTACGAGTCCTTGCGGATTTGCGGTCACCTATGTTGTTACTAGACAGTTGGAGCGCCCGAGTCACTGCGACCTGCCACTTCGCGTGGCAGGCATCCCTTATTGCGAACGTACGGGACTAACTTGCCGAATTCCCTAACGTCGGTTGATCCCGACAGGCCTTGGCTTTCGCCGCCACGAGTACCTGTGTCGGATCTCGGTACGGACAGTGTGCTCGCCTTTTCACGGGCTCTAGGTTGACCTGACTTGCGCTATTCCGCCATTCGCTCGCTTCGTGCCATTACGGCTTCCACGAACTTCGACGGTTCGACTGGGCGAAAGCCCAGCTCAGGCGGCCCCAAAGCGTCAGCTTTGAGTGCACACTGGCACAGGAATATTAACCTGTTTCCCTGTTGACTCACTCGACTTACGGTGAGACTTAGGACCGGCTAACCCTCAGCTGATCAGCATTGCTGAGGAACCCTTACTCGTTCGGCCGTCGGGGTTCTAACCCGACTAACGCTGCTACTATGACCAGGATTTTCGTTACTGAACGGTCCACACGATCTCTCGACCGTGCTTCCACCCGAACAGAACGCCGACCTACGCGATTACCCTGTAACGGGTACGGCTAGGTCTCGGTGGTGGACTTGAGCCCCGATCATTTTGGGCGCCCCGAACCTCGGCCGGTAAGCTGTTACGCTTTTCTTAGAGGGTAGCTGCTTCTAAGCTCACCTCCCGGCTGTCTAGGGCTCGGGACCACCTTCGATCGCACTTAGTCCACACTTGGGGACCTTAACCCAGCTCTGGGTTGTCTCCCTCACGGTACACAGGCTTACCCCGTGCACCGGACTCCCTGCGTCAAACGGCGTTCGTAGGTTCGGAGTTGGACAGGGGGGCGCACTCCTCTCGGAGTGCGGTCCCCCAATCCGTCGCTCTACCCCACGAACTACCTCGGCAGAGGTCATGCTTCGACATGTTTCGGTCGGAACCAGCTGTTTCCGGATTCGATGGGCCTTTCACCCCTAGACATAGGTCACGCGAGGGTATTGTAGGACACCAACGCTAACAGGCCTCCACGTGCCTTTCGGCACGCTTCGCCTTGCCCATGTCTAGATCATCCGGTTTCGGGTCGTACCCGTTTGACTCCCCGCGCTTGAACACGGCGGCCCTCGCAATGCTGCGGCCATGTCGGTTTCCCTACGCCTGCCCCGATACTCGGGTTAGACTCGCCAATCAGACACACTCCCTGGTTCGTTTTTCAAAACGTACGACGGAACACCGGCTTCCCGTGCTTCCTACTGGTAGCTCGCGCTACGGTCGTTTTGCACGGGACCTTGTGTGCCCCGTCGCTCTATCGCCAACTGATTTCACGCCCTATTGCACCTCCCTTCGTGGGGTGCTTTTCAGCGTTCGCTCACGCTACTTGTTCGCTATCGGTCTTGAGGAGTGTTTAGTCTTCCCAGTCGATGCCTGGGAGATTCACGAGGAATTTCCAATCCCCGCTACTCTGGAGCTGACTCGTCCGATACTGGTCTGCAATACGGGACTGTCACCCTGTGTCGTGCTCTGTTCCAAGAGACTTCCTGCAGACGGTCGCGGAGTGATCGTCAGTCCGAACACCACATTGCCCGAAGGCTTCGGTTTGGACTGGATCGCGTTCAGTCGCCCTTACTAACGACATCACGTTCCTTTTTTTTCCCCTGCCGATACTGAGATGTTTCAGTTCTCGGCGTTCCCCATTGCGCGAAGCAATTGCGGTGGGGATTCCCATTCGGAAATCCTGTGTTCTTCCCCTCCGTGCGGGTCCCACAGGCTTTTCGCAGCTTGGCACGTCCTTCTTCAGCTCTCAAGCCGAGCGATCCACCAGCTGGCACAGTAGCCACGTTCATCGGATCGGGATTGCACTGAAGGTGCAATCTGTAGTGACCCGGGAACGGGTCCAGTGGACGCCTGGACTACACGTACACACGGTCTCATCTGCAACGCTGTCGACTGCAGCGTGCATTAACCCTTCCCAGCCACGTTTGCACGGGCTGGTGCATCGGTTTGCGTTCGGATCGAATCGAAGTGCCCTGTCCCACTTAAGGGACACGATCCTTCGATTCGAGCCGAGTCATGGACCCACTGGGATTCGAACCCAGGGCATCCTCCTTGCAAAGGAGGCACTCTCCCACTGAGCTATGGGCCCACCCCGCCGGCGGAGCCGGCGGGTGCGAAGTGTTAGCCTTGACAGTTCAAAGGTGCCCGATCGGCCCGGCGTGGCGCGATCGAACGTGGAGCGAAGGTGGGCCAGGGCGTCGCCCTGGTCCCGGTCAGTGGAGGTGATCCAGCCGCAGATTCCCCTACGGCTACCTTGTTACGACTTAAGCCCCCTTGCGGAGCCCAGATTCGACCCGGAAACCGGGCCTCATCCGGACCCCACTCGGGTGCTTTGACGGGCGGTGTGTGCAAGGAGCAGGGACGTATTCACCGCCGTCTTCTGAACGGCGATTACTACCGAATCCAGCTTCATGCGGACGAGTTTCAGTCCGCAATCCGAACTACGACCGAGTTTCGGAGATTAGCGTCGCCTCTCGGCGTTGCATCCCACTGTCTCGGCCATTGTAGCCCGCGTGTCGCCCAGCACATTCGGGGCATACTGACCTACCGTTGCCCGTTCCTTCCTCCAGTTTGGCACTGGCAGTCCTCCTAATGTACCCAACCACCACGAGGGTGTTGCTGGCAATTAGGAGTGCGGGTCTCGCTCGTTGCCTGACTTAACAGGACGCCTCACGGTACGAGCTGACGGCGGCCATGCACCTCCTCTCAGTAGCTCCAGTAAGCTCATCAGGCTGACCTTCATTGCTACTGTCGATGCTGGTGAGATGTCCGGCGTTGAGTCCAATTAAACCGCAGGCTCCTCCGGTTGTAGTGCTCCCCCGCCAATTCCTTTAAGTTTCATCCTTGCGGACGTACTTCCCAGGCGGTCTGCTTCACGGCTTCCCTACGGCACAACACAGGCTCGTAGCCTGTGTCACACCTAGCAGACATCGTTTACAGCTCGGACTACCCGGGTATCTAATCCGGTTCGTGACCCGAGCTTTCGTCCCTCACCGTCGGATCCGTCTTCCAGAGGCGCTTTCGCCACCGGTGGTCCGTCCAGGATTACGGGATTTCACTCCTACCCCGGACGTACCCCTCTGGTCTTCCGGTCCCAAGCCGATCAGTTTCCACCGGACGCCCGCACGTTGGGCGTGCGGATTTCCCGACGGACTTGATCGGCCAGCTACGGACGCTTTAGGCCCAATAAGAGCGGCCATCACTCGTGCTGCCGGTATTACCGCGGCGGCTGGCACCGGTCTTGCCCAGCACTTATTCCTGGACCACCTTACGGTCCAGAAAAGCGAGGACTATATGCCCTCGCACTTGGAGTCCCCTTATCGCACTGGCGTGCAGTGTAAAGGTTTCGCGCCTGCTGCGCCCCGTAGGGCCCGGTATCTTGTCTCAGATACCGTCTCCGGGCTCTTGCTCTCACAACCCGTACCGATTACTGGCACGGTGGGCCGTTACCCCACCGTCTACCTAATCGGCCGCAGCCACATCCTCTGGCGCCGGAGCGTTTCAAGCTCGGCCCACTCCAGGTGCCGAGCCGTATGCGCCATTAGCCTCAGTTTCCCGAGGTTATTGCGCTCCAGAGGGTAGTTTGGCCACGTGTTACTGAGCTATCTGCTACGGGTCTGAACCCGTGCAACTAGCATGGCTAAATCGGACTCCAATAGCAATGGCCTCCGGCAGGATCAACCGGAATGCTCTTCCCCGCAATGCGGGGAGGTTGGCGGTGAATGCAATGCACTCACACTTGCTATGGTCCACGTTCGATGACACCGATCGCGGACCGATCGGGCGTCACCGAACTGTCAAGGCTAACATCAGATCCCATCTGTACGGCGGACCGCAGGGGTGGAATCCTCATCTCCTTCGGACGTATTCCTACGCTCGGTAGGGTACTTAACCCCTTCGAACGTCGCGTCCGAGTCGACGGAGCCAACCGGCCCCGTCGAACGCGTTTGCGTTCACATCCGAACCCCCTCATACACTTAAGGGCGTCGGATCGGTGCCGCGCCGGAAACCGCAACCGGCGAGGCAGTGTGCGATCATAGCTGAACGCCCCGAGACGTATAAGGGCAACGGATCGGAAATCGGTTCGAAACCCGACACCGATCGTACCCCGATCGTCGAGAGAGGGTGGATGTGATGTGCCTACCTCCGTGCCAAAGGCCGGAGGGAACGTGGCGACCTGCGCCACGTCGTTCGCATTATCATCGAATACCGGGTGCATATATAAGGCCGTCGAACCAGTTCCGCACCGGAACCCGCTACCATGGGACGATTATTCACTTTCGTTGTGCTCGAGTTACACTAATAAACGATCCAGCGGCTCGAGTCGGGACACGATGGGGAACCACGGCAGTTCACCGCAGTGCTCGACAAAATGTCACGCGGGTGGAGGCCGGCCAGTCATCCCGCCCTCGCAGACTCGGTCGGACCGGATGAGACCCGCGTGTTCGCACACGAGTGCGCGCGTGTAATAAGAAACACGGTAACGGTACCGTCCCGTTATCGTATTCGAGGATGAGTGTGCTCGAGGCGGGTCGTGGCCCGAGAAGGTCCGAGCCGTTCGAGCGGCGCCGCAGTCGGGCGAACACGTTCGAAGAGCGGCCGAATCAACCGGCGACGGGCAGAACGCATCGATGCCAATAAACCCCGTGGGTCGTAACTGGGGTACGAATGGTCCGGGACCCGATCGCTTCGGAGTCGACGCCGTCAGCGGAAGAGATCTGCGCTGCGCTCGACGACCCCGACTGCCGAGAAATCATCCGGAATCTCGACGAACCTATGACGGCCTCTGAACTCACGAACCGCTGTGAGATCCCGCAGTCGACGCTGTATCGAAAGCTCGAGTTGCTAACCGAGTCGACGCTGCTCGAGGAGACGACGGAGATCCGCCGCGACGGACACCACGCCAGCAAGTACGCCGTTGCTTTCGAGGATATCACGCTCTCTCTGGACGAAAACCGCGAACTGGCTGTCGAGATCGAACGCCCGGCCAGGAGCGCGGACGAGCGACTCGCGGAACTGTGGTCGGAGGTGCGGAAGGAAACATGAGCCCACACGCCACCAGTGGGATGGAAATCGCACTCGCTCTCGCGGCCGTCAAGACGCTGATGCTCGTGACGGGGGGTATCATCACGTACTTCGCCTTCAAGGCCTATCAGCGGACGAGACAGCGGGCCCTGGGGCTGCTCGCGTTCGGGTTCGGGCTCGTCACCTTCGGATTGGTGCTGGCCGGGATGCTCTATGAGGTACTCGAGGTTCCGCTCGCGGCGGGGATTCTGCTCGAGAGTCTGCTCGTTCTCGCGGGCTTTCTCGTGATCGCGTATTCGCTGTACGTGCAGTAAGTGTGGTGTGGTCGTCCCGGCTTCGACGCCGGGTGTGTCGAACCTCTTCTCCTCTGTTTTCGGTCGCCGTTCGGTTTCGCCGTCGCTGTCCTCGTGACTGGCGACGGATAGGACGCGGTCGGGCTATCGGCTACCTGAAGCCGAATGGGCCTCGAGGCACAGCGAGAGAAGGCAGACGGGCGGGGAGGGCAGAAGCGAAAGTCAGCGGTTCAGCGTGTGGATCGCGTGGCCCAGCGCGTTCTCCGCGGCCTCCATGACCGACTCGGACAACGTGGGGTGGGCGTGGACCGTCGAGGCGACGTCCTCGAGGGTCGCGCCGAGTTCGATCGCGAGTCCGAGTTCGGCGATCAGTTCGGAGGCCTCGGGGCCGACGATGCCCGCGCCGAGGACGTACCCCTCCTCGGCCTCGGCGACGATCTTGACGGAACCGTCGGCGTGGCCGGTCGTCAGCGCCCGACCGCTCGCGCGGAACGGGAACTCGCCGGTGACCGTCTCGAAGCCGGCCTCCTCGGCCTCGGCTTCGGTCATCCCGACCGTCGCGATCTCGGGGTCGGTGAAGACGACTGCGGGCATCGCCTGGTGGTCGATCGCGGCGGGTTCGCCGGCGATCACCTCGGCGGCGACCTCGCCTTCGGCGCTGCCCTTGTGGGCGAGCATCGGTTCGCCGGCCACGTCGCCGACCGCGAAGACGTGGTCGACGTTCGTCCGCGCGCGGTCGTCAGTCTCGATGAAGCCGCGGTCGTCGGTCTCGACGCCTACTTCCTCGAGGTCGAGCGTGTCCGAGACGGGTTCGCGGCCCACGGCGACGAGGACCTTCTCCGCATCGAGTTCGAGCGACTCTGTCTCGACGGCTTCGGCACCGCCGTCGGCGGCGACGTCCTCGGCCGGATCGGCGACGACGTGGATGCCGTCGCCCGTTTCCTGCCACTCGGAGGCGGTGTAGCCGAACTCGAAGTCGATCCCGAGCTCGTTCGCGCGTTGCTTGACCGGGCGCTTGAGGTCGTCGTCGTAGCCAGGCAGGATCGAGTCGAGCATCTCGACGACCGTGACGTCGGTGCCCAGCTTGGCGAAAACGCTCGCCAGTTCCATCCCGATGTAGCCCGCGCCGACGACGACCAGCGAGTCCGGGACGGAGTCGAGGTCGAGCGCCTGCTTCGAACTCAAAACGGGCTCGTCCCCGTAGGAGAAGTTCGGGATCTCGATCGGACGGGAGCCGGTCGCGACGATGGCGTGTTCGAACTCGAGCGTTTCCGAGCCCTGCCCGTCGCCGCTGTGGGAGATCCGGGCGGTGTTCTCGCCGTCGAATTTCGCGGTGCCCTCGAGCAGGTTGACGCCGTTTGCCTTACACAGTTTTTCGACGCCGCCGGTGAGCTGGTCGACGACGTCGTCCTTCCAGCCCACCATGCCAGCCATGTCGACCGCGGGATCGGCGTGGATCCCCATCTCCTCGGCGTGGCGGGCCTCGTGGGCGACGTCGGTCGCCGTGATCAGCGCCTTCGAAGGGATACAGCCGTAGTTCAGGCAGGTGCCGCCGTAGGCGTCCTTCTCGACGAGCGTCACGTCGAGGTCGAGTTGCCCCGCCCGGATCGCGGCGACGTAGCCGGCCGGCCCGGCACCGATGACCAGCACGTCCGTGCCGGTGGTGACGTCTCCGACGACCATTTACGATCCCTCCGTCGCGTTCGATGCCGCTGTGGTGTTCCGTTCCATTGTCGTAATCATCGTCACTCGAGCAGTAGTAGGTTCGGATCCTCGAGGTACTCCATGACGGTGTTCGTGAACTCGGCGCCGACCGCGCCGTCGATCAGTCGGTGATCGAAGGATAGCGACAGCGTCAGCACCGATCGCGGTTCGATGCGTTCCTCGCCGTCCTCCTCGACGACGCGGGGCTTGCGCTTGATTTCGCCGACCGCCAGGATTCCCGACTCGGGGTAGTTCAGGATCGGCGTGGCGTACTCGCCGCCGATGCCGCCGATGTTGGTGACGGTGAACGTCGATCCCTGCAGTTCGTCGGGGCTGATCGACCGTTCGCGGGCGCGCTCGACGAGTTCGTTCATCTCCGAGGAGAGCTGCAGGATGCCCTTGCCGTCGGCGTCCTCGAGGACGGGCACCATCAGCCCGACGTCGGTCGCAGTGGCGATCCCGATATTGTGGTAATCGCGGTAGACGATCTCCTCGTTCTCGTCGTCGATCACCGCGTTCATCTTGGGGTACTCCTTCAGCGCCGCGACGACGGCCTTCACGATGAAGGGCATGTAGGTCAGCCGAATCCCCTTCTCCTCGGCACGGGGCTTGAGCCGTTCGCGAACCTCGACGAGTTCCGTGACGTCGACCTCGTCGTGGTGGGTGACGTGTGGGGCGGTGTACTTCGACTCGACCATCGCGTCGGCGATGCGCTTGCGGACGCCGCCGAAGTCCTCGCGGCGTTCGCGTTCGCCGGGCGCGAACGTCCCCTCGTCGCCAACGGGTTCGCCGGCCGCGACGGCCTCGCGGTCGGCCTCCTGGGCCCGCCGCTGGGCCTCGGCGTACTCGCGGACGTCTTCCGGGGTGACGAACGCCTCGCCGTCGCGCTGCTCGCTCGCGGGGACGGCGTCGAGGTCGACGCCCTCTTCCTCGGCGATGCGGCGGGTCGCGGGCGCGGCGAGGGTCCGGTCACGGTCGGCGGAGTCGACGGACGCAGGGGCCTGCGTCCGGCTCTGTGTCTGTGCCGTCCCGGTCGACGCTCCCGGGGCGCTCGAGGTTGCGTCGGCGGATCCGCCGGCACCAGCACCAGCGGATTCGCTGGCGGTCTCGTCGGTCGCGGGTGCGGCCTCGGCGTCGGCGGTACTACCCGCTGGCTCCGGTGCAGTGCCGGCCGCAGCCTCGACGTCGGCCGCGGTGATCCGGCCACCCGGGCCGGAGCCCTCGAGCGCAGTGAGATCGACGCCCTCCTCGCGGGCCAGTCGACGGACCCGCGGCGGGGCGAAGACGCGGTCGGTGGGGGTAGCGACCTCGTCGCCCTCGCCGCCGGTCGCGCCGGGGCTGCCGGCGGCGTCCGGTTCGGCCTCGCCCTCGCCCTCGGCCTCGGCACCGGATTCGGGTTCCGATCCGGCCTCCGACTCCGCTTCGACCTCGCCCTCCACTTCGAACGTGATGAAGACGTCGCCGACCGGGATCACGTCGCCTTCCTCGAAGTGGCGTTCGACCACGGTGCCGTCGACCGGCGCGGGCACGTCCACGAGAGCCTTGTCGGTCTCGACCTCTGCCACCGGCTGGTCCTCGCTGACCGTGTCGCCTTCCTCGACCAGCCACGAGACCAGTTCGCCCTCGGCGACGCCCTCGCCGACGTCCGGCAGTTGGAACTCGCGTACCATGTTAGAACTCCATCGCCTCCCGAATGCCCGTCTCGACGCGAGCCGCTTCGGGCAGGTAGTAATCCTCGAGCGCGTACAGCGGGAACGGCGTGTCGAAGCCGGTGATGCGCTCGACCGGTGCCTCCTGGTAGAGCAGCGACTGCTCCTGGATCGTCGCGGCGATCTCGGCCCCGAGCCCGCCCGTCTTGGGGGCCTCGTGGACGACCGCCGCGCGGCCGGTCTTCTCGAAGGACTCGACGATGGCGTCCTCGTCGAGCGGCGACAGCGTCCGCAGGTCGACGACCTCGACGTCGATCTCGCCCTCGAGGTTCTCGGCGGCCTCGAGGGTCGGCCGAGTCATCGCGCCCCAGGTGAACACGGAGATGTCCGACCCCTCGCGGCGCACGGCGGCCTCGCCGAGCGGGACCTCGTAGGATTCGGTGGGTACCTCCTCGCGGAACGCCCGGTAGATGAGTTTCGGCTCGAGGAAGAGCACGGGGTCGGGCGAGCGGATCGCGCTCGTCAACAGCCCCTTGGTGTCGTAGGGGGTCGACGGGATGACGACTTTGAGCCCGGGCTGGTGAGCGAACATCGCCTCCGAGGACTCGGAGTGGTGTTCGGGGGCCCGGATACCGCCGCCGTAGGGGGCTCGAATGACCATCGGGCACGTGTATCGACCGCGCGAGCGCGTCCGCAGGCGCGCGGCGTGGGAGACGACCTGGTCGAAACCGGGGTAGATGAACCCGAGGAACTGGATCTCGGGGACAGGGCGCATGCCGTAGGCAGCCATCCCGACCGCGGTGCCGAGGATGCCCGACTCGGCCAGCGGCGTGTCGATGACCCGCTGGTCGCCGAACTCGTCGTGTAGCCCCTCCGTGGCGCGGAAGACGCCGCCGTTCTCGCCGACGTCCTCGCCCATGACGACGACGTCGTCGTCGCGTTGCATCTCGGTGTAGAGGCCGTCTCGAACCGCCTGGACGAGCGTCAGGTTCTCCGATTCGACCGCGTCCACGTCCGGTTCGGCCTGTACGTCCGCATCGGTGTCGGAGTCTGCGTGCGTAGCCATGTGTTATCCCTCCAGCAGGGCGTCGTCGCCGTGTTCCTCGCGGATCGATTCGAAGTACTCGAGCTGGCGCTGGAGTCGCTTCGGCATGCCCTCGTAGACGTGGGCGAAGATCTCCTCCGGATCGGGGCGCTCGACGGATTCGGCGGCGTCGATGGCATCGGCAACCGACTCCTCGATGCGGGTCTCGATCGCGTCGACCCGCTCGTCGTCGAGCATCCCGTTGTTCCGCAGGAACGTCTCCATCCGCGGGATCGGATCCTTCTGCTTCCAGCGTTCGACCTCCTCGTCGTCGCGGTAGACCGACGGGTCGTCCGCCGTCGTGTGGGCACCGAAGCGGTACTGGACCGCCTCGATCAGCGTCGGCCGGAGTTCGTCCTCGCCGGGGTTTTTCGCCTTCTCGACGGCGTCACGGGTGACCTTGTACACCGCCAGGGGGTCCATTCCGTCGACCTGGACGCCCTCGAAGCCGTAGGCCGTCGCTTTCTGGGCCAGCGTTTCGCTCGCGGTCTGGCGCTCCCGGGGGACCGAGATCGCCCACTGGTTGTTGTTACAGAAGAAGACGTTCGGCGTGTCGAAGACGCCGGCGAAGTTCAGCCCCTCGTGGAAGTCGCCCTCCGAAGTTGCGCCGTCGCCGAAGTAACAGAGGAAGGCCTTGTTCTCGCCTTTGAGCTGTGAGGCCCAGGCGGCGCCCGTCGCGTGCGGGATCTGGGTCGCGATCGGCACCGCGACCGTGAAGATGTTGGCCTCTTCGGGGATCTGATTCCCCTCCTCGTGACCCATCCAGTACAGCAGCGTCCGCTTGAGCGACAGCCCCCGAACCAGCCCGGTGCCGTGTTCGCGGTAACTGGGGAAGACCCAGTCCTCCTCGTCCAGGGCGTGGGCGCTCCCGATCTGAGCCCCCTCCTGCCCGGACAGCGGCGGGTACGTTCCCATCCGCCCCTGTCGCTGGAGGCTGACAGCCCGTTCGTCGAAGTGCCGGGCCAGCCGCATCTGTTCGTACATCTCGAGCAACTCCTCTTCCGAGAGGTCCGGGACCTCGGCGTCGTCGAGCACCTGGCCCTCCTCGTCGAGCACCTGTACTCGCTCTCGGGGATCGCGCTGTAGCGTACTCACGGGTAAACCCACCTGCGCATGTTGCAACGATCTATCGCTCACGTTAAAGGATTTTCGTAAATAGTTTACTATCAATGAGATTCTTGCCCGCGCGGACGGGAGGCGTCCGGGGAATCCCGGGCGGATCGGTCAATCGTCCACATCGCCTCGAGAGCACGTCATTCTCCCACGATCGATCGGGTAGGACCGGCCTACCGGCTCTCGAGGCCGAACGGAAAACGAACGCGAGAAAGAACGGAAAGTCCAGTTACTCCGCAGTCGAAACCGTCGAGTCGCTCGAGTGCGCGTCGCGTCGCGCTTCCTCGACGCTCTTCCCGTCTCGGAGCACGGCGTCGACGAACAGTTCGCCCGCCTTGTACGACGAGCGGACCATCGGACCACTGGCACAGTAGAGGAATCCTAACTCCTCCTCGGCGACCCGTCGCCAGGTCTCGTACTTGTGCGGGTGGTCGTACCGCTCGACCTCGAGGTGGTCCCGCGAGGGCCGCAGATACTGCCCGAGGGTGACGACGTCGACGCCCCGCTCACGCAGATCCGCCAGCGTCTGGTAGACCTCGTGGTCGTACTCGCCGTGGCCGAGCATGATCGACGTCTTCGTGTAGATGTCCGATTCGCGGTCGACCTGCTCGAGAACCGATAGCGACTGTTCGTACCCGGCGCGGCGATCCCGGACGGGGAACTGCAGGCGCTCGACGGTCTCGACGTTGTGGGCGATCACGTCCGGGTCGGCGTCGATGATCTTCCGCACGAGGTGTTCCTCGCCCTGGAAGTCGGGGATGAGTACCTCGACGAGGATACCCGGGTGGCGGTCCTTGATCTCTCGGATCGTCTCGGCGAAGTGGCCCGCGCCCTGGTCGGGCAGGTCGTCCCGGTCGACCGACGTGAGGACGACGTAGTCCAGCCCGATCTCGGCGACGGCGTCGGCGACGTTCTCCGGCTCGTCGGGGTCGAGCGGTTCCATCCCGCCCGTCTGGACGTCACAGAAGTTACAGGCCCGCGAGCAGCGGTCGCCCATCAGCATGAACGTCGCGGTGCCGCCGTCGTCGCTGCCCTCGCCGCCGGACCAGCATTCCCCGAGGTTCGGACAGTTCGCCTCCTCACAGACGGTGTGTAGGTTCCGGTCGCGGAGGGATTCCCGGATGTCGGTAAACTCCCGGCCCGACGGCGGCCGCATCTTGAGCCAGTCGGGCTTTCGAGCGCTGCTCATACCCGAGTCCTCGGGCCCCGAGGGAAAAGTGGTTGCGGTCGTCGAACGAGTCGAACGGGCCGGGACGAATCAAACGGCCCGAACGAGTCGAAGCGTCGAACGGCCCGACCGATCCCGCCGGCGTCCGCCGGCTGGTCGGCGAGCGAAACTTTTATTTTATTTACTAATAACCAGTGGCGGTAGATGTTCGACATCGGTCGTGAGGAAATTACAAGCGGACCCATCCCGACGACGCTCGCGATCCTGGCGGCACCGCTGCTCGTCCAGAACCTCGTGCAGGTCGCCCAGCAAGTGATCGATACCCTCTGGCTCGGCCGTCTCAGCCTCGAGGCGGTCGCGGCCGTCGGGTTGAACTTCCCGCTTCTGGGCCTGCTTGCTGCCGTCTCCATCGGGACCAGCGTCGGCACGCAGGTACTGGTCTCACAGCGGACCGGTGCGGACGAACTCCGGGACGGCCGCCGGGCCGCGTTCAACGGGGTTCTCCTCGGGTTCGTCGCCGGCGTGGTAGTCGCGGCGCTGGTTTTCGTCTTCGCCCGTGACATCGTCGGCGTCCTCGGGGCCGAAGCGAGCGTCACCGAACTCGCGGCGCTGTACCTCGCGGCGTACGCGGTCGCCTTTCCCCTGATGAGCGCGAGCGAGTCGCTCGAGTCGGGCTTTATCGGCTGGGGCGATACGCGCGCTGCGCTGTACATCAACGTCGTCGCGGTCGCGGTCAACGTCGTCCTCGATCCGTTCCTGATCTTCGGCTGGGGACCGGCGCCCGAACTCGGGATCGCCGGTGCCGCGTACGCGACGGCCGCCGCCTACGGCGTTGCCCTGCTGTTCGGGCTCACGCTCGCGCTCGTTGGACGCGACGGGTTCGTCCTCACCCGCGAGGTCCGTGCGTTCGACGTCGGTGACTGGCTCGAGATCCGTCTGGAGCCAGTCGGCCCGGGTCGGAATGATCTGGCTCGTCGCCGCCGTCGGCGGCGCGGCGGGGCTCGCGGCGTTTACGGTCGGCGCTCGGGTCGCGACCATCGCCTTCGTCCCGGCGATGGGGCTCCAGCAGGCCGCCCAGAGCATGATCGGCCAGAGCCTGGGCGCTGAACTGCCCGAGCGCGCCCGGCGGACGACGTGGGTCGGCGTCGCCATCGCAGCCGGTGCGCTTTCGATCGTCGGTGCGATCCAGTGGGCCATCCCCGAGACGCTGTCGGTGCTTTTCGTCCCCGATGCGACGGCCGCCGAGGTCGAGGTCGCGGCGCAGTACCTCGAGATCCTCGCGTACGGCTACTGGGCGATCGGCGCGACCTACCTCCTGCAGGCGGGGTTCAACGGGGCGCGACGCACCCGGACGAGTCTCGTCGCGACCCTCCTGCAGTACTGGATCGTCCGGCTACCGATCGCCGCGGGGGCGGCCCTCTTGCTTGGCTGGGGCGTCGTCGGCGTCTTCTGGTCGGTCACCGCCTCGAACGTCGCCGTCGCGGTCGGTCTGGGCTGCTACTACTGGTACGAAACGAGCAACGGGATGAACGTCAGGGCGGTCGACGTCGCCGCCGGAGAGGCCGACGCGGCCGACTGAGTACGACGCCTCGAGAGCGAGCGGGGAAACCACTCCCTACCCGCGATAGCTTTACGGGAACGAGCGGAATACGCTCCTCCGTGAGCCGTCCGACGCCATCGACCCCGGCCACGACCCACCCGGACTGGCTGCACCTCTCCGGCGAGGAGAACGTCGTCTGGGAGAGTCGGCCGCACCCGGTCACGATGGGCGTCAGGGTGCCGATCGGGCTGGCGCTCGTCCTCGTGGGGTTTGCCGTGGCCGCCTGGAGCGTCACCGACGGGGGCGTCGGGGGCCTCTCCCTGGTGGGAGTCGCGCTCGTCGTCCTCGGCATCGCGCTCGTGCTCGTCCAGTACGTCGTCTGGACGAACACGCGGTACGTGATCACCTCCGAGGAACTGTACAAGAAACGCGGCATCGTCTCCCGGAACGTCACCCAGTTCCGGATCGACCGCGTCCAGAACACCGCCCTCGAGCAGGACGTGCTCGGCCGACTCCTGGGCTATGGCGACCTGACGATCTACACCGCTGGCTCGGGCGACCCCGAACTGACCTTCGAACGGACGCCCGAACCCGAGCGTGCGAACGGCGCGTTGAACGAACAGTTGGGGAAACTCGTCGATCGGGACCGGAGCGGGGAACGGAGCCGGAGCCGGAACCGGTCCACGTAACCCATCGACGAACCGCCTCGCGACGATCCCGGCCGGGGAAGGAAACGCCTTTGATCGCCCGCTCCCCGTATCCGCCTGATGGAGGTCGCCGAGGTTCTGCCCGAATTCGCCGACGCCTTCGCGTTCGAGGAGTTCAACCGAATGCAACGCGAGGCCCTGCCCGCCTTACTCGAGTCCGAGGCGAACGTCGTCGCGAGCGCGCCGACCGCCTCGGGCAAGACCGCCCTGGCGGAGCTGGCGATCTGCAAGGCGCTCGCCGACGGCGGCACCGCGCTGTTTATCGCGCCCCTGCGGGCGCTGACCAACGAGAAGGAGGACGACTGGAACCGCTTCGAGGACCTCGACTACTCGGTGTACGTCGTCACCGGCGAGCGGGACCTGAACCCGCGCCGCGCGCGTCACGCGGACATCCTCGTGATGACCCCCGAGAAACTCGACTCGGCGACGCGCAAACACGACTCCCGGCGGTACGACTTCGTCACCGACGTCGACGTCTGCGTCATCGACGAGGTCCACCTGCTTGACGCCGACCGGCGCGGGTCGGTGCTCGAGGTCACCATCTCGCGGCTCCGTCGGCTCTGCGATCCGCGTATCGTCGCGCTGTCGGCGACGATGCCGAACGTCGACGACGTGGCCGCCTGGCTCGACGCCCCCGAGGAGACGACCTTCGAGTTCGGCGAGGAGTACCGCCCGGTCGACCTGAACGCCGGCGTGAAGACCTACACCCACGGCGAGAACTCCTTCGCGGACAAGTACCGCCGGCTCTACCGGGCCCTGGACCTCGCGGAGCCACACCTCCGGGAGGACGGCCAGGCGCTCGTGTTCGTCTCCTCGCGCCAGGACACCGTCCGCGCGGCCGAGGCGGCCCGCGACGAGATCGCCGAACGCGACGTGCCGATGGGGGCCCGCGGCGACTACGACTTCCACACCGAATCGAAGGAACTGGAAAACGACACCCTCCGCAACTCCGTGTTAGACGGCGTGGCCTTCCACCACGCCGGCCTCTCGAAGAACGACCGCGACCTCGTCGAGGAGTGGTTCAAGGAGGGTCACATCGAGTTGCTGTTCTCGACGTCGACGCTGGCCTGGGGCGTCAACCTCCCGGCCCGCTGCGTCGTGATCCGGGACACGAAACTGCACGACCCCCTCGAGGGCGAGGTCGACATGAGTCCGCTCGACGTCCTCCAGATGCTCGGCCGCGCGGGACGGCCGGGGTACGACGACGTCGGCTACGGCTGGGTCGTCTGCGACGGCGCCGACGCCGACAAGTACCGGCGCCTGCTGAACGAGGGCAAGGAGATCGAGTCCAGACTGGCCGACAGCCTCGAGACCCACCTGAACGCCGAGATCGCGATGGGGACCATCACCGATCTCGACGACGTGATGGACTGGCTCGAGACGACCTTCTACTACGTGCGGGGCCAGTCGAAGCCCGAGGCGTACGACTTCCCGAACCTCCGTCAACGTGTCCGGGACTGCCTCGAGGAACTGGTCGAGCGCGGCTTCGTCGAGACCGGCGAGTCGGGTGACCTCTCGATCGAGGCGACCCCGCGGGGCGTGCTCGCCTCGAAGTACTACCTGCGCCTGGAGACGGCCGCGTCGTTCGCCGCGCTCTGTGACCGGGTCGCAGACGGCGAGGACGACGCCCTCGAGACCGAGGACGTCCTCGCAGCCGTGGCCGGAGCCGCGGAGTTCGAATCCGTCTCGGCCCGCCAGGACGAGCGCGAAGCCGTCAACGCCGTCCTCGTCGGTCAGGAAACCGACGACCTCGAGGCCGGCCAGCGGAAGGTGCTTGCGATCCTCCGGTCGGCGGCCAGCGGCACCACCCCCGCGGAACTGCAAAGCGACGCCTGGGTCATCCGGCGGAACGCCACCCGCCTGCTGTCGGCGCTCGGCGCGTTCCTCGACCGGTTCGTCGGCCCGCACGCGGCGAACCTCGCCCGGCGGGTCGAGGCCCGGATCGAGAACGGCGTCGCCGAGGACGCGGTCGGGCTGACCGCCATCGACGGCGTCGGCCCCGGCCGCGCGAGCAAACTCGCGAAAGAGGGGCTGTCGACCCCCGGCGACGTGCTCGAGGCCGAGATCGAGGGGCTGATCGACGCCGGCCTCTCGGAGGGGGTCGCCGAGCAGGTCTACGAAGGGGCCCAGTCACTGCCCTCGATCGAGATGGACTGGGGCGCGTTCCCCGAGACGATCGCCACGGGCGAGAACGAGGTCCACGAGGTGACCGTCCGGAACGTCGGCGAACCCGCCCGCGCCGGGATCGAAGTGACGGTAAACGGGACCGAGATGACGAGCACGAACACCTTCCTGCGAGGGTCCGAGACCGTCCCCGTCGGCGTCTTCGGGGCCGACACGGAGGAACTCGAGTTCTCCGTCAGCGTCGCGTTCCCGGAGGAACCCCTGTTGCCGGTCGAGCGGCACCGAACCGTTTCCGTCCGCTGACCGGTCGCCGCCCGTACTGGTCGCGAGGCCGATACTTCTTTACCCCTCTACTCGCCAGTTGTGCTACATGCAGATCGACCGTTCAGGGGGAGGACGGTGGCCGTTCGGCGATCCGCCGGCGGTCGCCACGAACCGGGGATCCGGAACGTCGTTCCCGGAGGTGATCGATCCGGCCGTCACGTCGCTCTCGCGGGGAGTCGCCGCCCTCGAGCCGACGGTCGGCGTCGCGGGGGACCTCGGCACCGGGGTCGGCCTCGCGCTCGTAGTCGGCGGGGTGCTCGTCCTCGGCGGTGGACTCGCCGCCGCAGTTCGCGCCCGGTCGGGATCGACCGCAACGGCCGCGAACGAAGGGAGAAGCGAGAGGGAGGCGTCGACCGACTCCCGCGTCGACGGCGGTTCCGGAACGGACGACCGACCGTCGTCCACACTGGGCGGAGACGAGGACCCGCGAGTCGCGTTCGAGGAACGAATCGGGGACGGAACGCTCGAGCGCCTCGAGCCGATCGCGCCCGCGGCGGTCGACCGGGCCCGGGCGTTCGACCCGGATTCGGCCACGGACCCGAAACGGGAGATCGACCGACTGGAACGCGAGTTGCGCAC
This sequence comes from Halobiforma lacisalsi AJ5, assembly GCF_000226975.2. Lineage (NCBI taxonomy): Archaea > Methanobacteriati > Methanobacteriota > Halobacteria > Halobacteriales > Natrialbaceae > Natronobacterium > Natronobacterium lacisalsi. Next base: position 1,257,434 of record NZ_CP019285.1, on the reverse strand, counting down.
CGCGCTCGAGGAGGCGATCGCCGACGGTCGCCTCGATCCGGGCGTCTCCTCCGCGTTCGGCGAACCCTACGAGATCGTGAACCTGCCGAGCCAGTACCGCGAGGTCACGCTCCCGCCCTCGGACGGGACGATCCACGTCGCCGACGTCGAATCCGTCGCCGCGGACGTCCTCGAGGAGGAACGGCACGTCCGGGACGCCGCACGGACGATCGGGGCCCTGTACGACCACTGCCGCGAGATCGAGACCTACGTCCGCCGCCAGGAGGAGGCGTTTACGGACCGCCGTGAGGCCGTCGAGGAGACGCTCGCGGACGTCCGGGAACTGGCCGACCGACTCGAGGACGACCTCGGGGACCGCATCGGCGAGTTCGTCGTCGAGGGCCGACACGAATCGATCGACGGCGTCGTCGAGATCGAACGCCTGCTCTCGGACGCGACCCGGGCGCTGCACCGCTGTACGTTCGACGAGGCGATGCGGACGCTGGACCAGGCCCGGGCGAGCAGCGACGAATTGCTGGTGACGGTGGACTTCCTCGGCGGCGTAGTCGGAACGGTCGATCACGGCCGGGGCAGGATCGACGTCCCGGAGGAGGTACCGCTGGCGCTCGTCGCCGACGTCGTCCCGCTCGTCACGCGGCGGCACGACGTGGCGGTCGACCTCGACCGGGAGGCGCGGGAAATCGTCCTCGAGAAGGTCCAGAAGGAAAGCAGGGGGGACCGCGATCGCCAGGGCGAAACCGGCCGGAAGGGGATCGATCCCGGCTCCGGTCCAGGTTCCGATCCCGGCTCCGATCCACCTCCCGCTTCCTCGAGCGATCCGAAGCCGGGAGACAGCCGGGGAACCGACCGAGAACGAGCACGCGAGGCGGTCACCCCCGAATCGATCGCCGACGAGATCCTGTACGTCCTGCGGGAACTGGACGGGGTCGGCGACGCCGCGAGCGTCGAGTGCCAGACCGAGCGGCTGCCGGACCCGGTCGCGGAACCGGCCGTTCTCGAGGAACTGGCACGGTTCTGCCGGCGACAGACCGACGTCGTCGTCGACGTCGAGCTACAGGAGGGCGCACCGCCGGGCTTCCTCGAGATCCGATTCGACGAGCACACGGGCGTCGACGCCGGCCTCGAGACGCTCCGGGAACGGTTCGCGGACAGGTACGGCGGATGATCCGGCCGACGGCAGCGCCGGCGACTGGAATCGATCCCCGGCTTACGACCGCCGGCGAAACGACCCGAAACCTAAAGCACGATCCGACGAACGAGTACGACATCCGAACATGAGCACTATCTGTAAAATCTGTATGAAACGGGCGGACGAGTGGGACGGCGACTCGCTCGTCGAGCACGTTCGCAACGCACACGGAGACGAACCGGCGTCGGTCGAACAGGTGTATCCGGACCTCGAGGCGGAGGTCTTCGCGGAGCCCGAACCCGACGAACCAGACGCCGAGGACGGACTGGGCTCCGGCGCGGGGCCGGGGTCGGTCGACGCGGGCGGGAGCCGCGGGCCGGCCGAGACCCCGAGCGACGACCTGATGGACGACCCCTACGGGAAGAAGTGGTACCTCGTGGGGGTCGGCGGCGCGGGGAACAACATCCTCGACGCGATCCTGCTTCGCCGGGACACCCTCGAGGCGAACAACGAGCGCCGCGCTCGCATCTGGAACGGCGGACTCGCCGGCTACGGGCCGCTGAACACGAACGTTAGCGAACTCGAGCAGACCTACTACGCCCAGGAAGAGAAGGAGTACAGCCGGAACGACCTCCTTCCGAACTGTATCATCGGCTTCGGGAAACACGACTACGCGGGGGCCGGCTACCGCTGGGACATCGGGAAGAAACTCGTCGAGGCCGACTTCGCGGACGACGGCGACCCCTTCCGTGAACGGTGGGACCTGCGGAAGGACCGGATCCAGGACTCCCAGGCAGTCATGTTCGTCCACAGCGTCACGAAGGGGACCGGCTGTGGGTCGACGCCCGTGCTGGCCGAGAAGATCCGCGAGGAGGTCCTCGAGGACGACCTCGTCGTCCCGAAGCCGCTGTTCAGCAGCATCGTCATCCCCTCGAAGGGGACCGAGTACTCGGAGTTCGGCGGCCGTGCGAAGGTCAACGGCGTCGTCGGCCTCGCCCGCGCCTCGCGGACCGTCGACGCGATCATCCCCTTCGACAACAACCGGCTCGAGAACGTCCAGGCCGACATCCGGCCCCGGATCGAACGCCTCGAGGAGTACAACCCGCCCCAGTATCGGGAGATCAACAAGCCGCTCGTGGCGTTCCTCGAGGCGTTTACCATGTCGTCGGTGCCACAGTTCCTCGACCGGGACGCGACCATGTCGATCATGGGCGACGTCTTCGATCCCGCCGACAGCTTCCGGCCGGTCCAGGACAAGTACGAGCGCGACCCCGACAGCGAGTTCACGCCGGCGGTGATCCTCGCGCCCGTCCTCGGCCGCTCGCGGGCGAGTTCGTTCGACCGGTCGAAACTCGAGATCCTGGTCCGGAACGCCCTGTTCCAGAACAAACTCGCCGAGTTCGACCCGACGACCGCGTGGGGCGGCACCTTCCTCGTCTACGGCCCGGAAGAGAAGATGGAGGAGGTCACGGAGTTCGTCTCCGACGGCACGCTCGCGAACATCATCGGCGACGAGCAGTTCCTCGACGCGGGGAACGTAAGCGGCATCGAGTCGGTCGACATCCACGTCAAGCAACTCGTCACGCCGTACCTGGACGACGTCTTCCTCTGGGGGACGCTGTGGAACCCCGAACTGCCGTCGCTCGAGGAGATGTACGACCACGCCCAGCGACTCAAACAGGAGGGCAACAGCCAGCAGGCCGAGAACGTTCGGGACGCGTGGGAACACGTCGAGGCGCTGTTTTCCTGTCTCGGCCGGGAGAACATGGCCTGACCGTAGTTGTTCGAAGTCGGTCCGACGGCCACGTTCCGTTCAGTTCCGTTCCGTTCCCGTCGACGTGCGAACTCCGGCCGACCGGAACCGGCGTCCGCTCGACGCGGCCGTCGCGGATTCGAAATATTCTCGCCCGCTCGAGTTAGTACAGAAGAATATCGTCTGAAACGGACATATCACGGCAGAAGGTTAATCACGGCCTGAGTGCATGGCCTCTGCAATGGCAGGGGACGTCAACAACATCCGGTGGAAGATCGGCTGGTCGCCGTGGAGCGTCATCATCGGCGTCACGGTCGTCTTCACGCTGATCGGTGCGGGGGTCGAGGAGGTCGGGGCCTTCTTCGTCCTCGGAATACTGGCCGGCGTTATCACGTGGTACTGGGGAGTCAGGGAGATCAACGACAAGTATCGGCCGTTCGTCAAGAAGTTCATCGGCGAGTCCGAGCGCAACGCGAAACGGGGGATCGACGTGGAGGACGCGAACCTCTACAACCTCACGTACAACTCCGGGAGTTCGCCGCTGTTGGTCGAACCGTCCGATACCTACTACAACACGACCATCGTCGTCACCGAAACCTCGATCAATCTCAACAAGGGGGCCGAGTACGACATGAAGTCCCGGTCGGGCGTCGGCGGGGGGACCAACAAGGAGATTTACTACGATCAGGTGACCGGCGTCCAGTCCCACCAGGACGGCGCGTTCACCGAACTCGAGATCAAGACCTCGGGCGGGGGATCGACCCGGATCAGTTCGAGCGCGACGGATACCGTCGACGAAGTCGTCTCCGAGGTCCGCCAGCGCGTCCGGGAGATCAAGAATCCCGGCAGCAGTCGGCGAAGCCGACGGGAGGGGCGCGGACGCGGAGCCGAAGCACGTCAGCAGGCGGGAGCGTCCGCCGAATCGTCCGATCCCGATCCGGATCCCAGTCGCGATGTCAGCGGCGACAGTCAACCCAGCGAGAGCGGCGCGTCCGAATCGACTCCGCACCCGGTGACGGCGGTTGCCGACGACGTCGCGTCCCGAACTCGGCCGAGCGACCCGCTTGCCGGCGAACTGTGTCGCGTCCTGTCCGCTTCTTCGCCCGACGAGGGGCGCGTCGAGGACGTTCTCGAGGATGTAGTCGACCGTCTCGAGCGTGCTGGCACGGTAGCCGACGCCGTCGCCGACGTCGACGATGCGACCGACGAACGACGGGTCGAAGCGGCGAAACGGTCGCTTGCGGCCCAGGAGGGACCGATCGCCGACGGCGTCGAACCGGTGTTCGAGCGGGTTCTGGAACTCGAAACCGAGGTCGCGGAGGCGAGGTCGGAGTCGGCCTCCGCATCCACGTCCGCGTCCGAGGGTCGGCCCGACGAGAACCGACGGGAGGAAATCGCCGAACTCGAGGCCGAACTGGACCGGTACCGGCGAACCTACGACCGGATCGAGGACGCCGCCGGAACCGTCTGTCGGGAGGCTGCCCGGAGCGGGGGCCTCACCTTCCGGACCGACGAGGTCGACGATCGGACGGTCGAACTCGCAGATGCCCTCGAGGACGGCGAACTCGTCTTCGACACCCCGGGGACGGACCTGGCACTGATCGTCGACGAGGTCGAGCGGACGGTTCGACCGCAGACGGCACAGTCCCGGGAGCTACTCGAGGTACTCGGCGACTCGGGATGGGAAGAGTCGGACGTGTCGGCGGTGCTCGAATCGACGGTCGAGACCGTCGACGAACACGCCGAGTTGCGGGCCGCGGTGGCCGATATCGGTACGAACGACGTCCGGCGGCGGCTCGATTCGCTGGACGACGAACTGCAACGCGAGGAGGGCGCGGTCTACCGCCACCTCGCCGACCGCGTTCGGGAACTCGAGGCGATGGTCGACCGCGACGGGGTCGACGACGTCCAGTTGTACGCGATCTACCAGGAGTGTACGTTCTACGACCGAACGCTCCTGCCGCGGCTTGCCCGGTCCCGGTCCGACGAGGGATCGGCCGACGTCCAGCGACTCGCATCCGACGTCGAGTCCCGGGTCGCGACCATCGAAGACGAGTACGTCAGCGTTCGAGCCGACCACAACCACACCATCCCGAACCACTTCCTGTCGCTGGCCCGTGACCTCCGCCGCGAGGCGGCGACCCTCGAGGAGCGGAACCCGGAGCGGGCCGCCGGGATCCTGTCGGCGACCGACGAACTGCTCGGGCACGTCGAACAGTTGTACGAGCGAAACGAGTACAGCGTCATGCTCCGGCGTCTCCGGGGCTGATCCCCGCCGCCGGAATCCGTTCGTCGCCGGACATCGGGAGTCGACGCCAGTCCACGCCGGTCGCCGAGAACTGCAACCGGGCCGACCAGGCCGACAGTGTACTTATTTCTGACACTATCCGGACGGCGTCATATCGACTCGTCTTATGTAAATCGAGAGCAGTATGGTAGTATTCGACACCCAGGACTCTATATCTTTACTAATTCGGCCACAAATAACGAGTAGAAGGGCGAATAAAACAGGATATCGACGAGGGCCAGTATCTTTATTACGCGGTACTCGAGTACTACCTACCGTCGGAAAATGTACCGTTTAGCGACTATTTTTCCGTATGAAATAAACAACGGGCTGATATTCACATGACGTACCTGTTCGTAGGGGCGGGACAGGCAGGGGGAGCGATCGTCGACGCGATCTTCGATCACACCGACGACTCGATGCTCGGGCTGTTCGAGTCGACCGACATCTCGACGCTCGGTCGGCCGCTGGTCTTCAACTCGACGATGCGGGACCTCCAGAACCTGTCCAACGTGCCTGTCGAGGATCAGTACGGCGTCGCAGAACAGCACGGCCTGGTGCAGGGAACCGAACCCGGGTTCGAGGAGATGGTCACCGGCGGGTTCGGGCGCAACCCGGCCGCCGCCGACGAGGTAATGAGCGATCACGCCTCGGAGCTACAGACGATCTTCGGGGAGAAATTCGACGGCGGCTACGAGACGGCCTACGCCGATGACGAGGGCGAGGGCGACGACGAGGAACCCGCCGTCGACCCCGGCCGATCGGACACGATCCAGTTCGCCTTCCTCTTTCTCGGACTCGGCGGCGGGACCGGCTGCGGGATCGGTCCCCACCTGGCTCGAGAGATCAAGGAGTTCACCGACGGTCGAACCAAGGTCGTCGCAGTCGCCGTTCTCCCGAACACCCGGAGTAACGCCGACGACGAGACCAACGCCGGCCGGCAGGCCTGGAACGCCCGTTATGGGCTCGACCGGCTCGAGGACGAGGTCGACGGGATCATCCTCGTAGACAACCAGCGGATCTCCTACCTCAACTCCGCCGGCGGCGAGTTCGGCGAGTACAACGAGTACGTGGCGACGGCGATCCACGACATGGTCGCCGGCCCGATGCTGAGCAGCGTCGACGCCAGCGAGGTCGACGGGGTCGACACCCCGGACATCGACGTCCAGGACATCGTGACGTCGCTATCCTTTGGCGTCGGTACTGACGAGTCGCGGCCGGGCTACGGCGCGATCGGGCGATCGGTGACGATGACCCGATCGCTCTCGGGCTACCTGTTGCCGTTCGTCGGCAAACGGGACGTAGACAGCGCGGCGCTGTCGCGGCTGTCAGCCTCCAAGCAGACGGTCGCGAACGCCGACGTCGAGGACGCACAGAAAGCGATCTCGCTGATCAGGGCACCGAGTTCGAACCTCGGGGCGGGCTCGTACAGCGTCGAGACGGGGACGGTCAAGGAGTTCCTCGAGCGCAGTTGCGGGCTGAACGAAGTGAACCTGGGCGTCGCGCTCAGCGACCGGAACCTCGCGTCGGTGACGACGCTTCTGACCTACCGGCGCGAGGATCTCGACCGACTCGAGGAGATCGAAGCCGCGGCGGACGCCTACGAACGGGAAACGGAGGAGTTGCTCGCATGATGCAGGGCTGGTCCCGAACGGTCACGCGGGCCGCGAGCGCGGCCGCAGCCCTCTGTCTCGGGATCGGTATCGCCGTCGCGACCGCCGCTGCCGGGACCGATGAATCGCCGGTCGGAACGGCGACCGACGTGACTGACAAGGCGATCACCACGGTCGAACTCGAGGGACAGGCCCTCGTGCTCGTCGGCGGTGGACTGCTGATCGGACTCGGCTTCGGCATCGTCGTCGCGAGCGGCCTCACATACTGGTACAAGAACAAGCAGATCGGGGGGAAGCTACGATGACGAGCGGAGGAACGCGAGCCTCGATCCTGATCGTGTTGGCAGTGCTGACGGTCGGTATCGTCGCCTTTGGCGGCAGCGCCGCGGCCGTCGAGGACCCCTGTGAGGGGTACGAGGCCGACGAGCGGACGGTCGTCGCCGTCGTCGATGGTGACGACGAGGCCGAAGACAAGGAAGTCACGCTCCACGCCGGATCGACGTTCGACCTCGTCTACTGCGAGGGTGACGAACCGGCGACCGGCGAGTGGCTCGACACGAGCGACACGACCGGCTTCGAGGCCGACCGCGACGCGGGGACGGTCGACGGAAGCTACGGGATCACCGTTACTGCCCCCGACGGCACGGAGACCGATCGGGTCGCGTTCCCCGAATACGTCGAGACCGACGAATTCGAGGACCGCCCCGACGGCGTCGAGGTCGTGATCGCCACGAGCGAGTACGCGACGAACGAGACGTTCGAGGGTGTCGACTGGGTTGCGGGGGCCGACGGACAGTACCATTTCCACGAGCGGAACTACGTCACGGCGAGCGAGAACCTCACGGCCGCCATCGCCGAGTTGAACGAGACGATCACCGCGATCGAGGACGACGGCGAGTTCGATCGCGATGACCTCGAGCAGGCGAACGAGACGCTGCGCGAACTCGAGAACCGACACGAGGACATGATCGATAACGAGACGAAACTGATCGACCACCTGAGAAGCGAGACGGCGGACGGGAACGCAACGGGAACGTTCGCCGCCATCGAGGCGATCGAAACCGAACGGGCGGACCGGGAAACCGCCCTCGAGGCCGCGACCGAGAACTACGGAACTGCCGTCGAAGAGAAGCGGGCCGAACCACAGTCGACGGTCAGGCTCTCGTTGCTCGGTTCGCTCGCCGGCGGATTGGTCGTCGGGACGGTTGCCGGGGCGGCAGTGCCGCTGATCGCTGCGAGACGCGTCGAGGAGAAGATGAAACTGAGCCGCGACGTCAGCTACGATCGCAAGGCGGCGCTGTTGCCGATGCTGATCGGTCTCCTGCTGGCTGTCGCCGGTATCGCCGTCTTCGCCGTCGTGATCGACGGCGGCACACAAGTTCTGGGGGTGATCGGATGAACGGGAACGCAAAGACCGCCGCGGGAATCGGCGGACTGGTCGTGCTCGCGGCGGCGATCGGGGCCGGCATCTTCGTCTGGTCCGGTTCCCAGGCCGCGACCTGGTTCGTTCTCGTCGGCATCCCGCTGGTCGTCGTAGTGGGCATCACGCTGTACGTTCGCGGCGTCGTCGCCCGAAGCGGTACCAGCGAACAGCAGTTCGTCCGTACCCGCGCCCGGTCGGTCGCCGAGGAGTTCCAGGAGTGCGTACGACGGGTGAACGACCTCGAGGCCGCCTATCCGAACTGGAGCCCCGGCGTGGACGCCCGCCTCGAGTCGATCGAGGGCGACTTCCGAACCGAGGGAGTCTCCTTCGACCTCGAGTCCGGCGCGTTCGACCTCGGGAAGGGCGTCAAAAGCGCCGACCTCCAGAAGTTCGAGCAGCTCTCGACGGAGATCGAGAGCGTCGAGGCGGAGATCGAATCGTCGTTCCGCGAGTTCGGCGCGGCCGAGCAGGAACGCGTCGACGACGCCCTCGAGCGGCTCGCGGAGGTCGACCTCGCGAGCGCCGATCGCGGCTCGTCTCCCGAACTCGATCCCGAGAAGGGAGCGACCGTGCCGGAGTGTCGAGACGCGATCGACGGCCTGCGATCGGACGCGACCGACGAGATCGAAACCGCGATCGGGACGGTCCGCGAGATGGGCCGGGGCGACGTCCGGCCGGACGACGCGGACGCCGTCGAACGCGACCTCGAGGACGCCGAGACCGCGCTCGAGCGGTACGAGTTCGGCACCGCAGTCGAGCGGATCCTCGAGGCTCGCGACCGACTTCGTGACCAGTTCTCGGGCTCCTTCGAGAGCGAGCGGGAGTCGCTGCTGGATCTGATCGATGCCGTCGACCGGGCGGACGTCGATGCCTACGTCGACGCCGAGTACGTCGACGACGTCGATCGCATCGAGTCCGAGGTGGAGTCGCTCGACTCCGCGCTCGACCTCGCGGAACTGAGCCGGCCGCGGGCCGACCTGCGCCGGACGTGTATCGACATGATCGCGACGATGGAACGCGACCTCGAGGACGACGTCCGAACGCTGCGGGAAGCGGACCTCCCGCCGGGGTACTACGCGGAGCCGGAGGTGGTCGGCGAGCGGTTCGTCGACGAACTCGAGGAGATCGACGACCTCGACGCGTTGGCCGACCGCTGGAGCGAGGTCGCGACCCAGCTTCGGGACGCCCTCGAGACGGCAAATACGAAGGCTGCGGTCGTCGACGCCTACGACGACGTCGCCGACACGATCGAGACGACCCTCGAGCGCGAAGGAGAGGTCACCGGCGACGACCTGCCGATGCGTCACGCCGACCAGTTCCTCGGCCTGTACTTCCGACGCAACGACGGCGTCGAGTTCGACCCCGACGTTCCCGTGCTCAGGCGCGGCGACGTCGAGACCTACGAACTCGCGGTCGAGGTGACCTACGAGCGCGGTGGCGACGTCCGGACCGCCACGCTCGAGTTGACCGACGGCTACGCGGCGACCGAGACCCTCGAGACGCGAATCGCCGGCACCGCGACGTTCCCGGACGTGCCGGCGGGGACACACACTCTCGCGGCCGATCCGGGCGACGAGGATTTCGCCCCCGTCGAGCGGGAAATTCGGGTCGACGGCGAGACGACGATCGACGTCGAGTTCGTCGAGCGCGGGCTTCGAGAGCAACTCTGTGAGGACGTCGATGCCGACATGGAGGAGGTCCTGCCGGAGATGCGACCCCGTCTCGGGGACCTGTTCGCCGACGAGGGATACGTTTCGACGGCGATGGACTTGCCCGTTCGGGACAGCCACGCACCGTGTCTCCTGGCAGCGTGGGCCGAGGAGACGGCCTACGACGTCTGTCGGGACGGCGACGACGTCGTCGTCTACGACCGCGAGCAACTCGAGCGGGAACTGACCAACGTCGTCCGGTACAACGTCGAGCCGGGCGACCGGCTGACCTTCGACGAACTCGAGCGGAACTTCCTGTCGGCGCCAGTTCCCGATTCGGTCGTCCGGGATGCGGTCGTGGCCGTCGACGCCGACGCGGACGTGGAGTACAGCGTGACGACCACCGAAACAGCGATCGAGGTACGATAAATGGCACGAACGGACACGTTTACGAGATGGAGCGTCATCGCCTCGGGAGAGGGTGGCGGACGAATCGCGTCGCAGTTTTTCGATCGAAGCGAGAATCCGGGGATCGACGACCGGATCCTGGTCATGAACACCAACCGCGCCGACCTCCGGAACACGATCGACCGGATGCAAGGCGGGATGGGGACCGACCGGGACGAAGACGAGATGATGGAATCCCACGCGCTGGAGTTCGGCTCCCAGCAGGGTGCGGGGAACTTCTTCCCGAACGGGGAGGCCTGCGCCCGCGAGGACCTCGATCGGATCGTCGAGAACATCAAGGAGTTCGGCACGACCGACGCGTTCATGCACGTCGCCACGCTCGGCGGCGGCACCGGGAACGGATCGATTCCCTACGTCGTCGATCAGTTCAAGAACGGCCTCGAGGATCTGAACGATAACGGGGCCTCGGAGCGGTGGATGGACAGCGTGATCCACACGGCCTTCGGCGTCTGGCCCTACTACTACGAGCAGCCCCAGCGACACTTCAACGCCGTCTGTGGTCTTTCCCGGCTGCTTCGAACCGGCGAGGGGGAGCAGAACGGCGACATGGTCCTGCTGGCGGCGAACTCCCACCTGGACGAGGAGGAGAACGGCAACGGCCGTCACTACGACTCCATCAACGACGCGATCATCACTGCGATCGACCTGATGATCGGCGCGGGCCGGGAGACGCGCAGCGTCATCGACGTGAAAGACTACGTCACGATCCCGTCCCAGATGGACGCCTACCACTTCACGCCAGCCGTCGCGACCGAACTCAACGGAAACGTCTACGAACTCGAGTACATGCTCGATCAGGCCGCCGAGAACACCTACGTCCCGATGGATGTCGGCACGACCCAGGCGGCCTACGCGATCGTACGGGCTCCCGAGAGCATGATCGAGAACGACGAGATCACCGAACCCGACGTCTACGGTGCGTTCCGCGACTGGACGGGGAAACACGACATCAACGTCGCCGGCCAGGCCAGCCTCACCCCCAAACGAGGTCGGGGAAGCGACATCGACGTCCTGCTGTTGCTCGGCGGGTTCGACCTGAACCCGCTGCTCGAGCACTCATGGGACGAGTTCGAGATGCTCGGCGACAGCCTCGCCGGGCAGGGTCGCGGCGAGGGCGACCTCTCGCGGGCGGAACTGGATCGCATCGTCGACAACCTCGAGTCGTACGTGGAGCGGAACGCGGAGTGATGCAGACATGGTAGGATACGAACGCAATCGACGCCGGGACTCCCCGCCCGACGGTCGCGCCACGACCGTGAGACGGGTCCTCGTCGCACTCGCGCTCGTCGCGGCACTCGCGCTCGGCGGTGCGGTCGTCGCGGACGTCGCGGCGGCCGACGAAGACGGGAACGAGAACGAAAACGAGGACGGCGAGGCCGCCCTCGAGGTCGACCTCGAGCGCGAGGGTCACGACCTCATCGTGACCCTGTCCGAGTCCGGGGTCGACTCCCTCGAAGAGGTCCGCATCGACGTAGAGGACGCCGACGTCGCGTACGCGGAAGAGGTCGGCGAAAACGAAAGTCGAACCGAGTTCGCGTTCGACGTCACCGATCCCGACGAGGGGGACGCCGCCGGGGTCTCGTTGACGAACGCGAACGTCACCGTCTCGGTCACCGGTGACGGCGAGACGGCGTCGGCCGACCACGAAGGAGTCCCGCTTCACGCCGTGACCGTCTCGGACGATCTACCCGTGTGGACCGACGCGACCGACGACGAAGACGAAGACGAAGACGAAAACGAAAGCGAGAGCGACAAACTCCGCGTGCCGCTGAACGCCTCGGCGACGACCGGCGTCGCCGCCGGCGACACGGTCGCCGTCAGCGGAGAGAGCGGATCCGAGAGCGACTCGTTCCAGGGAACGATCCGCGGAAACGGCAGCCAACTCGAACTCGAGCGCGAAGGCGTCGCCGCGCTGGGTGCCGGCGAGCCGATCGAACTCGCGGTGCTGGCCGAGTCCGACGGGCCGGCTGTTTTCGAAGCTCCCGACGAGCCGATCGTCCTCGAGCCGGAACTCCGGTCGATCGACGACCGTCTCTCGCTGTGGTATCCCGGGCTCGAGACGGATCAGGAGTACGACGTGGTCGCGGAAGGGAGCGACGGACGGTACGTCGCTACCGTGGAACCGAACCGACCCGGCGTCCTCGGACTCTCCTCGCTGTCACCGCAGGGGAGTATCGACGTCGAGGTCGTCGCCGCGAACGACGCCGGTGACCTCGAGATCGACGAGTCACTCGAGTACGACGGGCCGTTCGGCCTTACGGCGGTGGCGGACGGTTCGACGCTCTCGTTCGACGAAGCGGCGGCCGACCTCGAGGTTACCGGTGCCGTCCTCGAACCGAACGACAGCACGGCCCACACGGTCGGGGTCGACGGCATGGACGAGGAAGGGACGCTCGAACTCGACCTCGAGTCCGCTGGGATCGACTCCATCGGCGAGGACGACACCGTGCTCGTTCAGACCGTCGCCGGAACGGCGACGGTCGAACTCGTCGAACCGGACACCGCGGACACCGACGAGGCAGGGATGGTCACGCAGGCGATCGTCGTCGGAACGATCGGGTCGCCGGTGGTGCTATCGCTCGTCCTCGGACTCGGAATCGGCATAGCAGGGGTCCGCATCGGCGGGCAACCGACGACGGCGAAGGTCGCCCTCTCGGCGCTGACCACGTTCTGTCTGGCGCTCGCGGGGACCATCGGCGTGCTCTACGTCACCGGGAACGTCTTTCCGATCGATCCGGTCATCCACGGCGTCGGGGCAGGCGGCGTCCTCCTCGGAACCGCCGTCGCGCCGCTTTCGTACGCTCTGCTTGGCAACCGCTCGAGCGGAGCCGACGTGACTCCCGGCTTCACCGCCGATGTGACGATCAGTGACGGGAGCGGGAAACTCACCGGTCAGGCGACCGTCCACTACCGCGAGGCGGGCGACGGCGACCGGAACGGCTCCTCGACCATCGTCGGCGGGAGCGGTACCGTTTCCCTGCCCGATCGGGGAACGTGGGAACTGATCGCCAAGCACGGCTCCGAAACGTCGGACGTCGAAACGGTCAGCCGACGCAATTCGAGTGCGGTGTTGACCGTCACCTCCGAGACGACGCTCACCGTCGTCGATGCATCGGACCGCGACCCGGTTCCCGGAGCGACAGTCCGCACGGCCGACGGCGCCTCGAAGACGACCGGCAAGCGGGGCACGGTGACGATCGAACCGCCGAACGACGGCTCGAGTTCCGGGGTCGAAGTCGAGATCGGGCACGAAGCGAACAAGTACGAGAGTCGGACGAAGACCGTCCGGTTCGGTCGCAACGACGACCGCACGGTCGAACTCGAGCCTCGAACCGGCCGGGTGAAGATCGTCTCTCGGATCGACGGCGTCGCGACCGAGTCGATGGCGCTTCGGGTCACGCCCGAGGACAGCGAGCGGTTCCTCCAGCAACGCTCGAAGGGCTTCCGGACGACGACCGGGCGCAACGGGACTGCGACCCGCGACGACGTGATGGCCGGTCGGTACCGCGTCGAGGTTCCCTCGCCCGGCGACCGTTCGGACCTCTTTGCCGGCGGCGAGGCCGACCTCGTCGTCCGCGAGAACGGAACGGCGACGGCCGAGGTCGACGCCCGCTTCACCTGGTCGCTCTCCCAGGGCCAGCGCGACCGGATCGCCGACGTCCGGCGCGACCTCGAGTCGCTCGCGGCCCAGTCGGGCCGGGATACGTCGATCCCCGAGTACTACGCGTCGGTCGTCGAGTCGATGCTCGAGACCGTCGAGTCGATGCCCGACGCCGGTCACCTGTTCGTCGGCGGCGACCACGACCCTGACGCGGTCGCGGACGCGATCCTCGAGGCCGCCGCGGAGACGACCGAGGCGATCAACGATGCGATGACGACCAAGCGCAACGTCGACCTCTTTGCCGCCTGTGCTGACATGCCGGACGCCGGCGTCCGGTGGCGCGGCGAGTACGACCTCGCCGAGTTGCTCGATCGCCTCAGTGACGATCCGACGAGCCAGCGGAACCGACTCAAACAACGCTACGAGGACGTCGCTGGGCAGATCGAGGACGCCCGGCGGGACGTCTCCGAGATCGCGCCGGCCCGAGAGATGCACAACCGCGCCTGGGATCTGGTCGGCGACGCCGATCGGGGAGACCAGGCGATCGTCACCGCCTACGCGTCCCTGCTCGTGCTCGATGCGGTCGAACAGTTGTTCGAGCACGACTCCCTCCGCGAACGACTGTCACGGACGGTGTTCTAGAGATGAGATCGAGACCGACACTGACGACGACAACACCGGGCGCCGACGCTCGAGCGGTGATCCTCGTCGCGATCGTCGCCGTTTCAGCGGTCGCGGCCGCGCCGCTTTTCGCGGGGGCCGCCGCGGCGGACGAGCCCGAAACGGCCGACGACTACTTCGAGGAGTTCCGGGCGATGGAGGGCACCGAGGCCTACGAGGAGTACGACGAGTTCGAGACGATTCGGACCTTCGCCGTGACCCAGGTACAGGAGACCGGCACCCTCGACGACGACGAGCGCGCGCAACTCGAGGCCGCGCGCGCCGCGATGGTAGCGTTCGATCGAGCGTACCGCCACGCCGAGGACGGCGACTACGAGGAGAGCCTGGAGTACGCGGAGGAGACTGACGCACACATCGCCGACTTAGAGGAGTACGAACAGACCCAGGCGACGCTCGCCGACCTCGCGGTAACGCGGTTCTACGAGGGGCTTGCCGACGGCCTCTACGACGAGGCCGAGGCGGCCGAGCGGACCCCCGACCGGCTCGAGTTGCTCTCGCTGACCGCGACGGCCTACGAACGGGCGAACATGCCGGACGAGGCCGCGGAGTTCAACCTCCAGGTCCAGCAAGAGACCGCGGCCTACGAGGCCGCTCTCGCGGAGATGGACGACGCCGAAGCCGACGCCGAGGCATTCTTCGACGACTGCGGGGACTGCAACGACGTCGGCAGCGCTGTCGCCGGCGCGCCGAACGTCCTCGGGACGTTCGAGCAGTACCAGGAGGTACGAACGGTCGACGACGCGGTGGCCGACGCTCGAGCGGAGGCAACGTTCCACGGGCTCGAGGACCGCGAGGAGGCGCTCGCGACGCTCGACGACGAAACGAGTGACGCTCGCCTGTCGCTGGCGATTGCGTCGGCGTCGGTGCTCGTAGGGTACGGCGTGATCGTCGGACTGTTGGGGACGATCCTGCTGGGGCGGATCTTCGCATGGCAACGGACCTACGAACGGGCGCAGGTCGGGTCCGTCGTGACGGTGGGTGATGGGGATGTCTAGGCGCAGTGTGGCACTGCTGGTGCTCGCAGTAGTGGTCGGGTTGACGATGGTGCCGGCCGCACAGGCGGCATCCGTCAGCAGTGCGAGCGCCGAAGACGTGGAGGTGATGGCCGGAGAAACGGGCGAGACCACGGTCACGGTCTGGACGAGCGGGACCGAAGAGGAACAGGACGTCGACGCGACGATCTCCGTCGACGACGGCGGACAGCCGTTCGACGTCGAGGAGACGACCGTGACGATCCCGCCGGGCGATTCCGAGAGCGTCGATCTCGACGTCGACGTCGACGACGACGCCGACCCCGGCACGTACACAGTCTACGGTGATGCCAACGGTGTATCGTTCGACTTCACCGTCACCGTCGAAGCCCAGCCACCGACTCCGGATTTCGAGGACGATCCCCTGGACGCCGGCGACCTGCTCGTCGGCGAAACCGCGAGCGGGGAAGTCGTCATCGAGGAGGTCGGCGGCGATACCGGCCTCGAGGGCGTCGAGTGGCGGATCGTGGACGACGATCCGGACGCCACGCTCGAGTTGAACGACATGGACGGCAGTAGCTGGGGCGAAGGCAGCGTCCAGACCGGTCCGGGCGGCGAGGATACCGCCGAGTGGCAGATCACGGTCGACGAGGACGTCGATCAACACGAGTCGCTGTCCTGGACCGTCGAACTCGAGGATGCACGATACGAGTACGACGAGACCCGCCAGGTCGACGTCGAGGCTCGAGTCATCTACCCCGGCTACTTCGGCGAACTCGAGTTCGACGATCCGATGGTGTTCGACGAGCCACGGGACGAAACCGACGAGATCACCGAGACGATCGAACTCGAGGTGCCAAACGACGGCGACCAGCCGCTCGACGTCAGCAGCGTCTCCGCCTCGGCCTCGAGCTGGGACATCTCGGTCGACACCCAGAACGTTCCGGACGAGATCGATGCCCGGTCGACCGAGACGGTCGACGTCGTCGTCACGGCGAGTACCGGCCTCTCCGAGGGAGACTACGACTTCTCGGCGACCGCGAGCGCGTCCGATTACTCGGTCGAAAGCGGGAGCTACGACGGGGACCTCGAGATCGTCCACGACACGCGGATTGCGGTCGAAAGCGTCTCACTCGGCGACGTACCGATCGGCGAGGGCGAACGAGTCACCGCCACCGTCGAAGAGGAACTCGGCTACAACGACATCTACGACCTCGAGATGACGCTCGAGGACGGCCCGGACGACTGGCTCACCGTCCAGAGCGCGCCGGGCGGTCTCCTCGCGGGCGAGTCGGATACGGTCAGGTTCGCACTCGAGTTCGACACCGACGCGGAACTCGGGACGAACTACAAGTGGACCTACGAATTCGACAGCGACGACGCCGAGAGCGAACGGATGACTATCGTCGCCGCACCCGTCCCGCTCGACCTCGATCCGATCCGGGACGATCTCTCCGGACACGACGGCCTCGTCGCCGACGGGACCCTCGAGATGGTCGAGACGATGGATTCCCAGATGCGATCCGGGGAAGCCGACGGCGACGACGTCTCGACGATTCTGACCTTCGGCAGCGCGTCGACGCTCTATCTGGATGCGTCGGAGGAAGCGACGGCCCTGCTCGAGGACGGCCAGTACGACGAGGCCCAGGCCGAGATCGTACAGGCCTCGGCCGCGTACAACACGATGACGCTGTACGCGGAGCGTCTCGAAGGCGACGAACTCCGGGCCGACAGCGACGAGGTCCTCGCAACCGCAGAGGACGACCTGACAGGGCTGATCGACGAACAGGAGGCCTACTACGAGCAACAACTCGAGTCGGGCGATCTCTCCCTGCTCGAGGAGGCGACGATCCAGCGGGACCTCGCACGGGTCGTCCTGCTACAGGGCGACGAAGAGCGAGCGGCTGAACTCGAGAGCGACGCCGAGGCCGCGTTCGAAGACTACTCCGAGGCAGTCGCCACGGGCGAGAGCGCCGCCCAGGAGGCCGACGAGGTCTGGGAGTCGATGGAGTCCGAGCAGTTCGTTACCGTCCTCGGGCAACCGCTGCTCCTGAATCCGGCCGAGTACGACACCGTCACGGACAGGACCGCGGCGCTGCACGAGTCGTACGACGAGGCGGTCGCCGCGTTCGAGGACGCGGGCGAGTCGAGTCGTGCCGAAGCGGTGGCCGCCGAACACGAGACCCGTGCCAGCGCGCTCGAGACGGCCCGACTCTCGCTGTTCCTCGCGATCGGGGTCTACGGGCTGGTCGCGGCGGCGATCGTCACGCGAACCGCTCGACGGATGTACTGGTACCTCCAGGACGCCCGCGAGTCGGTGGCCGGCGATTTCCTCGTGTAGCACCGGCTTCCGAACTCTCTATCCTCGGATTTTCGACCACTCCCTCCCGATATCGGTCGGTCTTACAGACTGTACTACGACAACGAGCCGAGCGAAAAACGGGGGGCGCGAGTTGGACGACCGTACCGGGAACCGGCCTCAGTTACCCCGGCGAAGCGGCGTCGACAGCGACGACGGGAGTTCGGGAACCGACGGCGTCGCCCCCGAATCGGGGGCCGACGACTCCGCGCTCTCGAGTCGTTCGACCGACCACGCCTCGAGGTGGTCGTCGGTCCAGGCGTCCTCGTCTGCGACGGCCGGGCCCGACGCCCGGATGGTGTACTCCCGTTCGGCACCGTCGACGGCGTAGCTCACCACTGCCTCGAAGGTGGGGTCCTCGATGCCGGCCTCGAGATCGACGAAGTGTTCGATCCAGTCGCCGGCAGCGAGTCGCTCGCGGCGGGCCTCCGAGTAGAACATCTCGTTGATCGGATCGCCCTCGGCCGAGACGGAGACGTCCGACAGCGCGCGATCGCTCTCGTTCTCGAAGACGAGGACGACGGAGCCGTACTCGCCTGCAGCCTGGGTTTCCGGGCCGATTTCGACGGCGAGCGGCCGTTCGTCGAGGAGATCGTCCCCACCCTCGCCACCGGCGGCCGCGCCGTCACCAGCGGCCTCGAGCGGGGCAACCGTCGCCAGCGCGTCGATCGTCTCCTCTTCCCCATCGGCGTACCGGACGGCGATCGAGAGGGGAGCGGCCTCGCCCTCTCCCAGCGCTTCTAACTGCCCGTCGGGAGCGACGGAAGCTGCCACGGTCGTCGTTTCGCCGGCCTCGAGTCGCTCGCCAAGCGATTCCGGGCGGGGTGCGTCGGCGAGTTCGAGCCCCAGCACCCGACAGTCCCGATCGTCGCGGTTCACCAGGTCGGCAGCCACCGTCCCCTCGTCCGGGTCCACCGCGGCCTTGACGGCGATACCTCCCACGGACGCCTCGAGACGGCGGTCTGGGAGACGGTCGACGACCGCGTCCCCCACCTCGATCTCCACCGACGGTAGCACGACGCCGTCCGGGGAGACGACGCCTACCGCCCGCTCGAGGGGCACCGTCTCGCCGGCGGGGAGGGTACCGACCCGGCGTTGATCGTCACCGACTGCAACGACGACGTCTTCGGCGGGACCGTCGCCCTCGTTTCGCAGGACGATCCGATCGCGGACCGCGTGGCCGATCGCTGGCTCGGCATCGGGGACGCGACGCGTCGCCGAGAGAGCCGGTGATCCGGTCGTGTCGGAAGCCGATCGGTCGTCGCCATCGTCGGCCGCCGGAATCGATCCGTCGTCGGCCGGAGAACGGGACTCGTCCCGCGTTCGTGATCCCGTTTCTGACGGGTCCGAGCGAGCGGTGTCGTCGGTCGCCTCGCTGCGGGGACGGGACTCGGATCGGGACTCGGTTCCACTATCGGTGCCGGATCGGGATCGAGATTGGGAACGGGAAGGGGACTGCGAACGTGAACGCGACTGGGACCCCGCTCCCGACACCGACCGGCTACTCGAACGCGACGGCGTCGAGAACGGACCCGAATCCGACAGCCGGATCCGCTCGTCGATCCCGAGCGCGTCGAAGCCAATGCGGGCCGTCCCCTCCTCGTACTGGGGCACGACCAGCAGCAGTTCGTCGCCGTCGATCGTCACCGGCGACCGGACGCGTCCGGCTCCGGGCATCTCGATGACCAGGCGATCGGACAGCGTCACGTCCCCCTCGAGCCCGACGGTCGCCCGAAGCGCGTCCCGACCGGATTCCAGATCGATCGTCGGGGCGGACGGGAGCGTACACGTCGGTGCGTACTCCCGACGCCGATCCCCGCGAGCGACCTCGAGCCCGACCGAGACGCGGCGCTCGGGCTCGTAGGGACGAGTCACGGTCCCCGTCCAGGTTTCGCCGGCCGGGAGTTCGCCCGTTCCGGCCTCCGTCTCGAGCAACGTGACGCTATCGAGCGAAACCCCGCCGACGTTCTCGACTGCGACCTCGAGTTCGGCGACGCCGTCCTCGATCGTGCGCGTCTCGAGGGCCGTTTCGACGGCGATGCCGCCGCTGGCGGCGTCCTCGACGGTGATCGACGCCTCGTGAGCGACGGAGCCGTCGACCGCGATCGCCAGGTCCGCGTCCCCCTCCGCGCGGACCGACGACACCGGAAAGTCGACGATTTCGGTCCCGCCGGGGTCTACACTGACGGTTCGATCGCTCGGCGAGAGCGAACAACCCGTGACGTCGACGGCGAGCGAGGCGGTTCGCTCCCGATCGGTCTGGTTCGTCACCTCGACGTCGATCGTCCCGCCGACGCCGACCGAGTCCGTCGCGACGGCAAGCGCTAGCTGATCGCCCGCGTGGACGTGCGTCGAGACCGTCCCCTCGCGCACGGAGCAGACGATCCCCCCGTCCGGCGTCGCGTACGGCGCGCCGTTCGGGAGGTCACCGACGGGTTCGGTCGCCCCGTCAGCACCGACTGCGCGCGTGCCCGCGGCCGTTCCGACGAGCACGGATCCCTCGCCGACCGGGGCGACGTGGGTCGCCTCGAGTTCCGTCCGCCAGCGGAGTTCCCCGGTTCCGGCCTGGAGTCCCACGAGCTGGTCGCTTTGCAAGGCGGCGACGATGACGTCGTCACAGCGGCCGACGCTGCGGATCACCGCCGAGAGGTCGCGGTCGAAGTCGACCTCGCCCTCGAGGTCGACGTGCGTGAGGAACGACCAGGTGGCGATCAGGAAGCCGGTCGGCACTGCGAGCAGTTCGTCGTCGCGGCCGCCGGGGCGGGTTCGGTCGACGTCGAACCGTTGTCGTCCGGTCGCGATCTCGACGGCACGGAGGCGATCCGGTCCGAGCACCCCGCAGATCCCGGCGTCGGGAACGGCGGCGATCGCGTGTGCGTCGCCGATTCCCTGGCTCCAGAGCCGGTCGCCGTCCCGGGAGTAGGTCGTCAGGTCCCCGGACGAGAGGACGACCACCCGATCGGCGACGGCGACGTCGTCGATCCGGTCGCCGTGGTCGATCGCGGTCGACCGGCTCCCCTCGACGACCTCGACGCGAGTGCCGATCCCGAGGGCGATCGCTCCGCGGCCGACCCCGACTGCGTCGACTCGACCGCTCTCGAAGGAGCCGACCTGACGGTAGCTATCGGCCATCGGAGCCACCTCCGTCGTCGCCGGTATCGCCGGTATCGCCGTCAGCACCGAACTCGAACGCGCCGTCGTCCGCGGTGCCCGACTCGTCGGTACCGCCGTCGGCGCCGACGGCCGAACTCGAGCCCCCGGCCCCGCTCTCGCCTCCGTCACCGTCACCGTCACCGTCACCGTCACCGCCATCACCATCACCGTCACCGTCACCGTCGTTAGCGCCACCGCCATCCGCGTTCGACTCCGAAGCGTTCGCCCCCGCCTCGAGCAACGTCTCGAGCGAGGACGGCCCCGACCCCGGTCCCAGTCGCATTCCCAGACGCTCGGCCTGCTCCTCGACGTACCGGCGCAGTTCCGGATACCCCTCGAGGTCGTCGATCTGGGTCCGGACGCTGGCGACGTACTGGCGAATCGTCTTCGGGTCGGTCCCCTCGAGCCGCTCGAGGAAGTAGTCGGTGTTCGGCTCGATCGGCTCCCTGTCCGGCTGGTAGACGCTCTCGACGAACTCCCGCTGCAGTTCGCTGCCGAGGACGCGGTCGGCGATCTCTGCCGGCGTGTACCCCTTCGAGGCTTCGCCGAGGCGGTCGTAATCGATCCCCTCGGTGCCGGACATCTCGGAGAGGTGTTTGCGCCAGACCTCGGCCATCACCTCCTCGTTGGGCTGGGGAATGAACTGCTGGATCGGGAACCGGCGAGTAGCTGCCGGATCGATGGTGAAGGGCATGTTCGTCGCCCCGATCACGAGCAGGTTGTCCTCGATCTCGTTCATCTCCTGGAGGAAGGCGTTGGTCAGCGACCGCTCGTGGCGTTGCAGGGAGTCGTCACCCCGATCCGGAATGAGGGTGTCGACCTCGTCGAAGAAGAGGACCGCGAACCCCTCCTGGGCGATCCCGTGGGCCTTCTCGAAGATCGCCTCGACGCGTTTCTCGGACTCGCCGGAGTACTTCGAGAGGACGTCACTGCCCTTGATCTCGAGGAACTTCACCTCACCGTAGCTGTCCTCGATGTTCGAGTTGTACTTCGCCTCGTAGGCGATCGCCTCCGAGATGAGGGTCTTCCCACAGCCAGGCGGCCCGTACAGCAGCATGCTGTTGCCCCGCGAGGCGAACTCGTCGCCGTACCGCTCGACGACCTCGTCGCGAACGTCCGGATCGAACAGCGCGAGCAGGTTCTCCGCCGTTCGCTTGACCTCCGGGAGTCCGGCGACGTCCTCCTCGAAGCTGACGGTCGGTTTCTTCGGCTCGAGCGACACCTGCACCTCCTCCTCGTCGCCGGCCGCCTCCTCCGGGCCGCCGGGTCCCGGCGCGCCGGGGCCGTGGCTCGCCGCGTTTCGCGTCGCTCGCAGTTCCCGCAGTTCGCCGGCGTCGATGAACTCGAGGTCGGTGTTGTGGGTTACACGGAGCGTGTTGTACCCCGTCGGCTCCATCGCCGCGACCTCGAAGGTCGCGAGTTCGTCGCTGTTGGCCTTGGGGACGACCTCCTCCATCGGGTGCAGCAGGTAGTCGTTCTCCCGGAGGAACGGCTCGAGCTCGTCGGGCGGCACCTCGCTGGTGTGGATCTTCGCGGCCGAACACTCGACGACGTCGCGTTTCGCCGCGTCGGGGTCGACGAGGAAGTCCTTCCCCCGGTCGATCCCCCCGAACACCGTCTTGACGTTCTGGTGCATCCGGACCTTGTTACCGATCCCGTCGACGATCGAGTCGTCGACGGGGTCGACGTAGAAGAACGCCCGCCTGTCGTTGTGGCGAATCTCGACGATGTCGGTGTTCGGTCCGACCTTCTTGGCTCCGATCTTGATGCGTGACGTCGGCTGGTCTCGTTTCAGTATTGGTGTCAGGTTAAGCATTGTCGTCACTCCGTGTCTGGGACCGAGTCCGTTGCTGTGGTCGCAGTTGCGTCGCGGCTCGCTCGACCGTCGTGAGCAGTTCGCCCTGGCGGTGGTCGGTCCGCTCACGGACGTACCGTGCATCCGCGTCGGCCCGCTGTACGACCAGTGCGAGCGTCTCGAGCATCTCGACGACCGCCTCGCAGCCGGTCACGAGCGTCCCGTTCCCACCCGCTGCCCGCACCCGGCGTACGATCCGCCTGAAGTCCTCGAGAGCATCCTCGACGCGGTCGATCAGGGCCTCGATGACCGGCCGCCAGTTACGGGCGTACGGGACGGCCGACGAGAGCGGCACGACCACGCGAGAACCGACCGTCTCGAACCGGCTCGCGTCCGCGATGCGGTCGGCGACTGCGGGGTCGAAGGCCTCGAGTGTCACCTCGTCGTGCTCGTCGCCGACCTCGAGGACGCGCCGAACGAGCGCGTCCTCGGTTCCGGTGTCGTCGGGAGACGACTCCCGGGAGCCGCCGTCCGGGTGGGGAACCCTCGAGTCGTTGCCGCGGCCGGCAACCTCGGGTCGCGGGGGAAACGGCGCACCGGCGCGCAGCAGTTCCGCGAGATCGACGAGCGCGCCCATCGCGACGTCGACCCGTCGCGACGGGTCGGGCCCCGACAGCGTCCGCAAGGAGAGCAGGTGCTCTCCCTGTTCGGCGACCCGGCCGACCCCTCGAAGCAACGAATCGGCGTGCATCCTACGACATCTCGAGTTCGCTCGTTTCCGTCTCCGCAGCCCCGTCGGCGTCGGTGACCTCCTCGCCGGCCGTCTGCTGGGCGGTCTCGCCGACGCTCTCGATGTTGCCGAGCACGTCGTCGACGACGCTGCCGACCTCGTGGTCCGGGGTCTCCTCGATCGCTTCCTCGATGCCGCCGACGCCGGCCAACTGGGTCGTCAGTTCGCCCATGTTGTCGACGATGTTCATCGCCTCGTCGGGGAACGTCTGCTTCTTCAGCGCCTGCGTGCGGACCTGTTCGCGCTTGTTCGCGAGCGTGCTCTTCGCGGACTCGAGCATCTCGATGTTGTCGGCCAGCCGAGCCGTGCCGCTCTCGACTTTCTCGGCCAGGTTCTCCTGGTCGGCCTCCTTCATCTTCTTGTGGTAGATCAGCTTCCGCTTGAGCTGCTGGAAGCGGTCCCGCTCGTCGGCCGGCAGCGTCGACGGATCCTCCGGAACGCCCGCCCCGTCGCCGAGGCTCCGGAGCTCCTGGGCAGTCTCCTCGAGGTGTTCGTCGATCTTGCCCGAGTCCTGATCGATGTCGTCCATCCGGTTCTCGAGTTTCTGTTTCGCGCTGTCGACCCGGTCGATCGTCTCGGTGATCTTCTCGACACAGGCGTCGATCGCCGCCGCCCAGTTGAGGATCATCCGACCGTTGATCTCGTCGGGGTTGTCGCTCGGATTCCGGAGCATGACGACCTGGCCGCCCTGGAGCTCGAGAATGTCCTCGGCTGCGAAGAACTCGAGGAGTGCTTCCGCCTGCTGTTCGCTGGTGACGATGTCACCCTCCTCGTCGCTGGCCGACGCGAGCGTCTCGATGGCACGGCGGCGGTCGATCCGGCCGTTGCCCTCCTTGAGCTCCATCGAACCGAGCAGGTCGGTCTTGATGATCGCCCGGACGGCCCGCTCCCACTCACCCTCGACGTCGTCGCCCTCGATCCAGCGGGCGTCGAGACGCACGGGGTCGTCGGTCTGGTTTACCGGGTCGGCGATCACGTACTCCTGTCCGTCGCTTTCGATCCGTTCGAATTCGTACTTTTGTGGCATAGTGGTAGTCGATGAGGTGTGTCAGATCCGATTCGCAGTTGCTCGTGTCAGTGTCACGCCGCCATTCCGCCGAACTCTTCTTCGTTGACCAGTGACCGGTACCGTTCCCGGACGGCGTCCCGGACGTGCTCGTTGACCGCCGTCGTCGAACTCACCTGTAGTTCCGTGAAGTGTTCCTCGGCGAGTTCGATCCACTCGGGGAGGGTGCCGGGAAGCTGGTCCTGTTCGGCCTTCAGGTCGGTGAGGATCCGCCTGGCGTGATCCTCGACGACGTCCTCGAAGGGGTCGGTTGCCTCGACCATCTCGCGCCCCTCCTCGAGGCCGAGCCGGTCGACGAGCGTGGCCCGGGTCTCCTCGAGGATCTCGCCGCGGACGCTGCGGGCCTGCGAGAGGACGTCGAACCGGCTCTCGATTTCGTTTTCCACGACCTGGTCGAACTCGCCGACCCGGAGGACGTAGCTCGACTCCTCGAACTCGTTCTCGACTGCTTCCTCGATCTCCTCGGCGAGGTAGCGACCGTACTCGTCGATGGCCTCCTCGACCAGGTACTCCCCGTCGAGGTCGACGATGTACCCCTCGCGGTCGAGATAGCGGATCACGTCCGAGGTCGCGTCGACGTCGATGACGCTCTCGAGATCGCTGTGGGCGATCTTGCCGTTCGAGGCCTCCCGCTCGAGCCGGGAATCGAGGCCCACGTCGTCGGCGTGTTCCTTGAGTTGCGGGCCGATGGTGTAGTAGTCGCGTTTCCCAGCGGTGATCCGGCGGAGGTAGTTCCGGTCCGCGAGTTCGTCGGCGAAGAATTCCATGTCGTCGATCGCCAGCGAGAACCGGGAGCGCAGCGTCTCGCCCGTAACGACGAGGCGTTGACCGAACAGGTTGGTCAGCTCCCGGGTGATGTTCATGTTCCCTTTCACGCCGAACGGGTCGACGTAGAAGACGCCGTCCCTGAGCTGTTCGAGGTCGACGAACTCGTCTGCGGCCATCTCCGTCAGGGCCTTGCGCATGTCGCTCGAGGACAGCGAGCGCGCGTTCACCAGCCCCACGTCCGCGCTCTCGTAGGCGGACTTGATCTCCCCTTTCTGGTCGGAGACGTAGATAAATCCGTAGTTGTCCTGGGCGATGTCACGACAGACGTCTTCCAGGACGTCGGTATCGACCGGTAAGAGTGTCATTGTAGAGTGAGTTACATTCTCGCATACTAAACCTTGCGCCCGCGATATTCGTTTCTCGTTCTCAGCCCCTATTTCAACCGATGACCGGAGAGTTACTGACCTCGAGTCATCTGTCAGAAACTGTTCATTCCGGCTTCGGTCGCGTCGTGGATCGGTCGTTGCCGTTCGCCCGTAGCCTTCGGTCACTCGATCCGCTCGAGGACGCTCGCCCGAAGCGCGGCCGGCGAGTCGACGACGGCGTCGGCCGGCGACCGGTCGATGTCGCCGTGGGCGTCGATCCGGTAGGCGACGACGGACGCGCCCGCTCGCGCGCCCGCTGCGATCCCGTTTTCGGAGTCCTCCACAACGACGCAGTCCGCCGCGGCGACGCCGAGTTCGTCGGCCGCGAACTCGAAGACGTCCGGCGCGGGCTTGCTCGCCGCGTCGATGTCGTCGGCGCTGATCACGCGGTCGAACTCGCCCTCGAGGCCGAACCGCTCGAGGACGACGCCGATCCAGTCGTGTGGGGAAGACGAGACCAGCGCCGTCGACGCGCCGCGGTCCTCGAGTTCCGCGAGCAGGTTGCCGAGGCCGTCCAGCAGCGTGACCCGTTCGCCGTAGATCTCCTCGGCCGTCGCGACGAACCGGTCGACGAACTCCTCGCGGGTGATCTCGGTCCCGTACTCGTCCTCGAGGTAGTCGTAGATCTCCCGGTAGTTCATCCCGCTGATCTCGGCGAGGTCGACGTCGGCGTGTGGAACCGCGGCAGGGAGGATTTCCTCGCGCTCGAAGCGAACCCAGTAGTCCTCGCTGTCGACGAGGACGCCGTCCATGTCGAACAGTACCGCCTGCATCTACCCGAACACCTCCCCGCGGCGCTCGTGGGCCATCCGCTCGCCGACGGCGTCAGCGACGTCCTCACCGAACTCCCGTTCGACGATCCACAGCGCCAGGTCGATCCCCGAGGTGACCCCGCCGGCCGAGAGCACGTCGCCGTCGTCGACGACCCGCTCGTCGACCACGGTGGCGTCGGTCCCCGCCAGATCGTCGACCGCGACCGGGTGGGTCGCCGCCGGCCGCCCCTCGAGCAGCCCCGCCTCCGAGAGGATCATCGCGCCGGTACAGACCGACGCGACCGTCGCACCCGCGGTGTACCGTTCGTCGACCGCGTCCGGAAGCGAACCGTCCTCGACGACCGCCCGGACGCCGCCCTCGCCGGTCCAGCCGCCGCCGGGGACGACGAGGAGGTCCGGCTTGCCGAGCGTTCCCTGGGATTCGACGCCTAACCCGTGGCTCGCGGCCACGATGTCGTCGTCCCCCTCGAGCGTCACGAGTCGGGTCTCCAGATCGGCCCCGAGGTCGGCGGCGTTCTCGAAGACCTCGTAGGGGCCGATCGCGTCGAGTTCGTCGAACCCGTCGAACAGTACGATCTCGGCGGTCGTCTCGCTCATGGTGAACCGATCGCCGGCGGCCGGGAAACGCCTTGCGCCTACGGCAGACGGCGGTCGGCCGACGGTCGGTCGTCGCTCCCCGTCAGCCGCCGGGTACCAGAGCGCGACGCTCCGAGCAGTCTCGAGGACGGTACCGTTCGCCCGTCGGCCGCCGTCCACGGTCCGGAACGGCCGGAGCGCAAACCACCACCGTTCATACACGTTCCCCGTCTCGAGCGACGTATGGACGTCGACGACGCCCAACGACAGGTAGCGGAGTTCGTCCAGGAGCACGACCTCGAGACGCCCCCCGAGTTCCGACTGCTCGATCTCGTCTCCGAGATGGGCGAACTCGCCAAGGACGCCAACACGTCGACCGGCTACGGCGACGCCCCCGGGGATCTCGACCTCGCCGCCGACGAGGTCGGCGACGCGCTGTTCGCCCTGCTGGCGCTCGCCGACGCCCTCGAGATCGACGCCGAGGCGGCGCTCGCGGAAGCGCTCGAGAAGTACGAAGGACGGATGGCGGCCGACGCCGCGGAGTCGCCGGGATCCGGAGAATAGAAGCGTCAGGGACGGACGTTCGCGCCGTCCTCGAGGTCGAGCACCGTCGCCGCCGCCTCGCCGACCGGCTCGAGGACCGACTCGGGCGCGTAGACGCCGAGCCGCCAGATCTCTCGCGCGCAGGCGTCCAGTCCCGCCACGAGCGACGAACGTTCCTCGAGTCGGCGGAGTTCGCCGTCGACGACGATCCGTGCCCGCGACTCCGGCGAGCTCGGCTCGCCGGGGCTGTCCAGGATGACCGCCTCGGGATCGACACCGGCAATCTCGGCGATTTCGCGCTCGAGGGCGCGCGTGCGGTCGTAGTCGAGCCCTCGGAACGCGGCGGGCACTGCGTCGCGACGCGCCCAGATCGCTCGCTTGTAGAGGTCGCGGTCGCGGATGCGGTCGGCGAACGCGGCGGTCCGCTCGTACTCCGCGAGCGTCGCCAGCAGGTCGGAGTCGGTCAGACGCGCGAAGGACTCGGGGTCGACGACGCCGTCGGCGAGGAGTCGCTCGCTCGCCCGGTCGAGCATCGCGCCCGCGATCCGTGAGACGTGGTGCCGGTAGACCGTCGCGTTCATCAGCGTCCGGGCGATCAGCGCGCTCTCGGCCGTCGCGACGTTGCCCTCCTCGAGCGCGAGTTCGCCGTCGACGACCTCGAGGGCGTACAGCAGCCGGGCGTGATCGATCGTCCCGTAGGGGACCCCCGTGTGGTGGGCGTCCCGCACCAGGTAGTCCATCCGATCGACGTCCAGCGTGCCGGCGACGAGTTCACCCAGCGGGCCGCGGCCGTCGACCGTCGCGGCGACGGCCTCGGGGTCGAGCCCGTGGTCCTCGAGGACGCGGCCGAGGTCCGTCGACTCGAGCAGCCACTCGATCTCGTCGTGGTGGCGACCGAGGTGGCGCTCGATGGCGGCTTCGGTCTGGTGGCCGAAGGGGCCGTGGCCGACGTCGTGGACGAGGGCGGCGATCCGGAGCCGGCGAGCCAGGTCGTCGTCGATCGGCAGCCGGTCGACGGCCTCCGAGGCGAGGTGATAGACGCCGAGACTGTGCTCGAACCGGGTGTGGTTCGCGGAGGGATAGACGAGCTGGACCGTACTCAACTGACGAACGTACCGGAGTCGCTGCATCGGCGCGGTGTCCAGCAGCGCCTCCGCCGTCGGCTCGAGTTCGATGTAGTCGTGGACGCTGTCCTTGATGACGGTCATTGCGGGACACTCGTCGCGGCGGTCGTATAGACGCGGTGGTTCCTGATCGGTCCCGTCGGGGCCGGAACGGAGCGAGGTGGGATCGACGTACCGCTACAGTATCGCCCGATCGATCTGGCGATACGTCTCCTCGAGCGACCCCGAGTTGTCGATCTCGACGTGGTCGCGCTCGAGCGGATCGAACGTCTCGCGCAACTGGAGGTGTTGCTCGAACTGGGCGTCGCTGACGGTGTTCGTACGGTCCTCGAGCCGTTCCCGGACGACCTCGAGGTCGCACGTCACCCGGACGAAGGCCCGAGCGGCCTCGGCCGTCCGGGCGATTTCGGCTGCGCGGTCGCGGTACGGCCTCGACTGGAAGGTCGCGTCGAGGACGACGTTGCGGCCCGACTCGAGGTCCGAACGCGCGCGCTCGAGGAGTTCGGCGTAGGTCGCGTCCGTCTCCTCGGCGGTGTAGGTCGGTTCCGGGAACAGTTCCTTGCGGACCTCGTCGCTCCGGTAGCGGTTCGCCGGGAGTCGCTCGGCGGTGTAGGCCGAGGCGGCCGATTTGCCCACGCCCGGCAGCCCGCAGTAGACGATCAGCGTTGGGCGGTCCAGATCCACGACGGATCCTCGATCGTACTGGTACTAAATCCGAACGGATCTATTCCGGCGGGCGCTCCCGACGACAGCGAGAATTTTTCAGCCTCCGGAGAAGAGAACGTAAAACGTGAATATATAGTCCTATATCCAGCAATTATCATTGTCTTTAAGCCGATCGGGTTTAGGTTTCAGACATGGTCCAGAGACCAGGCTGTGGCGGTAGCACTCGACGATCGTTCCTGAAGGCAACGGGGGGCGTAGCACTCACGGCCGCGGCTGCCGGCTGTATCGGTAGCACGGAGAGCGACGCAGTCCGGTTCATCCTCAATCCAGCGGAGGAACAGACCGACATCGTCGAAGAGTACACTCCGATGGCCGAGTATCTGGAAGAAGAAACAGGGGCGACGATCGACCTGATCCGGGCCGGAAGCTACGTCGAAACGCTCGAGGCACTGGAAAGCGACCAGGCCGACATCGCGGATACGTCGCCGACGGCAGTTCCCGCCGGGGAGGGATTCGCGGACGTCATCGGCATGCGAACGGCGTTCGGTGGGGCCCTATACTTCTCGACGATCTCGACCACGCCCGACAGCGGGATCGACGAACTGGCCGATCTCGAAGGAGAAATCATGACGACCGGCGCCCGGATGTCGACCAGCGGAACGCTCGCGCCGACGGTCATGCTGTCCCAGGCCGGCCTCGACGTCGGAAACTTCCCCGACGGTGAGGCAAACGACCTCGAACTCCGGACGGCTCCCGACCACGACACGTCCCGGGAACGCCTGGAAAACGACGAAGAGATCGTCGCGGCTGCGACGGGCGCGTTCGCCTCGGCGTCACAGATACCACAGGAGCAGTTCGACGACTATCCGGAGTTCGTCGAACACTCCGCCGAGTACGACGGCGCAGGCGAAGGAATCGACGACGACGAGAATCCGGAACTGCAGTTGCTCGCCGTTTCCGACCCGCTCCCGCGAGCCCCGATCATGGCCCGCAGCGCATGGGACGCGTCGGTTCGAGAGGACCTCGAGACCGCATTGCTGGAGGCCGGCGAAAACGATCTGGTTCCCGAAGACGTCGACGAGGAGTACCAGCTCTGGTTTACTGGGATCGAGCCCGCAGATCGGAGCGATTACCAGCCCGTTCAGGACATCCTCGACGAACTCGGCCTCGAGTTCCAGGACTTCGCTCCTGACGACGAATAGATAAGCGGACGATAACCAATTATCAATACGAGCCCTACAATGTCCGCAATACGGGTAGAGAACCTTACAAAACGATTCGGAGAAACTGTTGCGCTCGATAACGTCTCGTTCGAAATTTCGGAAGGCGAATTTACGGTCGTTCTCGGTATCTCGGGGTCGGGGAAATCGACTCTCCTCAGGTGTATCAACGGCCTGACGACGCCAACCGAAGGACAGGTGATCGTCGACGGCGATTCGGTGACGTCCCACCGGAACGACGTCGCGATGGTCTTTCAGCAGCACAACATCATCGACGGAATGAGCGCGTACTCGAACGCGCTCAGCGGTGCGCTGGGTCGAACCGACCTTCTTCGTAGTCTCTTTCGGTTCAACGAACGGGAAGACAAGCTTCGCGCCCTCGAGGCGCTCGAGATGGTCGGGCTGTTGGACGAAGCCGAACAGAGCGCCGGGCGAATGAGCGGCGGGCAGCAACAGCGTGTCGGCATCGCTCGAGCACTCGTGCAGGAACCGCGTATCCTGCTGGCCGATGAACCGGTTGCAAGCCTCGACCCGGGGAGCGCACAGACGGTGATGCAATACCTTCGGGGCGCAGCCGAACAACAGGACCTGACCACGATGATCAGCCTGCATCAGGTCAACCTCGCGCGGCAGTTCGGCGAACGGTTCATCGGACTCGCCGACGGACAGGTCGTCTTCGACGGCTACCGGGACGACCTGACGTTCGACGTCATCGACGAACTGTACGGTGGTATCGATATGGAAGA
The DNA here is from genome assembly GCF_000226975.2 of Halobiforma lacisalsi AJ5. Lineage (NCBI taxonomy): Archaea > Methanobacteriati > Methanobacteriota > Halobacteria > Halobacteriales > Natrialbaceae > Natronobacterium > Natronobacterium lacisalsi. Next base: position 1,225,855 of record NZ_CP019285.1, on the reverse strand, counting down.
ATTCCTCGGAGGGACGGACTCCGAATCGATGGTGGAACAATGAGTACTGATACGTCAGTCGAGCAACGTCTCGAGCAGATCCGGCTCACCCGGCGCGTTCGGTGGGTCCTCTATGGACTCTTGACTATCGTCTTCGCCGGGACGCTCTACGGATCGTTGATTCTGCTCGAGTTCTCGCTGGTCGATCTCTACCGACAGTGGCCCTCGTTCGCTGATCGACTCGCCCGCTACACGCCCAACTGGGGGTTCATCGTCGAACGGAACCTGCCGCTGGAGTCGGTGATCACCCTCGCGATGGGGTTCGCCGGAACGATACTTGGCATTCCGCTCGCACTGTTACTCGGCGTGCTGGGGAGCGGCCGGGTGACCCCCTATCCGTTCAATTTCATCTTCCGGTCGATCATGGGAGTTTCGCGGGCGATCCCGGCGCTCGTCTGGTTCCTGATCTTCATCCCGCTGTCCGGCCTGACAGCCGTCACGTCGACGATCGCGATCGGGGTGAGCACCATCGGAAACCTCGGCCGGCTGTTCACCGACGAACTCGAGGAGGTCGAGGACGGCCAGATCGAGGCGATGGAGACCACCGGCGCCTCGAAATCACAGACGGTCGTCTTCGGGATGATCAGCCAGGTCAAGACGTCGTTCATCGCCTGGACGCTGTACATCTTCGAAGTGAACGTTCGCCAGGCCGTCACGCTCGGACTCCTGGGCGGGGGCGGAATCGGCGTCGTCATTCAGGTCCAGCAGGACCTGCGAGCCTACGGGAACATGATGGCGGGGATCGTCGTCGTCCTCGTGTTGATCGTCGTCGTCGAGATGGGCAGCCAGCGACTCCGGTCGTACCTCCGCGACGACGAGGAGGCCGACGGCCTGATCGAACTCGTCGTCAGCATTCCCCAGCGGATGGCCGAATCGGCGATGAAGTAGCGTAATCCGTCCAGTTCGCCCGTTTTCCGTTCCTCTCGCTTCGATCCCGTTCGACTCTTTTCCAGCCCACGCCCGATATCAGCGCGTGGACTCCGAGCTACCAGTCGAGTCGGCGTCGAATTGGTCGGCGGTCGGGAGCCCCAACTCGCGCGCCCGGCGACGGTACAGCGCTGCGTCGGCGACCGATCCGTCCAGCGCGTCGCCCTCGTACTCGAGGGCGGGCCGATCGTGAAACGCCGGGAAGTGGACGGACAGTTCGTACCGGCCGACGTCGGCGTCGGCGGCGTCGACCAGTCGCTCGTCCGCGGCCGATACCTCGAGGTCGAACGCTTCGCGGACCGCGGCGTGCAGGCGTTTCTCCGCGCGGGTGTACCCCGGAAGCGTCCGTTTGACCGGCGCGGGCACGTCCGCGAGGTACGCCTCGCTGGCGTCGTGGAGCAGGCCCCACCGCTGGGCAGCGAGAGTTCCGCCGCGGGCCTCGACCTCGTGACTGACGTGGACTGCGTGGCGCGCGACGCTGTAGAAGTCCGTTCCCTGCCCGGTGAACCGGCTGAGGTTCGAGAGCGCGTGAGCGACGTCCTCGAGGTCGATCGACTCGGGGTCGGGGTCAAGCGGCGTGATCCGCTCGCCCGAACGCGTGTCGATTGGGTCGTGGCCGCCGTTGGCGGCCGCGAGCGCGTCCTGGAGGTGGGCGGCAGCGTCCTCGAACCGCGTTCTGACAGCGTCGGGGTCCGCGTCGCCCACGTCGCGACCGCGAACGACGCGTTTCAGCCTCGCTACTTCCTCTTCGAGCGCCTCGAGTTCCGCGAGCGCCCGCGTCGGTTCCGATCCGGCGTCGGCAGCCGAGTCCGGCCCTGGACCGGCGACGTCGTTCGGCTCGGTCATATCGGGGTCCCCGGAGAGGGCGGACAAAGGCGTTACGTCTCCCGGCGATCCCGGCGGTCGTCGCGTCCTCGAGTTTAAATACGAACGCGCGGCCACCGATCCTATGATCGACGACGCGATCCGCGTCCTCGCGGGCGACTGTACCGTGATCGCCGAGGCCGACGACCGCCAGGAGTATCGCGGCCGGATGACGACGGTCGTCAAGCCCGACAACACCGTGCTGGTCCACGACACCGACGGCTACCAGCCCGTCGCGTGGCTCACACGGGCCGACAGCGTCTCGAGCGACCGCGCGGACGGCTTCACCCTCGTCGCGAAGAAGGACACGCAGACGCTCCGGATCGCGGCCCACGATCAGGACGGGTTCGCCCACTACCCCGCCTCGGTCGCGGGCCCGGTCGTGGGTACCTGCCCCGACTGCGGGGGCGCGCTCGTCCGCTCGAACGGCGTCCACTGCGTCGACTGCGGCGATCGCTACGGCGTGCCAGCGGACGCGACGATTCGGGAGGACGCGAGCAACTGCGACTGCGGGCTCCCGCGGATGCGCGTCGAACGGGGGCTCGCGTTCGACGTCTGTCTCGACCGGGACTGCGAGTCCCTGGACGAGGCGGTCTCCGAAGCGTTCGACCGCGAGTGGAACTGCCCCGAGCCCGACTGTGACGGTGACCTCCGGATCCTCCGACGCGGCGGGCTCATCGCCGGCTGCGAGCACTACCCCGATTGCGACACCGGGTTCGCGATGCCTGCAGGGGTGATCGACGGCCAGTGTCGCTGTGGCCTGCCGACCTTCGATACGGGCAGCGGGATGCGGTGTCTCGACGCCACCTGCGATCCGATCGGGGAGCGGTCGCCCGAGGAGGCGGCCGGGGACGATTGACCGGCGGCGGCCGCGAGCGAGCGATCCACAGCCACTTAGTGTCCGACGGCCAACGCCCCGACATGGAACTCGAGGGGCGGTTCGACGAGGCCGCGGGCGTCGTCACCGTGGGGAGCGACGCGCGCCAACGGTATCACGACTCGCGGGGGTACGGCTACCCCCTGCCCGACGGGGACGGGAGCAACCAGATCGCCCTCTCGCCGGTCGAGGCGGCACACCTCCTCTACAGGGGCGACCTCGCGGCGGTCGTCCACGAAGAGACGGGCGAACGGCTCGACTTCCAGGCGTTCGTCGCCCGCGAACCCGGCGACGACTTCGGCGTACGCTTCCTGGTCTACGCCGACCTCCGCGAACGAGGGTTTTACCTTTCGCCTGCCGCGGAGCCATGGATCGACGACCCGCCCGCCGGCCCGGTCGACTTCGCGGTCTTCCCCCGCGGCAAGGGCCCCGGCGACGGCGAGATCGCCTACGCGCTGCGGGTCATCGGCGAGCGAACCGACGTGCCCGCGAGCGATCTCGCGCCGGGCGTCCTCGCGGTCGTCGACGAGGAGAGCGAGATCACGTACTTCGACGTCGATCGCCGGGCCCCGACCGGAGGTTCCGACTCGGCGGACGCCCTCCCCGACAGTCCCTGCGAGGCCGACCTGCTCGAGGACCGAGTGGTCGTCTGGGACCCCCCGGTCGACCTCTACGAGCGGGCGTTCTACGGCCAGCCGCTCGAGGGCCGGGAGTACGACGAACCGACCCTGCAGTGTTCGCTGCTCGAGGCGGCCGCCCTCGCCGAGCAGGGTGCGATCGACCTCGAGCCGGCGACGGTCCGCCGGCGGGGACGGGACGTCGAGGGCGAGCGGTTCGACCGCCGGCTGGCGGTCTACACGGCCCTTCGGGACCGAGGCGTCGTCCCCAAGACCGGCTACAAGTTCGGCGCGGACTTCCGGACCTACGCGGACGTGGAGTCGGTCGACGACCTGGGCCACTCCGAGTTGCTGATCCGGGTTCATCCCGCCGACTACGTTTTCGAGCCACGGGACCTGGCGCTGGACGTCCGACTCGCCCACGGGGTTCGCAAGACGATGGTGTTCGCGCTGGTCGACGACGAGGGTACCGACGCGGACGGCGCCGACGTCGAGTGGTGGTCGCTCGAGCGGTTGACGCCGTAAGGCGACCGCCGTAACGCGATCACCGTAACGCGACCGAGGTCTCGAGGTCGGCACCGTCGGCGGCCGCGAACGGAACTGTGAAACCCACCCGATGTGATAGGTCCGGATATGCAACTCGAGGTGATCGGCGTCGGCGGCGCGGGGTGTCGGATCGCCGACGCGATTCTGGCGGCCGAGCCGGCGGATCACCGGTTCGTGGGCGATGCGTTCGCGTTCGACACCGATACGGACGGGCTGGCGGCGCTCGAGGCGATTCCCGAGTCGAACCGGCACCGGTACGGCGAGACGATCCGGAACGGGCTCAACGGCAACCTCCAGCGCGGGTTCGAGGTGGGCGACGCGTCAGTCGACGAACTCAGTCGGCACCTGGACGACGGGCGGCCGTTGATCGCGGACGCCTTCCTCGTGGTCGTCGGCCTCGGAGGCGCGACCGGCGGGGGAACGGCGCCGGAACTCGTCGCGACGCTCCGGGCGGTGTACGACAAGCCGGTCTACGTCCTCGCGACGATACCGGCCGAACGCGAACTCGAACCGCCGGAGGATCCGCTGGTCGAGGGTGTCGTACCGGAGCCGGAGTCGGGCGCGGAGGCGGACGCGGCTGCCGAAGGCGCGGACGGGCCCGAGGACACGGACGACCACACCCGCCCGCTCGCGGAAGAAAACGCCGCCCGAACGCTCGAACGGCTCGACGGCCTCGCGAGCGCAGTGCTGTGTTTCGACAACGAGGCCTGGCTCCGCACCGGCGAGCGTCTCGCGGAGGGTCGCGACCGGCTCAACCGCGACCTCGCGACCCGGGTCGCGGCGTTTTTCTCCGCCGGAGCCGCGAGCGAGAGCGACGGCGAGGTCGCCGAAACCGTGATCGACGCCAGCGACGTGGCACGGGTCCTCGACGGGGGCGACGAGACCCTCGTTGCGACGCTTGGCTACGGCGAACAGGAGGTCGAATCCGACGACGGGGGCTCCCGGTTCGGGCTCGGCCTGTTCTCGGCGGAGTCGAGCGTCGACACCGCGTCGGCGGTCAGCGCCGTCGAGACGACGATCAGCAAGGCGCTCAACGGGAAACTTACCCTCGAGTGCGACCGCGAGAACGCCGACGCCGCGATGGTGATCGTCGGCGGGCCGCCCGCCTGGCTCAACCGGAAGGCGATCTCCGACGGCCGACGAACGGTGCAGTCGAGGACCGGCTCGCGGGAGTTGCTCGGCGGCGACGCGCCGCGGCCGGACGGCGACCGCGTGTTCGCGACGATCCTGTTTGCCGGCGTCGAACCGGTCGAGCGCCTCGAGGCGATCCGGCGGACGGCCGGATAACGGGAAGCGATAGCCACGGTTACGTTTCGTCGGAGACGATAGCAGCGCCTTCGTGCTCGAGCAGCCGTCGCTTCAGGTCGAGTCCGCCGCCGTAGCCGCCCAGCGAGTCCGCGCCCACGACGCGATGGCAGGGGACGACGATCGGGATCGGGTTGCGACCGCAGGCCTGTCCGACCGCGATCGGTGCGGTCTCGAGCGCTGCGGCGAGATCGCCGTAGGGTCGGGTCTCGCCGTACGGGACGTCCGCAATCACGCGCATCACGTCGCCAGTGAAGGTCGCGGGGTAGTCGATCTCGAGGTCGAACGCCGTCTGCTCGCCGGCTTCGTACTCACGGAGCTGCGTCCGAACCGTTTCGGCGTCGTCCCGGATCAGCGAACCATCGATCTCGCGGTCGGCGCCGAAGACGCGAACGTTCATTTCGTGGCTGTTCACATCGCATCGGCTTCCCGTTTCGGGCAAGGTGTGGGCGAGGCCGACGGGAGCCGGCCCGAAGGCGAAGGCTTTTGCGCGCCGGAGCGCCAAACCGAGGATAATGAGCGGAGACGATCCACACGAGGAGACCCCGGAAACCGCCGGGACCACTGGAAGCGAATCGGGTGAACCGTTGCCGGACGGCGGCGCTGCTGGAGCCGATGACGTCGCGCTCGATCCGTGGGGTTCCTCGACCGTCTCCGACTATCGCAAACTGTTCGAGGAGTTCGGCATCGAGGAGTTCGACGAGATCTTAGAGGTGGTGCCCAACCCCCACTACCTGATGCGGCGCGGGGTCATCTTCGGCCACCGCGACTACCGCCCCGTGGCCGAGGCGATGCAAAACGACGAGCCCGCTGCCGTCCTCTCCGGGTTCATGCCGACCGGCGACCCCCACATCGGCCACAAGTTGGTCTTCGACGAGATCATCTGGCACCAGCAGCAGGGGGCCGACGCCTACGCGCTGATCGCGGATCTGGAGGCCAACGCGGCCCGCGGGATGACCTGGGAGGAGATCGACGAGCACGCCCGCGACTACCTCCTCTCGCTGCTGGCGCTCGGCTTCGACCCCGAGGAGGGAACCCTCTATCGACAGTCCGCGAACCGCGAACTGCAGGACCTGGCGTTCGACCTCGGCGCGGAGGCGAACTTCTCGGAGTTCCAGTCGATCTACGGCTTCGACGGCGAGACCGACGTCTCGCACATGCAGTCGGTCGTCACCCAGATGGCCGACATCCTCTACCCGCAACTCGAGGAGCCAAAGCCCACCGTGATTCCGGTCGGGCCCGATCAGGACCCCCACGTCCGGCTCGCCCGGGACCTCGCCGAGCGGATGCGCTTCTTCAAGGTCTCGGAGGCCTACGCCAGCTTCGAACTCGAGCCCGAGGAACGGGACCTCGTCGCCGACTTCCACGAGCGGCTCGACCCCGCGGACTTCGACGACGACACCCTGCGGTGTACGCACGTCGCCGACGCGCTCGAGGAGACGCCGCTGTCGGATCTCGACGTCGATGCGGCCACCCTCGACTCGGTGCTGACGAAACTCGAGGAGGGCGGGATGGAGCCGCTTCGGCCGCGCACCCGCTTTTTCGACCGGCGGGCGACGGAGGAAGCGTTCGACGCCCTGATCGACGCGATCGACGGCGAGAAGCGGGTCTACGAGAACCACGTCGACGCCTTCGAGATCGACCGCGACGAGGCCGAGGAGTTGGCCCGCGAGGTCGAGGTCGAGAACGGCGGCTACGGCTTCCAGCCGCCGTCGTCGATCTACCACCGGTTCATGACCGGCCTCACTGGCGGCAAGATGTCCTCCTCCGTCCCCGCGTCGCACATCTCCCTGCTCGACGACCCCGAAGACGGCTACAGCAAGGTGAAAGCCGCGACCACGGGCGGCCGTGAGACCGCCGAAGAACAGCGCGAGAAGGGGGGCCGCGCGGACGAGTGTCCCGTCTACGAGCTGTACGCGTACCTGCTGTCCGGCGACGACGACGAGTTCGCCAAGCGCGTCTACGACGAGTGCGTCGGCGGCGAGCGACTCTGTGGCGACTGCAAGGAGCAGGCAGCACAGCTGATGAAGGAATTCCTCGAGGAACACCAGGAGAAACGCGAGGAGGTCGAGGAGCTGCTCGAGGAAGCCGACATCGAACTCGAGTCCCCCCGGCGTCGCTGACCGGGATACGGACTGCTATACGTTATTTCCGACGCGACCGTGACCTGTCGCGGTCGCGCCGTACATCGGGACAGGGATCCGTATCAGCCGCCGTCACCGACCCGCTGACAGCGATCGACCCAGAGTTCTCGGTACGCCTCGGGACCGACGACCCGGCCGTGGAGGTCGTCGACCGTCTCGACGCCCGCCTCGGCACACCACTCGATACACCGCCGGTACACCTCGAAGTCGTACGTCTCGCGGACCGCTGGATCGCGTTCGATCCGGATCGTGTCCACGCCCGCGAGCGAGGCCGCGAACGCGCGGGTGTGTCCGTCCGCGAGATACCACGCGCCCCGGTGTTCGAAGGCCGGGAGCGGCTCGTACTCCGGCTCGTCGAAATCGAACCACTCGAGCACGCCGGCGAGTTTCTCGCTCGAGAGGTACAGCTGAGTCGGGCGAACCTCGGCGCGGGGCAGGCACCGCGTCATGGACGTTCCGAATCGGCTCCGGAGACGACATAAAGCTACGGTCGGATTCGCGACCCAGCGTCTGACGAACTTATATTGGACGGGTCGTGGTTGTCCAGGGTGATGGCTGGCCCTCCCTCCGGCGACGACGGCGACGCCACCGCTACCGCCGACGACCTCCTCGCGGCCGACGTGCTCGGCGCGTTCGGCGTCAGGCCCGCGGACGTCGAACGCCGTGCAGGCAACGGAACCGGCGAACCCGGAACGGCCGACTCCCTCGAGGCTGCCCTCGTCGACGTCCTCTCGGACGGCCGTGACCGCACGGCCGTCCTGCGGGAGGTTATGGCCCGCAGCGCCCGCGGAATCAACTGCTCGGCGCGGTACCCCCGCGAGACGCTCGCGGCCGAGTTGACCCGCGTCTTCGAATCGATCGGCTGGTCGTTCGACCTCGAGCGGGCGATCACGGCCGGCCCGCGGGACCGACTGGAACTGCGGGCGGCCGACCTCGACGGCCGCCGGCGAGAGGCCTCCTTCGAGTACCCGGAGACGCCCCTGGGGACGGACAACCTGCCGGCGGTCCTGTGGGCGATCGAGGAGTCGCTGCTGGCCGGCACCGACGCACGGTTCGTCCTGCTCTCGGCTGGCGTCGACCGCTGGCGGGCCGCGCTGGTCGACGGCCGCGAACTCGAGTCCCTCCGGGAGCGGTACGGCCCGCGGATCGAACCGTTCGACCGGCCGTTGCTCCCGGAGGACGGCCTTCGACTCGAGGCCTACGTTCCCGACGCCGGGGACGAATCGGCGGAGGGCCCTGACGGCGACGGCCCCTGGCCCGACTGGGCCACCGACCGCGAGCGGAACGCGAGCACGCCACCGACCGAGGACGCGACGTCGTTGATCGAGGAGGCCGAAGCCGGGTCGAACCGGACCCGGAACCGGAGCACGGAGGACTCTGGCGCGACCTCGAGGGGGACCGACGGGTTCGAACTGCGCGGGTCGCCCTCCGTCTCGCGCGTGAGCGAGGACGAGGGGTGCGACGACGAGGCCCGGGGCGGGAGTGGAATCGAGGGGACGGATCGGGAATCGCTAGCGACCGGGGACGGGAAACTCGACTCGATCGAAGGGGACCCCGAATTCGGCTCGCTCTCCGGAACCGTCGACACCGCGCGGGTCTCGAACGACTCCTTCGGCAGCGGCGTCGAGTGGGAGACGGAGAACGACCGCTACCGGGCGCTCGGGGCCGCGCTGGGCGCCGGCGGCGACGTCTCCGTGCGAGGGCTGCTCGAGGACGACGACTTCCTCCCGGAACTCCCGGCCGCCGAACCGGACGAGACCCGCATCGAGTTCGCCGAGGAGTTCGACCCCGGCGCGGTTCGCCGGGCCGAAGCCGCCGCCGAACAGTCCGGCTTCGTCTGGGTCGATTCGGGCTCGCTCGAGACGACGCGGCTGTCGAACGGCTAGCGCGAGTCCGGCCGGGCTGACGGACCGTGCCACCGTCCCGCAACGTTTTTGCCCTCGGTCACGAATCGAACGTGTATGGCAGCCGAATCCCTCGCTCGTGCCGGTGTCGCCACCGCCAGCCAGCCACAGCGCACGCAGTCGGGATTCGGTTTCGGCTTCTTCTGACGGACTCGAGACGGTGGACCCGCGGCGTCCCTACCGGGTCGCCGCGGCGAAACCGTCCGTCGCGGATCGGTATCGCGAACGGGATTCGGACCACGCAGGCCGCGTGACTCGCCGTTCGAACTCGTCCCCGACGCGAGTCGGAACCGCTAACTGACCGCCACGCAGCCATCTAACCAAGCGAATGCAACTCCCAGAATCACAGGTCGCGGTCCTCGAGGCCGCGAGCGCGGACGAGGCAACGTCCGTCGACGCCCTCGCCGAGGCGACAGCCCTCCCGCCGGAGACCGTCACCGGGGCGGCCTTCGAACTCGAGGCGGAGGGACTCGTCACGGTCGAGGAGCGCGTCGACGAATCGATCGAACTCACCGAGGAGGGCCAGGAGTACGCTGCCGACGAACTGCCCGAAGTACGTCTCTACGAGGCCGCCCTCGAGGCCGGCGCCGACGAGGATTCGGTCTCGATGGGACAGGTCATCGGCCGCTCGGGCCTCGAGGGCAACGCGGTCGACATCGCGCTCTCGAACTACGCCCGGAAGGGGTACGGCGTCATCGACAGCGGCGAGATCACCGCCGACCCGGACGCCGAGCCCGCGGCCGACGCGGAGGCGACGGCCCTCGAGGGACTCGCCGCCGGGGACGCCGACACCGACGTCGACGAGAACACCCTCGAGAGCCTCGAGCGGCGCGGCCTCGTCGAGGTCGTCGAGACGACCGCCCGCGAGGTAACGTTGACCGACGACGGCGTCACCGAACTGATGGCCGGCGTCGAGACCGCCGAGACGGTCGGGCAGGTCACCCCCGAACTGCTCACCAGCGGCGAGTGGGAGGAGGTCGAGTTCGCCGACTACAACGTCGAGGCCGACGCCGAGCGCGTCGACGGCGGCAACGTTCACATCCTGCGACAGACCGCCGAACGCGTCAAGGACGTCCTCGTCGGGATGGGCTTCCAGGAGATGCAGGGTCCCCACGTCGACGCGGACTTCTGGATCAACGACTGCCTGTTCATGCCCCAGGACCACCCTGCCCGCACTCACTGGGATCGGTTCGCCCTCGAGGAGCCGACCCACATCGACGACCTCCCCGAGGGACTCGTCGAGGACGTCGAGCGCGCCCACCGGGAGGGCGTCGGCGAGGACGGCGAGGGGTACCACTCGCCGTGGGACGAGGACTTCGCGCGGGCGCTCGCCCTGCGCGGGCACACGACCTCGCTGTCGACGCGGTACCTGTCGGGCGAGGAGATCGGCGAGATCGAGCCGCCGGCGCGGTTCTTCAGCGTCGAGAAGGTCTACCGCAACGACACGCTGGACCCGACCCACCTGCTCGAATTCTTCCAGATCGAGGGGTGGGTGATGGCCGAGGACCTCTCCGTGCGGGACCTGATGGGCACCTTCGAGGAGTTCTACGCCCAGTTCGGCATCGAGGACATCCAGTTCAAACCCCACTACAACCCCTACACGGAGCCGTCGTTCGAACTGTTCGGCACCCACCCGACGACCGGCGAACTCGTCGAGATCGGCAACTCGGGCATCTTCCGCGAGGAGATGTTAGAGCCCCTCGGTGTAGAATGCGACGTGATGGCCTGGGGACTGGCCCTCGAGCGACTGCTGATGCTGATGTACGGCTTCGAGGACATCCGCGACATCCACGGAACGCTGTGTGACCTCGAACTGCTGCGGAACACGGAGGTGACCTACTGATGCCCACGGTCGACATCGACCCCGACGAACTGCGCGACCTGACCGGCAAAGAGGAGAAAGGCGACGAGGAGCTCAAGGCGGACCTGTTCGGCCTCGGCCTCGAGTTCGAGGGCCGCACCGAGGACGGCGAGTTCGAACTCGAGTTCGCACCGGACCGCCTCGACCGGCTCTCGGTCGAGGGGGTCGCCCGCTCGCTGCGCTACCAGTACGGCGACGCCCGCGGGGTGCACGTCCCCTCGACCAACTCCGCGGAGTGGACCATCGAGGTCGACGAGTCGGTGCCCGAGGAACGGCCGTACGTCACGGGCGCGGTGATCCGCGACGTCGACTTAGACGAGGACGGCCTCGACTCCCTCATTCAGCTACAGGAGAAGCTCCACGCGACGATGGGCCGCAAGCGCGCGAAGGGCGCGATCGGGATTCACGATCTCACGATGCTCAAGGGTCGCGATGCGCTACGCGCATCGGAAAATGCGAGCGGCGATGAGCCGCGAGCGAGCCCCGCGACCGAGGGGACCCCGACGATCGAGTACGTCGGTCTCGAGCCCGACGAGGACACCTTCGTCCCCCTCGATTCGGATCGGGAGATGACGCCCGCGGACGTCCTCGAGGAGCACCCGACCGGCGAGACGTACGCCGATCTGGTCAGCGAGTACGAGCGGTATCCGGCGATCTACGACGATCTCGGGCTGTTCTCGTTCCCGCCGGTGATCAACGGCCGGCGCACCGAGGTCTCGACCGACTCGCGGGACCTGTTCGTCGAGATGACCGGCACGGACCAGTGGACGATCGACAAGATGCTCAACATCGTCTGCTACGCGCTGGCCGCCCGCGGGGCCACGCTCGAGGAAGTGACCGTCGAGTACCCCGACCACGAAATCGTCCGCCCCGACCTCTCGACGAAGACGAAGACGGTCGCCCACGACCGGATCGAGACGATCCTCGGCATCGACCTCGACCCCGACGAGGTGATTGACCTCGCCGAGCGATCGGGACTCGAGGCAGAAAAAGAAGAGAACGACGACGGCAACCTCGTCCACGAGGTCACGATCCCGCCGTACCGCGTCGACGTGCTCCACCCGCTGGACGTCATCGACGACCTCGGCCGGGCCTACGGCTTCAACGACCTCGAGCCGAAATACCCCGACGTCGGGACCGTCGGCGGCCGCCACGAGCGCTCCCGCCTCGAGCGGTCGGTCCGCGAGCAACTCGTCGGGCTGGGCTTCGAGGACCTGCTGAACTTCCACATGATCAGCGAGGAGGAGAACTACGAGCGGGTCAACGTTGAGCCGGGCGAGGACGTCTACGGCGCCGGCGAGCCGGCGACGATCAAGGGTCCATACAGCGAGGACTTCACCATGCTGCGGACGTGGGTCACGCCCTCGCTGCTGATGGTCCTGGAGCGCAACACTCACCGCGCGTACCCGCAGGACTTAGCGGAGATCGGCTTCACCGCCGAGGTCGACGAGAGCGAGAACACCGGCGTCGCCGAACGGCGCCGCGTCGGGGCCGTCCTCGCGAGCCACGAGGCCGGCTACGAGGACGCCAAGGCGCGCCTGCAGGCGCTCTGCCGGAAGTTCGACGTCGATCTGGAGACCCCGCCGACCGAGCACCCGACCTTCATTTCGGGTCGAACGGCGAGCGTCGTCATCGACGGCGAGACGGTCGGTGTCATCGGCGAGGTACACCCGAAGGTGCTCGTCGAGCACGACCTCGAGGTGCCCGTGGCCGGCTTCGAGTTCGACCTCGCGGCGCTCCGGTAGCGGGGCGAGAACGACCGGCGGCCACGGGCCGTCGGCCGGAGGTCGCGGACCGGTGGCCGGCGATCAAACCCGGCGAGTGAGGTGATCCCGGACGACCCGCTGACACTCCCGGCACCGCTCGAGTAATCGAACGACCGTCGACAGGACCGGGTACGCCGACGGGAGGTCACGATAGAGATAGGTCACCAGCGAGCGGTGGAGCAGACCCGCCGTAGCGCCGGATGCCGCCGTTTCTCCCAGGACCGACTGCCGACGCTCGAGGAGGCGTCGGCACGTCGCCCGGTGCTCCGCGAGCCGGTCGTGACGACGGCACAGTGCCTCGAACCCCAGATCCGAAAGCGGAGTCTCGTCGGCCTCGAGGAGCCACGCGCAGATCTCGACGACCGCGTCGGCGCTCGACCGGAGCGATTCGGCCTCGGTATCGAGGGCGCGTTCCATCGCCTCGAGTTCGGCGCGGCGTTGACGAGTCGCCGAGAGGACGACCTGCTTCAGGTCGGCCGTGAACCGGCGGTCGGTCGAGGGCGCGAGTGCGACCGCGACGTCGTCGCCGAGTTCCTCCGCGATAGTCGCCGACAACGGCTCGGCGTCGTCGACGTCCGCCACGCTGTACGGGCGGATCGTCTCCGCGAACAGATCGCGAACGTCCGCCCGGCGGTCGGCGTCGACCGCTTCGCCATCGGCAATCGGTCCGGAACGGACGGTGGCAACGCTCGAAGCGGGTACGGCCCGGCCCCCATCCGCGACGCGAGCGGTCGCGGGGGCTGGCGACGAAGACATCGCTGCCACCGCCGGAAGGGCATCGACGCCTTTGGCGAACCGGTCGACCGCCGACAGTTTCCCCGACACCGCTTCCCGTTCGTCCGTGACCCGCGCCGTTGCGTTCTCGAGTAACGCAGGAACGGCGTCGGTCATCGGCGGGTCACCCCGGACGCGAGGACCAGTCCTCGGGAGCGATCCATCGGATCGGTCGTAACTGTCGCACGATAGGTCGACGGATCGGAGCGACACTCGACGCCGACCTCAGCATCAGCCTCAGCCTCAGCGTCGGCCTCAGCGTCAGCTTCAGCCTCAGCGCCGGCGATAGCCAGGTTACGGCTCGGGGATCGGCGGAGGAGTTCGAGCGATATCGGCAGCGTCACAATGTCGCCGTTGCCAGCGTTCGGGACGGGTTCGTCGAGTGCGTAGTCGTCGATAGTAACCGTCCACGAGCGCGCGCCAGTCCCCGGTTCGACCGTTCGGGACCGGATCGTGTATGCCCCGAGGAGCGCCGACCCCTGCAACTGCGCCAGCGTCGATTCGAGCGGGTCGTCCGCCGGCGGGGAATCGGGAAGCCGCCGAGCGGCTCCGAGGAGAAGGTCTCGTTGCTCGGTCGACTCGAGGACCGCCATCTCCGCGGCCATGCTCTCGAGCAGGCACAGACAGAGTTCGTCGGTGTGCTCGATACGCTCGGCGACGTCGAAGTAGGTCTCCATGATCGCGTTCTCGAGGTCGTCGTGGGCAGAAACGGCGATCGCCTCGAACACCGCGCCGGCGACGGCGTGACAGAAGTCGATCAACGAGCCGTCGCCGAACGGTTCGGTCGACGCCGGACGCTTCGGAGCCGTACTCTGCTCGGCCCGCTCGCGTGTGCTCTCCGACGACGAGTGTTGGGAGCTCCCTACCGGTTCTCGGTTCCGCTCACAGACGATGACGTCGTAGGTCGGGAGACTCGGATCGTACCGTCGAAGTGCTGCCCTGTACTGTTCCGTCGCTCGCGCCGCGGCCCTGGCAACCGGCCGATTCGGGAAAGACAGTCCCGCCGCCGGGACCGGTTGCTCGCCGGTCCGGCCGCAGACGAGGTAGTACCGGCCCGCATCGCTCGAGAGCGACGTGACGTACTGACGAATGTCCTCGAGCGTCGTTCCAACCATTTTAGGTCAACCTAAATGCTGGCCGGCATAAATAGTTTAGGTAAACCTAAACAACTGGCGACGGGCCGCGCCTCGAACTGTCGGTACCCGCAGGTGGTGGGAAAAACGGATCGGACTGTAGTCGACGCAGGTGGACCTATTGCTCCACAGTGCACTCGGTTCGCGAAAGAACGGCCGTGTTAGAACTCGTGTTCGACTTCTTCCTCGTCCGCTTTCTGGATGATGATTTTACCGTCCCGTACCCGGACGAAGACCTCGTCGCCGATGTCCATGCCCGCGACTGCGAGTTCGTCCTCGTGGAGATTCAGATGGACGTTGTGGTAGTTGCCGTCTTCGTCTTTCGCACCGCTTGGACTCAGCTTCTTTTTCCGAACCATCGCGGGATTCTATGACGAACTTCGCCGTAGGATATACTTAAGTGTTTTCTACCCGCCAACGACCGGTCACTGGACACGAAACCGTTCTCCTGACAAAAGCCTCGGTCGCCGGAGACCGGATACTGCGGGGAAGTGACGTCCGTAACCACTTAAAGATACCGACGCAGTCGGTCGATTTTCGGGGATATCTTTATACTATCCCGTGCGCTGGGTTGACACGGAGGCGAAAACCATGGTACGCGAAGACGGGAAACGAAACTTTGCGCTGCGAGAATCGGACGGCGAAGAGTCGAGCGTCTTCTCGGGGAACACTCCCCGACAGGCGGCGCTCAAGGCAGCCCGGCGACTCGAGCCCGGGTCGAGCGAAGACGAGGCCGAGCGCGTCGAACTCCGACTCCGCGAGAAGGGAACCGACAAGGTCCACATCTACGACGGCTGGGCCTGGGAAGAGACCGCACCGGACGACAAGCCCGACTGGATGCCCGAGGAGATCACGGAGGCCAACGTCTCCAAGAAGGGAATCGAACACCTCGACGAGTGAGAGTCCGGTCTTTTTCACGCTCGCATCCGCTCGAGCGGCTGCGACAACGAGTAATAACGCGGACGACAGCACGGTCCCCGCGAGTGTGACGAGGGCACAGCGGTCGAACGCGCCGCGAGACTCGAGAGTGCCTACTCCGTCGTGATCTCGAACCGGGCTCCGCCCTCGTCGCCGTCCGTGACCGACACCGACCAGCCGTGGGCCGAGACGATCCGGTCGACGATCGACAGGCCGAGTCCCGTTCCACCGTCACCGGTATACCCCTCCTCGAAGATCTGCTCGCGGCGATCTTCGGGGATCCCGACGCCGTCGTCCTCGAACGCGAACCCTTCGTCCGTCGCTTCGACTCGGATCGACACCGCGTCGCCGTTATGTTCGATAGCGTTGCGGATCAGGTTCTCGAAGGCCTGCCGGAGCCGGCCCCGATCCGCCTCCAGCGTGGGGAGATCGTCGGGCTCGAGTTCGAGGGTCGCGCCGTCGGTGGCAACGTCGTCCCAGGCGTCCCTGACGACCGACTCGAGCGCGACGGGTTCGGTGTCGCCGACGCGGGCCCCGTCACGGGCGAGCGTCAGCAGGTCGTCGATCATCGCCTCCATCCGGTCGGCCGCGTCGATCACGTCCTCGAGGTAGGCGTCGTCGCCGGTTTCGGCGACGAGTTCCGCCGACCCCGAGATGACGTTCAACGGGTTTCGCAGGTCGTGGCTGACGACGGAGGCGAACCCCTCGAGGCGCTCGTTCTGGCTGACGAGTTCCCCTCGCCGCTGGCGGCGCTCGAGTCGGTAACCGACGAGTTCGCCCAGGGTGCGGAGCTGTCGTCGGAGCTGTTCCGGCCAGGGACGGCACTGCCGCCCCGCGACGGCGAGGACGCCGGTCAGTTCCCAGTCGACGACGATCGGAACCGCGAGCAGCGCCTCGAGGTCGCGGACTTCGAGGTACGGATGCGGGTCCCGCGAACGGTCCGGGGAGCCACGATCCGTGCCGCCGCGGATACCCGCGGCCGCCCCCAGATCGCCGATGAACCCCTCGGGGATCTCGAGACCCTCCTCGGTCCCCAGGTCGATCGCCGGCTCCCCGACCGTACCGGTCGCCGTCTCCGTGTCGGTCCCGGCCGGCACTGCGTGAACGTCGAACGCACGAATCGCCTCCTCGAACCCGGGAAACGACGCGGCCGGGAGCGGTTCCGGCTCCGAGTCGGTCGACTCGGGACGGGCGAACCAGGAGTGAGTCGGAACGAGCCGTTCGTCGTCCCCGTCGTACTCGAAGACGAGCGCCCGATCGGCATCGAGCCGTCGTCCGACCGACTCGAGTCCCCACTCGATCTCGATGTCGACCTCGTCGTGGGCGGCCCCCATCAGCGAGCGCGCGACCTCGAGGACGGTCTCGCCGGCGTCGGAGATCGACGCCTCGTAGACGGCGTCGATCCGGTCCCGGAGCCGTCGGGGAGCGTCGGTTCCCGGCTCCGACCCGGCGTCCCGGAACACGACGTCGTCGACACTCGCCCGAAGCAGCGCACGAACCCACTCCGGGCGGTTGTCGGTCAGTTCCGACCGCGACACGAACGGGACGATCGGCACGTCGGGCCGGGCGGCCGCGACCGACTCGAGGCAGTCGACGACCGAGCGCGACTCCGCGGTCGCTCCCGCCGCGAGGACGAGACAGTCGACGTCGTCTGCGAGCAGGTCGGCCGTCGAATCGACCCCGGCGACCGTCGTCACTCGATAGGTCGACTCGAGCGCGTCGACCGCCCGGTCGCGGACCGATCCGTCCACCCCGGCGTACCGGACGTGAAAGGATCTACGCTCGCTCCCTACGGCCACTGGTGTGCACCTCCATCGTGAGCCAGTCCTTCCGTAAGAGTTCGTCAGTCAGCCGATATAATTTGTGGCAGAGCATGAAGCACTGTCGTCGTCGACCCGACGCGTTTTTGCGAGCGTCCCTGCAATAGGCTGGCAATGACCGCAGTTACGCTCGGTCCCGAAGGAACCTACTCACACCGGGCGACGACCGCCGTCGCCGACGAGGACGAGATCGACTTCCGCCAGTCGGTAACCGCCATCGTCGACGCCGTCGCCGCCGGCGAACACGATCGAGGCGTCATCCCCATCGAGAACAGCATCGAGGGCTCCGTGACGGAGAGCTTAGACGCCCTCGCCGAATACGAGGTCGCCGTCGTCCGCGAGATCGTCACCCCGATCAGACACGCCCTGCTCGCCCAGGGGCCGGAGTTCGACACGATCGCCAGCCACTCCCAGGCGCTCGCGCAGTGTCGCTCCTACCTCGAGCGGGAACACCCCGACGCCACCCTCGAGGCGGTCGCGAGCACCGCCCAGGGAGTCGAGTTCGCCCGCGACGACCCCTCGATCGCCGGGATCGGCCACCCGGCCAACGCGAGCAACGGCACCGATCTCGAGGTGCTCGCGGAGGACATCCAGGACCAGGACTCGAACGCGACGCGGTTCTTCGCGGTCGCGCCGGCCGACGAGCGCTCGAAAGGCGGCGGCAAGACCTCGCTGGTCGTCTACCCGAACGCCAACTACCCCGGCCTGTTGCTCGAGTTGCTCGAGCCGTTTGCCGACCGATCGATCAACCTGACCCGCGTCGAGTCCCGGCCCAGCGGCCGGCGACTCGGCGACTACGTCTTCCACGTCGACATCGAGGCGGGACTCTACGAGTCCCGGACGAAGGAGGCCTTAGAGGAGATCGAGGAACTCGCGGAGAACGGCTGGGTGCGACGGCTGGGGTCGTACGATACGGAACACGTCGTGGAGTGACGGCGGCCGGGGTCACCGAAAGCCGTTTCCGGCCGTTCGCAGTACGGGCACTCATGACGCTCGAGACCGGCGCGGACGCACCCGACGTCACCGCACCCAGCCAGGACGGCGAGGAAGTCTCCCCCGCGTTCGAGGAACCGACCGTCCTCTACTTCTACCCGCGGGACGACACCCCGGGCTGTACCGTCGAGGCGAACCAGTTCCAGCGGGAACTCGAGACCTACCGCGACGCCGGCGTCGCGGTCTACGGCGTCTCGACCGACGACGTCGACTCCCACCGGGAGTTCCGCGAGTCGGAGGGCCTCGAGTTCGACCTGCTCGCGGACCCCGACGGGGAGGTCGCCGACGCCTTCGACGTCGACGTCCGGAGCGGCGCGGCCGCACGGACGACGTTCGTGCTCGCCGACGGCGAGGTGAAAGCGGTCTACGAGGGCGTCGACCCGGACGGTCACGCCCGCGAGGTTCTGGAGGATGCCCTCGAGGACGGGATCGCGACGCTATCGGAGTGATCACACGGAATCAGCGGAGGGCGGCGGCATCCAGCCCCCGTTCTGTCCTCGCGGGGCGGGCAGAATTTATCTCGCTAGAGGCCGTATCCCTGTACATGCGACGGAACCCGTTCGACGAAATCGAGGAAATGCTCGACCGCGTCAGCCGACAGGTCGAAGAGGGGATGACCAGCGGCGGCCTCCAGGTCCCGGGCTCGGTGCCGGTCGACGTCGCCGACACCGACGAGGAGTACGTCGTCACCGCCGACCTCCCCGGCTACGAGACCGACGACATCGAACTGACCCTCTCGGACGGCACGCTCCGCCTCGACGCGACGCGCGAGGACGACCTCGAGTTCGCCGAAGGCGAGTACCTGCGTCGGGAACGAACCCGCAAGACGGCGAGTCGGCGAGTGCGTCTGCCGGAGCCAGTCGAGGAAGACGAGGTGACGGCCGGGTACGAGAACGGCGTGCTCACCGTGCGACTGCCGAAGGTCGGCGGCGGCACGGGCTCGAAGTCGATCGATATCGAGTAGCGAGTCGTCACTCCGAGAGCAGCCGTTCGATCGCGGTCGCCGCGTCACGGAACGCGGCGACGTCCATGCTGTCGGTCGTCAGGACGACGCCGACGTCGTCGACGATCTTTCTGACCACGAAGCCGTCCCCGTGGACCCGAATGGTAAAGAAGTACTCGCCGATCCCGTTGGCGTGCTCCACGGCCTCGAGGCCGTTGCGGACGGGCACCTCTGCGAAGCCGACGGTCTCCATGTCGATCAGTTCCGACTTCGCCTCGCGGGCCTCGTCGGGATATTCGTACAGGTCCTGGCGGACGTAGAGGAGGTCGAAATCGCTCGGCGTGAAGTAGACGACGCTGCGGAGTTCGTCCCCGATCCCGGTTCGAGCGATTCGTACGATTTCGTCCGCCGATCCCCCCGAGATGTCGGTTTCAAATGTATGGTGTGTCATCACGGAGTATACGCGCCTCGAGATATCAAGGGTTTCGGCGCCAAACCCGCCGAAATACCGACGTTTCGGCAGTTCGAGCCGCCATCGGACGAGGGGCGGGGGAGGACTCGAAGGTGACCCCGAGCGCGAACGCGGCCGACGAGGTAGCTGGACCACGGCTGCCAGGAAATAGGTCTCCGTGGCTCGAATCCATTATAAGGTGTCAGGTCTCACGTCTACACAGCAATGAGTGACGCGGGATACGACCACGCAGCGGTCGAACGCCGCTGGCAAGAGGCGTGGGACGACGCGGACACGTATCGGACGCCCGACGACGTCGAGGACCCGACGTACGTCCTCGGGATGTATCCGTACCCGTCCGGCAAGCTCCACATGGGCCACGTCCGCAACTACACGATCACGGACGCCTACGCCCGGTACCGACGAATGCAGGGCGACGACGTCCTCCACCCGATGGGGTGGGACGCGTTCGGCCTCCCGGCCGAGAACGCGGCAAAGGAACGCGACACCAACCCGCGGGACTGGACGTTCGACTGCATCGAGACGATGCGCGACCAGATGACGGCGATGGGCTTTGGCTACGACTGGGACCGGGAGGTCACCACCTGTACGCCGGAGTACTACCAGTGGAACCAGTGGCTCTTCCGACGGTTCCACGAGGAGGACCTCGTCGAGCGCCGCGACGCCGAGGTCAACTGGTGTCCCCACTGCGAGACCGTGCTGGCCGACGAACAGGTCGAAGGCGAGGCCGAACTCTGCTGGCGCTGCGACACGCCCGTCGAGACCCGCGAACTCGAGCAGTGGTTCCTGAAGATCACCGAGTACGCCGACGAACTGCTCGAGGACATCGACGACCTCGAGGGGTGGCCCAACTCGGTGCGCCAGATGCAGCGCAACTGGATCGGCCGCCAGTATGGGAGCGAGGTCGACTTCGAAATCGGCGAGGCGCCACGCGCCTCGGACGGACGCGGCGAGGGAACCGAGCCGCGGGAGTACGGCCCGGTCCGGGCGTTTACGACCCGCCTCGACACCATCTACGGCGCGACCTTCTTCGCGCTCGCGCCGGACCACCCGATCAGCGAGGAACTCGCCGAGGAGGACGAGGAGGTTCGTCACTTCATCGAGCACGAGGCCGATCCCGACGGCGACGAGCCGAACGGGGTCGAGACCGACCTCACCGCCACGAATCCCGCGACCGGCGAGGAGATCCCGGTCTACGTCGCGGACTTCGTCCTCTCGGACGTCGGGACCGGCGCGCTGATGGCCGTCCCCGGCCACGACGAGCGCGACCACGACTTCGCACAGAAGATGGGCGAGGAGATCGTCCCCGTCGTCGCGCCCGAACCCGAGGAGGGCGAGGATCCCGAATCACCCGACGTCGACGAGGCGGCGTTCACCGAAGACGGCGTCCTCGTCAACTCCGGCGACTACTCGGGGCTGGACAGCGAGACCGCCCGCGAGCGCCTGACCGAGGACATAGAGAGCGCCGAGCACGCGACACAGTACCAGCTACGCGACTGGGGGATCTCGCGCCAGCGCTACTGGGGGACGCCGATCCCGGTCGTCCACTGCGACGACTGTGGCCCCGTCCTGGTCCCCGACGAGGACCTGCCCGTCGAACTGCCGGAGTTCATCAACACCACCGGGAACCCGCTGGACGCCGCCGAGGACTGGAAGGAGACCGCGTGTCCGGAGTGCGGTGGGCCGGCCGAACGGGAGACCGACACGATGGACACCTTCGTCGACTCCTCGTGGTACTTCCTGCGGTACGTCTCCCCCGACCTCGAGGACGCGCCGTTCGACCTCGAGCGGGCCAACGACTGGATGCCGGTCGACCAGTACGTCGGCGGCATCGAGCACGCCGTGATGCACCTGCTGTACTCGCGGTTTTTCACCAAGGTGCTGGCCGACCACGAGGGGCTCGAGCACCGCGAACCCTTCACGAACCTGCTGGCCCAGGGGATGGTGCAACTCGAGGGCGAGAAGATGTCCAAGTCCAAGGGCAACGTCGTCTCCCCCCAGCGGATCGTCGAGGAGTACGGCGCGGACACGGCCCGACTCTTTATGATGCAGGCCGCCCAGCCCGAGCGTGACTTCGACTGGAGCGAAGAGGGCGTCCGCTCGACGAACGCCTTCCTGGTCCGACTGAAGGGGATGGTCGAGGAGTTCGCGGCGCCACGCGCCGCGGAAGACGCGAGCGGCGATGAGCCGCAACCGCGAGCGAACGGGTACGACGGCGAGAAAGACGCCGTCGCCCGCTACGTCGAGAGCGAGATCGACGCGACGATCGCCATCGCCGGCGCGGAGTACGACGACCTCACGTTCAACGAGGCCCTGCGCGAGACCCAGGACCTGGTCGGGACGCTGCGCCAGTACGCCGAGTACGCCGAGCCCCACGCCGGGACCTACGAGCGCGGGCTGTCCGCGGTCGTCCGACTGCTGGCCCCCGTCGCGCCGCACCTCGCCGAGGAACTGTACGACGAACTGGGCAACGACGGCTTCGTCGTCGACGCCCCGTGGCCCGAGGCCGAGGTCGACCGCGACGAGGTCGAGAAACGCCGCCGGCTGGTCGAGAACACCCGCGAGGACGTCCGCGACATCGTCGAGGTCGCTGGCATCGAGGACCCCGAACGCATCGACATCGTCGTCGCGCCCGAGTGGAAGTACGACGCCCTCGAGGTCGCGATCGAGAGCGACGCCGACAACCTGATCGGGGAACTCATGGGCCACGACCACATCCGCCAGCAGGGCGACGCCGCGGCCGACTACGGCCAGGACCTGCAGGCCGAGCGCGAGGCCCTCGAGCGCACCCTCGAGCCCGACGAGGAGTACGCGGCTCTGGAGTCGGCCGCCTGGCTGCTCGAGCGGGAGTTCGAGGCCGACGTCCGGGTCGTCGAGGCCGACGCGGTCGAGGACGGCGGCGTGCTGAAGAAGGCCGAACCGGGTCGCCCGGCGATCGAGATCGAGGACTGACGCCGCTCGCTTCCGGCCGATAGTCGGTTCCGGTTCGCTCCGACCCGGGTTCTTTCTCCCGTTTCTACGGCGATCGTCCGCCTCCGAATCGTGACGAGTGCCAGCACTGTCAGCACCGCGCCACCGCGCCGGTCCTGTAGATCCCCGTAACGACTCCGTCGCGTCACTCGTGTTCGCCGACCCAAAGGGTCGAAGGGAACGCAACACCGCTCAAATCGAAGCTCCGAAGAAGAGTCGCGACCGGTTCAGTCCGCGGCGACCTCGAGTTCGGCTTTCTCCTCTTTCCCGATCGCTTCGACGATTAGTTCGGCGACGTCGACGACCTCGATCTCGTCCTCGTAGCCGCCGGTCTTGCGGCCGTCCTCGTACATCGTCATGCACATCGGGCAGGCGACGACGAACTTCTCGACGCCCGCACCGGCGTCGGTGTCCTCGAGCGCTTCCCGAATCCGTTCTTCGCTCGGTTTGGGCTCCTCCTCGAAGTCCATCCAGAGGCCGCCACCGCCGCCGCCACAGCAGAAGGAGTTGTCGCGGTTGCGGGGCATCTCGTCGAGTTCACAGCCCGTGGCACGGATGAGTTCGCGTGGGGCTTCGTACTCGTCGTTGTACCGACCCAGGTGACAGGGGTCGTGGTAGGTGACGGTGTAGTCGAGTTCGTCGCCGTTCAGGTCGAGGTTGCCCTCCTGGACGAGTTCCTCGACGGCCTGGGTCCAGTGGTAGACCTCGATCTCGCCGTCTTCGTTCCACTGCTCGTCGTACTCGAACGGCATCATCGGGTCGTCCGCGAACTCGTCGAAGTTGAGCTCGGGGTACTCGTTTTTGAACGTGTTGTACGAGTGTGGGTCCGTACAGACGATCGTGTCGAACTCGCAGTCCTCCCAGGTCTCGACGTGGTGACCGGCGAGTTCGACGTAGAGCAGTTCCTCGCCGACCCGGCGGATGTCGTTGCCGTCGTACTTCTCGTCGTCGAAGAGGATGCCGAAGCTGACGTCCGCCTCCTTCAGGATCGTCGCCAGCGAGCGGGCGACCTGCTTGTTGCGCTCGTCGTAGCTCGGGAAGTCACCGACGTACCAGAGGTAGTCGACTTCCTCCTCGCGGGCGTCGGGGACGTCGAACTCGAGGTCGTCGGCCCAGTCGCCTCGAGACCGCGGCGAGTCGCCGAAGGTGTTGCCGTTCTGCATGACGTTCTGGAAGACGTCCTGCATGTTGGAGTCGACGTCACCCTGGTCGGTGAGCTGTCGGTTGAGTCGGGTAAAGGACTGAAGGTGTTCGATCTCGACCGGGCAGGCGTCCATGCAGGCCATACAGGCCATGCAGGATTCCATCGTCTCCGCGTCGATCACGGAGGTGCCGCCGTCGGCGACGATCGGCTGTTGTTCGCCGCCCGCGTCCAGTTCCTCGCGGTACTGTTTCAGGTCGAGGATGACATTGCGCGGGTCGAGGGGCCGATCGGACGCTTTGGCGGGACAGACCGACGAACAGCGGCCACACTTGGTACAGGCGTCCTGGTCGAGGATCTCCTTCCAGGTGAAGTCATCGATGGATTCGGCGTTGGTCGCGTCCAGGTCCGAGGGGACGTTCGGGAGACGCTTGCCGGCCTTCTCGTCACGGACGACGACGTTCGCGAACGAGGAGAGCATGTGGAACGGCTTGGCGTAGGGGATCCACGCGATGAAGAAGAACGCGATCAGCGAGTGGGACCACCAGGCCAGCCAGTGGAGGTTCTCGGCGTTCAGCCCGGCGCCGTTGACCCCGGCCTGTTCCGCGCCCAGAACGGACAGGCCTGCCGCGTCGAAAGCCAGCGCGAGCCCGTAACCGACGAAGCTGACGATTTCGTGGTCGGGGATGCCGGCACTGTAGATCCGGAGCCCCTCGAGGAGGAAGCCGCCGAGGCCCAGCAGGAACAGCGTCCAGATGAAGACGTCGTCCTCGCTCGAGGTATGGCGATCCCAGAGGCGTTCGTTGCGGACCCAGTAGCGGCGGTACATGGCCATCCCGATGCCGACGACGAACAACAGTCCCATCGCGTCGACGATGAACTGGTAGGAGAGATAGAAGGTTCCCTCCCAGAAGCTCGTGTGCAGGACCTTCTGGAAGGCGTACTCGTCGACCATCAGGATCAGCGTCGCGATGAACAGCGTCAGGAACCCCCAGAGGATGAACGAGTGCATCAGGCCGCCGTAGAGGTCCCTGTTGAACTGTTTCTCGTTCGAGAGGACGATCTTGGCCCCGTTGACGATTCGGCTCGGTAGATCGTTCAGCCGGGCGAACGGGTCGTCGTCGCCGTCCGTGTATCGGCTGAACCGCTGGTAGACCCCGTAGACGAACGTCGCGATAGCGATGGCCGCCAGGAGGTAGAACACCGCGTACTCGGTGTTCGTGATCCCCCAGTAGGTCTCGCGCGCGACGTCCGACTGGGCTAGGACGTTCATGTTCAATCACGGGGGTGGGCATGACTTAATTCTTGTCACACCGCACCACGTTGCACCCTGCCGCCTTCTTGCGGAAATTTTCCGTCTATTGCTCGTTTATAACTGTTGTTTGTGGTCGTTCTTCGCCCACGCTATCTGGCAACAGGCTTAAATAGCCGCCCGTCGCGAGTGTCCACCCATGAACGAAAAAACGGAGGAATTGCGCGATATCTTCACCGACGTCACCGACGGGGAGGAAACCGTCACCGAGTCCCAGCAGGACACCAGGGGCTCCCTCGATCGGGACGAGCGAACCGACGAGGAACGGCTGGAAAGCGTCGTCACGCAGATGCGTGAACGCTACGAGTTCGAGGTCGACCTCTCGAACGAGGAACTCATGACGATCGCCAGAGGGTTCTACGACGAGCAAACCGACGCCGAACTCGCCGAGGATCTCGACACTGATCCGGAAGAAATCTTCGAGGCGCGCATGTCGTTGCACCTGATCAGCGACGAAGACGCCGACGAGGTCGACCTGGCGGCGATCCGCGACCGCGACGAGGACGACGCGACGCTGGCCGAAGAGTACGGCGTCGACGAGGAGGCGATTCGGCGCTACCGGCGGGTCGCGAAGGCCGAAGACGAATCCCGAACGGCAAACGACCGCTACCGGGACGAGTTCGACAGCATCCTCGCCGACGCGGAACTCACCCAGCAGATTACCAGCGACGTCCGGGAGGACGGCCTCGAGGATGCGACCGAAGGGATGGAAACGGACGTCGACTTCTAGTTCGCCTTCGCTGTCTCGTTCTATCGACTCGAGCGTTCGGGTTATCGCACCGTCGAACGCGGGTTTTTGTACGATCGGGCGGCCAACCGGGGCGTGACCGTCGAGTACGTCTCGTTTACCGACCTGCGAACCGCGGCGTTCTGTCCGCGACAGTGTTATTACCGCCAGACCCGGCGGAACGACGGCGAGTACGATCCGACACCGCCGCCGGAAGTCACTGCCGTCCGTGGACTCGAGCCCCGGTACGAGGAACTGATCGCTGCCGACGACGACGTGCTCGAGGCCGAGCCGATCGAACTGTCACCCATCGCGTACCGCGACCGACTGGCGGCGACCCGCGACCGACTCGCCTCGGCCGGCCACTGGGAGCGGCTTCGCGATCCCGATGTACGGGACGCGTTCGTGACGGGCCGGGACTGTCGCGGAATCGTCCACAAGGTCCTCGCGGACCCGCTCGAGCCGGTCCTGGTCTCCGCGGGGCGGCCCCCGGAACGGGGCGTCTGGCACCCCCAGTCGGTCCACGCCGTCGCGGCGGCAAAGGCACTCGCCTGGGAGCGTGAAACGGCGGTCGACCGGGCCTGGATCGAGTACCCAGCCTACGGCGAGATCCGCTCGCTCGAGTTGACCACGCGCCGAAAAGCAGGGTACCGGCGGATGCTCCGGACGGTCCGGGAACTCGACGGTCCGCCGCCGCGGATCGACGACGAGGCGAAGTGTCGCACCTGCGAGTTCGCCGACGAGTGTGGCGTCCGAACCCGATCGTTGCGGTCGCTGCTCGGCCTCTAGTCCGCGAGCCAGGCTTCGATCTCGTCGGCCATCGCGCCGCGGCGGTGGATCGTCTCGCTCGAGACGTCGACGACGGTACTTTCGGTGCCCTCTGTCCGGCCGCCGTCGAGGACGACCGCGGACGCCTCCCGGATCTCGGGGTCGAGGTCCTCCGCAGTCCGGACGCTCTCCCGGCCGCTGACGTTCGCGCTCGTGGCGGTGATCGGCGTCCCGGCGCGTTCACAGAGCGCGAGCGCGAGGTCGTGGTCCGGCACGCGGACGCCGACCCGATCCGCGCCGGCCGTGAGGACGTCCGGTACCTCGTCGCCGCGGCGACAGAGGACGGTGACGGGACCGGGCAGGAACGTCGCCATGAACCGTCGCTCGCGCTCGGTCGCGCGGACGTGTTGCAGCGCCGCGGGCACCGAGGGGACGGCGAAGGAGATCGGTTTCGACCGATCCCGGCCTTTCGCCTCGAACACGCGTTCGACGGCGTCGGCCTCGAGCGCGTCCGCCGCGAGCCCGTAGACGGTTTCGGTGGGGTAGACGACCAGCTCCCCGGATTCGATCGCGTCCGCCGCACGGTCGATCTCGCTCATTCGGGTGGTACTCGGCGGATCCCGGGCAAAAAACTGTCGTCCGGTTCCGGCACGCCGGCTACGCGAGGCCGAGTTCCGCCTCGAGGTCGTCGTAGTCGGGGAACTCGGGCCACTCCTCGGCGACCCAGACCGCCTCGACGGTCAGATCGTCGTCCAGCGCCACGAAGGCAGGTCGGGGTTCGCTTACGCCGGCCATTCCGTCCAGGTCGTGGGCCAGGCCGTACTCCTCGGCGACTTCGTTGGCCGGGTCGGCAAAGAGATCGAACGGGTAGTCGTTGTCCTCGATGAACCGCTTGACACCGTAGGGGTTCGCGGCGGTGACCCCGACGACGCGGGGGGCGGCATCGTCCCAGCCGCGGTCGGCGAGTTCGTCCCAGACGTACTTCGCGAGGAACGAGCCCGTCATAGGCGTGAAGACGAGGATCGCCCCGGTGCCGTCGCTTCCCCCTTCGGCGACGAGGTCGGACAGCGACCGATCCTCCCAGTACTCGTCGTTGACCAGCGGCCGGGTGAACTCCGGCGCTTCGTCGCCCGGCTCGACGTGGTCCGTCGCCTCGAGCGAGACGACCTCGAAGTCGGGCATCAGGCGTCACCTCCGGCGGTTGCGCCAGTCCCTGCGCTCTCGGCTTCGGTTCCGGAGCCGTACGTCGACTCGAGGTAGTCGACGATGTTCGCGCTCTCGGCCATCGTCACGCCCGTGTTCTCGTCGACGATCACCGGCACCGTCCGGACGCCGGCGACCCGCTTGACGACGTTTCGGTCGGAGTGCATCGGCTCGACGAACCGCGAGCGGTAGGCCAGGTCGTACTCCTCGAGCAGGCGCGTCACCCGTTCGCAGTAGGGACACCCCTGCAGTCGGTAGAACGTGATCGGCGGATCGCCGTCGGTTGCGCGCTCGGTCATACCCACCCGTTCGGGAAACGGCCGGGTAAACGTGTCGTCGCCGGTTACCTGGGCGGAAAACAGTAAACGGTTAACCGGTCGGGCGACAAGAGCCCACATCGATGGCGTTTTCGCTCCCGCTCGAGATCTCGAATGTCGTGTTCGCCGCCGAGGTGCCGGTCGTGGGCCTCGACGTCGCCCAGTCGACGGTGACGATCCTCGGTACGCTCGCGATCGTCGTTCTCATCCTGCTGTCGGGTTTCTTCTCCTCCTCCGAGATCGCAATGTTCAACCTGCCGAAACACCGCCTCGAGGGGATGGTCGAGGACGGACTCGAGGGCGCGGAACTCACGAAGGCGTTGAAGGACGACCCACACAGGCTGCTCGTGACGATTCTGGTCGGCAACAACATCGTCAACATCGCGATGTCCTCGATCGCGACCGCGCTGCTATCGATCTACTTCGGTGGGCTGATCGGCGTCCTGCTGGCGACGTTCGGCATCACCGCGCTCGTCCTGCTGTTCGGTGAGAGCGTCCCCAAGTCCTACGCGGTCGAGAACACCGAGTCCTGGGCGCGCCGCATCGCCAAACCGCTGAAAGCCACCGAGTACGTCCTCTACCCGCTGATCGTTCTCTTCGACTACCTGACGAGGCAGGTGAACAAGCTCATCGGATCGACGGGAGCGATCGAGTCGCCGTACGTCACCCGCGACGAACTGCAGGAGATGATCGAATCCGGCGAGCGCGAGGGCGTCCTGGAGGAGGACGAACACGAGATGCTCCAGCGCATCTTCCGGTTCAACAACACGATCGTCAAGGAGGTGATGACCCCGCGGCTGGACATGACCGCAGTCCCGAAAGACGCCGACATCGACGAGGCGATCGAGACGTGTATCCAGAGCGGTCACGCCCGCGTGCCGGTCTACGAAGGGAGCCTCGACAACGTCCAGGGGATCGTCCACATCCGCAATCTGGTCCGCGATCTCAACTACGGCGAGACCGAAAGCGAGGAACTCGACCTGGCCGACCTGATCCAGCCGACGCTACACGTCCCCGAGTCGAAGAACGTCGACGAACTCCTGACCGAGATGCGCGAGAACCGCATGCACATGGCCATCGTCATCGACGAGTTCGGCACCACCGAGGGGCTGGTGACCATGGAGGACATGGTCGAGGAGATCATCGGCGAGATCCTCGAGGGCGGCGAGGACATGCCCATCGAGGCACTCGACGACCGCACCGTGATGGTCCGGGGAGAGGTCAACATCGAGGACGTCAACGAGGCCCTCGAGATCGATCTCCCCGAGGGCGAGGAGTTCGAGACCATCGCCGGCTTCATTTTCAACCGGGCTGGCCGACTCGTCGAGGAAGGCGAAGAGATCACCTACGACGGCGTCCGAATCACGGTCGAGAGCGTCGAGAACACGCGGATCATGAAAGCGCGGCTGCGAAAACTTGCGATGGAAACGGAGGAGGTCGACGGTGATGTAGCCGACGACGCAAACGGCGACAGCGAGGAACCGCCGCTCGAGCCGGAACCCGATACGAGCGACGTCGCCGACAGCGCGCCGGAGTAGCGGACCGGTTCCGGTTCCGGTTTCGGTTCTCGGTTCCCGGTTTCGGTTCTCGGTTCTCGGGTCCCGGTTCCCGGTTCCCGTTTTTCGACGGTTGAGGACCGACAGGGAGGATCAGAACTAGGCTCGGGATCAGGATCGAGATCAGAATCAGAATCAGAATCAGGATCGGGATCAGGATCAGAATCGGGATCAGGGACTCGAGTCCACCAGCCCGGTAATCTCCTCGGCGACCGACGGCGGGACGACGATCCGTCTCGGTCCGGCGACGTACTGCCCGCCAGGCTGGGCGTAATCGAGGCTCAACACGGCGATGTCGCCGATTCGCCGAACCGAGACGTCGCGGATCACCTCGAGATCGATTGCCCGGTCGGGATCGTAGAGGTAGATCGTTCGCTCGGTGCGATCGACCGCGCCGACCGACCGCAGGAAGGATGCGAGCACGAGAGCGACGAGCGCGAGTGGGATCGAGATGGCAGCCAGACCGGTAAACGCTGCCGGACCGAGTACGCCGCCGACGCCGTTGCCGGACGCCGCGACCGAACGACCGACCACGACCAGTCCGCCGATGAGCCCCGCCATTACGACGGTCCCGACCGCGGCGTCGAGCGCCTGCGACAGGCCGCGTCGGGACGGCGATCCGGAGGGGACGGGGAGCGCCTCGAGGAGGCGCTCGAGGCGCTGGACGGAGTTCCCGGAGACGGCGAGTGCGAGGACCGTCACGGCGACGGCCGCGATCGTCGCGAGGAAGATCGTCTGGACGATCTCCACGGTCGCGCCGCCGGCTTGCTCGGTGAAGTCGTACAGCCGCCAGAACACCACGTTGGAGATGGCGGCGAAGAACGTGCCGACGCCGAGCGACCAGAGCAGGCGAACGGTCCAGGAGGTCGACGCGTCGCGGCGCCACTGGACGGTCCCGGGGTCGTCAGGATCGACGGGATCGACGGGATCGATGGCGTCGGCAGGGGAACCTGCCTCGGAATTCGCGTTCGCGTCGGCGTTCGCGCTCGCAGTCGCGTCCTCGTCCATGGTCGAACTCGCCGCTCGCGGGGTAAAGACCGTTCGATGTTGGACCTTCCCGGGTTCGACGGTCGAGACCGACGGCGACGACTCGCGGTCGGTCAGGGCCAGCGGCGCGCTCGAGCGGCCCCGGTTTCACTCGACCGGCGTCAGAGAATCAACGAAAACGCAGTGAAGCCGGCGTAGGAGATGAGGATCGAGCCGGCGAGCGATCCGATCCACGCCAGAACGGTGTATCCCATCTTTCGGGCGCTGACGCCGCCACCGGTGCCCGAGGCCGCGGCGTAGCCGCTGCCGATGATGGCGCTGACGATGATCTCGTTGAACGAGACCGGGATGCCGTACAGGACCGCCGTCTGGGCGATGATGAACGAGGGGATCAGGGCGGCGATCGAGCGCCGCGGGCCGAGCGAGGAGTAGTCCTGCGAGATCGCCTTGATCATCCGCGGCGCGCCGGTCCAGGAACCGAGCAGCAGGCCGAACCCGCCGCCGACCAGCAGCGCGATCAGCGGTAACCCGACGTCGCCCGACAGCGGAATCAGTGGGCCGATCGCCAGCCCGACCTGGCTCCCGCCCGCCGAGAACGCGACCAGGCCCCCCAGCACCAGCAGGAAGTGCCGTTCCCCGCGCTCGGTGCCGTTCCGGAGATCGATCCCGATAGCCGCGGTCCAGAGCAGCGCCATGACGAGCGTCATCGCCGCGACCCCGAGGAGGTCCGGTCCCGGGAGCCAGGCGCTCGAGGCTTCGGCGATCGACGCGCCGCCGGCCTCGGCGGGACCCAGAGCCGCGAACTCGATGTTGGCCACGATGACCCCGACGAACGCGGCCAGCAGGGCGATCAGGTACTCCTCGGCGATGGGTTCCCGGCGGAGCAGACGCGCGATCGCGTAGGCGAGGCCACCGCCGACGAACGGCGTCAGGAGCCACAGCGTCGCGATCTCGCCGTACTTCGCCCACGCCGGATCACCGCCCATCGCCAGCCCGACGCCGATGACCGCACCGGTGACGGTAAAGGCCGTCGCGATCGGGTATCCCGCGAAGACGCCGGTCGCGACCAGCCCCGCGGCGATGACCAGTGCGATCGTCGCGGCCATCGGGTCGAGGACGACCCCGCCGATCAGTTCCGTGCCGACCGCCTCTGAGACGTTCGCGCCCTGCAACACCGCACCCGCGAGTCCGAGGATACCGACGAAAAAGCCGGCTCGCATCACCGAAATCGCGTTCGCCCCGACTGCAGGGGCGAACGGCGTCGAACCGCTCGAGCCGGCGCCGATCGCCCAGGCCATAAAGAGGCTCGCGAGGGCGGCTATCATGAACGTCGCGACCGTCGCGATCTCGACCATCTACGAGGGGGCTACTGGCGGATCCTACAAGTGTGTGCCGACCTGCGATCGTCGGGCGGTGTCCGCAGTCGACGGTCGGGGTCCTCGGCCGCGTGTCCTGCCGTGGACGTTGGGGGATAGAGGGTCGGCCCCACCGATCGACGACCCGGCAGCTCAGTTCGTCGTCGACGTCGGTTCGTCGTCTTCCGGCTCCGGCGGCGGCTCGGCCCCCTCGATCGCCTCCGCGGCGTCGGTGTCCTTCTCGACCTGGACGTGCCAGCGGTCGACCTCGTCCTCGAGTTCGGCGAGCCGATCCGAGACCTCGTCTTTCAGGTCGTCGTCGTTGATGTTGACCTCGAAGACGAACCGCTCGGCGTCGTCGTTGCCGCGTGCGGACTGCTGGATGTTCGCACTGATGAGGTCGTTGTCGAAGTAGTACGGCGCGAGCTGGGTCATCACGTTCTGGTAGACCGTGTCCTCGACCCGGCGCAGGGCCTTCCGACTGGCCGAGTCGGCCGCTCGCGCGACGTAGTCGATCGACTCCTTCCAGTTGTCGACCGCGGACTCGGCGTCGTCGTCCTCGAGCCGTTCGTACGACTCCGAGAGCTTCTCGCCGGCCGTCTTGATGTCCTCGTCGGGTTCTTTCCCAGCTTTTTCGCCCTTCCCCTCCTCGACGCTGGCCTGGTCGGCCGTCTTCTCGCTGACGTCGCTCTCGAGCGTTTCGTGGGCTTTCGGTCGCCACTCTTCCCACTCCTCGAAGGCGTCGACGAAGCGTTCGTCGCGATCCGGAACTGCCTCCTGATCGCGGCCAGCACCGGTGGCGTCGTCCTCGTCACTCTCACTCCCGCCCGCGGCCGAATCCGCGGGACCCACGTTGCCAACGCTGTTGACGGTCCCGTTCGGGACCGCGCGCTCGGGATCGTCGCCGCCGACACCGGCGTCACGGAGCGCGCGCGAGATCCGTTCGCCGTGCTCGACGACGTCGCCCCAGTCACCGCGAACTTTGAACCCCGAGATGCTCTCTTCCATTCGACTGGCGCGGTAGTATGGGGCCGATCGGTATAAACTTCTCCGCCGACGCTTGCGAGCCCATGTGTTCCCCTCGGCCGTTCGTGCTCGCGGTCGCACTCGCGGTCGCGTTCGCGGGCGGACTCGAGTGCGACCGCGACTCGCACCGGCGCGTCATCGATACCATCAACTACCCGGCGCGAGCCAGTACGAGTATGCCGATCGAAGACCGGGACGACGCGTACCTCGTCACCCACGCACTGGCGAAACACACGCTCTCACAGATTCGGGACATCGAAACCGAGCAGGTCAGCTTCCGAAAGGGGCTGGTCAAACTGGGCCGCATCTGCGGCTACGAGATCATCGACGGCCGCATGGAAACCGAGTACGTCGAGATCGAGACGCCACTCGAGGCGACGATGGGCGAGCAGGTCCGTGGCCTCGACGACGTCGTCATCATCAACGTCTTGCGCGCGGCGACGCCGTTCGTCGAGGGGCTGCTGAAGGCGTTCCCGCGGGCCCGACAGGGCGTCATCAGCGCGAGCCGCGACGAGGAGGCCGGCCGCGACGAGGACGGTGCCTTCCCGATCACGGTCGACTACGTCAAGCTTCCCGAGATCACGGAAGACGACACCGTCATCATCGCCGACCCGATGCTCGCGACCGGTTCGACGATGTGTACCGTCCTCGAGCACGTCACGGAGAGCGGGCCCGATCCGGAGAACCTGATCGTCCTCTCGGCCGTCTCGGCCCCCGAGGGGCTGCTCCGGATCGACGACGAGTTCCCCGAGGCGGACCTGCTGACGGTGTCGATCGACGAGAAACTCGACGAGAACGGCTTCATCGTTCCCGGCCTGGGCGACGCCGGCGACCGAGCGTTCCGGACGACCTGAGGTCGCGACCGTCGTCGGAATCGCCGCCGTCGCCGGGCTTTTGCCCGGTCCCGGAGACCAGCCGATATGGTCTCAGACGAGAACGAAAGCGAGGACGGGGACGGGGGAGAGGAGCGGAGCGAGACCGACCCCTCCGCCTACACCGTCGTCGACCCGACCGACCTCGAGCCGCTAGAGGGCCGGCCCAGCGACTGCCGGCGGATAAGCGACGTCGCCGGACTCGAGGGCGTCGCGATCAACCGTTTTCTCGCGGAGCCGGGCGAACAGCTCCCGTTGACCTACCACTACCACGAGCGCCAGGAGGAGGCGTTCACGGTCCTGTCGGGCGAGTTGGCCGTCGAGACCCCCGACGGGGAGTTCCGGGTGCCGGAGGGAGCGGTGTTCACCGCGGAGCCGGAAGCGCCCCACCGGGCGTACAACCCCGAGGACGCGACCGCGCCGGTCGAGGTGCTCGCGATCGGCGCGCCGTCAGTCGACGGCGACGCGGTTCCGTACGACCCGGACGAATCGTGATCCCGGTCAGTCGCAGGTGTCGATACCAAGCAGGGCGTTGACCGGACAGCGCTGGATGACCGCGGTCGCGAAGATATCGCTCCCGGCAACGAACGCGAGGGTTCCAGCGGTCCGGTCCCGGTTTCGGTAGCCGACGAGTAGCAGCGCCGCGCCGAGGACGAATCGGAGCGTACGGTCGAGACCGCCGACGTTTTTCTCCATGTCCGAGCGAACGACCGGCACGCACGTAGTAGTGATCCCTGACGGCATCGACGCCGCCTCGAGTGGGCGGATCCCGACGGGGATCGTCGAGTCGGTCGTCGGACCCTACTCTTTCCCGCCGTCGTCCTCTTGCGCGCTCGAGAGCCCCGCGCCCCGGTCGCGCTCGAGTGCCGGCGGCGCCTCGCTGTAGTCGGAGTAGCCATCGAACCAGCGAACGATGCGCTCCAAGCGGTCGACGACGTGGCCGGGTTCGCCCGAGCGGGAGAGTTCGTGGCCCTCGCGCGGGTAGCGGACGAGCCGGGTATCGACGCCGCCTTTCTGCAGGCCGAGGTAGAACAGTTCGGCGGTGTTGGCCGGCGTCCGGTAGTCCCGGTCGGAGTGGAGCACGAGCGTCGGGGTGTCGACCTCGTCGACGTGGGCGACGGGCGACTGCTCCCAGAGGAACTCGGGTTCTTCCCAGGGGGTGGTGTCGAAGTCGCCCTCGACGAGTTTGAACGCGTCCGTCGAGCCGTAGAAACTCGTGAGGTCGTAGACGCCACGCTGGGAGACGGCGGCCTCGAACCGGTCCGTGTGCGCGACCGTCCAGGCGGTCATGAACCCGCCGAAGCTCCCGCCCGTGACGTACTGCTCGTCTGAATCGACGTAGTCCCGTTCGCAGACCTCCTCGACGCCTTCGAGGACGTCAGTGAGGGTGACCTCGCCCCAGTCACGCTCGATGGCCGTCGCGTGGTCCTCGCCGTAGCCGGTCGAGCCCCGCGGGTTACACCAGAAGACGACGTACCCCTCGGCGGCGAGCGTCTGGAACTCGTGCCACATCGTCCCCGCGGTCGTCCACTGGGCGTGGGGACCGCCGTGGATCTCGACGACGAGCGGATACTCCTCGTCGGTCGCGTCGGCGTCGAACTCCGGCGGCGTCAGGACCCAGCCCTGGATCTCGACCCCTTCGCTCTCGAACCTAATCTCCTCGGGCTGGCGGACAGCCCGATCCGAGAGGGAGTCGTCGTTGACCCGGGTCAGCCGGGTGACCTCGTTGCCCCCGCGAGTCGAAAGGAAGACGTCGCCCGGGTGGTCCCACTCGCTCTGGACGTAAGCGATCGCGTTCTCGCCGACGGAGAAGCCCTCGATCGTGACACCCTCGCCGTAGATCCGCGCGGGGTCGTCGCTCCCGTCGATCGGGACCGTCCAGAGGACTCGCGAGCCCTCGTCGGGCGTGGTGAAGTACAGCGACTCGCCCGCGGGATCGAGCCGGAACGCGCAGTTGTGGCCGACGGTTCGATCCAGCGGCTCCGTCGGCGTGACCTCCGTCCCGTCCTCGCGGTCGTGGACCGTGATCTCGGTCTGGCGCATCGATGCGTTCTCCTCGGGCGTGTACGGGAACGCGACCCGGCCGTCGGCCGTCGCCTCGAGCGAGTCGATCCACCCTGTCGTCTCCGTGAAGGCCGTCGCCTCGCCGCTCTCGAGGTCGTGCTCGTACAGCTCGTACGTGAGCGAGTCGTCCGGGTGCTCGTCCTCCTCCGCGGTCTTCGAGGCGTAGTAGACCGTCTCGTCGTCGCCCCACGTGGGCGCGATGTAATCCTCGTCGCCGTCGGTTAGCCGGGTAATGGGATGGTCGTCGGGGTGGACGGGGTCGCTGTCGTCGTTTTCGTCGTTCTCATCGTTCTCGTCGTCCGACTCGCCGACCTCGCCGTGTAATACCTCGTCGTCGGCCTCGAGGGCGGCCTCCACGTCGAGGACGTAGACGTGGCTTCGGCGGCCGTCGAAGTACTCCGTCGCGGCGCGGTAGACCATCCGGTCGACGACCCGCGGATCGGGCTCTTCGGGCTCGTAGTCGGGGTCGACGGCGTAGTCGCGGTGCGTCTCGCGGTCCTCGGCGGCTACCTGCTGGGTGAAGAGCAGCCGAGAGCCGTCCGGGCTCCACTCGAGGTCGGCGATCCCGCCGACGACGCCGGTGACGCGGCGGGCCTCGCCGCCGGACGTGGGGAGGATCCACAGCTGCTGGCGGTCGCTCTCGCCCCGCGTGCTGGCGAACGCGAGCCGATCGCCGTTGGGGCTCCAGCGGGGCTGACCGTCGACGCCTTCGCTGACGGTGAACTGCGTCGGCTCGTCGCCGCCGACGGGGACCACGTGGATCGTCGCGCCGTAGGATTCCTCGTCGTCCGGTTCGCGACGCACGAAGGCGACCCGCTCGTCGTCCGGCGAGACCCGCGGTTCCTCGGCATGAACGATGTCGTGATAATCGCTAGCATCGATCCTGTCCATAGGGGAGAACGACGGCGGGGCCGACTATAGGTTTCGGTCCCCCCAACGGCGTTCCGGAAGCGCTGAGATAAAGTCATCAAAAAACGAACAATTCTTTTGGGGACGACCTACTGATATATCACCAGCATATGGTTTCGAACGGTGTCGAATCGAAGCTATTAATACCTTATTGTCTAATAGTATAGTAATATGGTGAAACACATTAACAGACGTAAATTCGTCGCAGCAACCGGTATTGCCGGACTGACCGGGCTGGCCGGCTGTATCGGCGAAGACGCGGTCGAGGACGAAGAAGACCCCGACGGGGACGACGGTGACGACGGCGACGACGGAGCCGACGGAGACGACGGAGCCGACGGGGAAGGACAGGTGCTCTCCTGGCACGCCGGCGGTACCGGCGGGACGTACTACCCGCTTTCGGGTGACTTCAAGAGCATCGTCGACGCCGAGACGCCCCACGAACTGCAGGTCCAGTCGACCGGCGCGAGCGTCGAGAACGTCGGCAGTCTCGCCCGCGAGGAGGCCGAGTTCGCGCTGATCCAGAACGACATCGGCTACTTCGCGTTCAACGGCACCGGCCTCGACCAGTTCGAGGGCGAACCCGTCGAGAACCTCCGCGGCGTCGCGACGCTGTACCCCGAGACGATCCACGTCCTCACGCAGGGCGACTCCGGCATCGACACCATCGAGGACCTCGAGGGCGCGACGGTCAACACTGGCGACCTCGGGAGCGGGACCCAGGTCAACGCCCTGCAGATCCTCGAGAGCGCCGGCATCGAAGAGGGTGATTTCGAGGAACAGAACGGCGACTTCGACACCGCCGCGGACCAGATCCGCGACGGCGACGTCGACGCCGCGTTCGTCGTCGGCGGCTGGCCCGTCGGTTCCGTCGAGGAACTCGCGACCACCGAAGACATCTCGATCGTCGAGATTTCGGGCGACACTCGCGAGGCCGTCATGGGCGACGCCGAGTGGTTCGCCGAGGACACGATTCCCGGCGGCACGTACGACGGCATCGACGACGACATCGAGACGGTGTCGGTCCAGGCGATGATCGCCACCCACGAAGGAGTCGACGAAAGCGTCGTCGAAGAAGTGACGACGGCGATCTTCGAGAACACCGACCAGATCACCCAGAAAGAGGAGTTCATCGACGCCGACTCCGCACAGGACGGTATGCCGATCGATCTCCACTCCGGCGCCGAAGCGTACTTCGGGTAACGATCGGTTCCGGACCGCGACTCGACTCCACTCGTTTCGGACCGAGCACCGAACGACCGGGCCGGCGACGCGAGCACTCGGGCACTCGGACACTCGGGCACTCGAGCGCTCGATCGTGCCGGCACGGTTTCGATTTCACGTTCACGCCAGATCCTGACCGTGACTCGAGCGATTCACCGACGAACTGCAGTCGTTTTCCTTGCGTTACTGGGAGCGACCGCTCTCCTCGCCGGCGTCGTCGTCGGCGTCGGGACGGCACTGACCGCCGACGCGACCCTCGTGGTCGAACACGCCGACGGCGGCGACCGCGTCCTCGAGGTTCCAGTCGACGAAGGGACTGAGGTGACGGTTTCGTACATGCACAGCGTGGAGAAGACGCCGGTCGAGGATATCTACGTCGTCGACGACGGCGCGCTCCGGATGGACCGGATGGTGTTCGTCTCCCACGGGGCGGGGCTCCCCTCGGACGCCGACATCGAGGAAACCGACGACGGGTTCGTCGTCTATCCGGACGGCACCTACGAACGGCTCAACGTCGTGCCGGGGGAGATCGCCGGCCACGAACTGATCGTCGGAGACGAACGCTACGACCTGGTCGAACGGACCGACGGGCCGGTCGTACTCTCGGTCGCCGACCGGTCGCTCACCGACGCGGTCCCGTGGCCGGGCAGTTCCGCGAACGCTCCTCCGGGGGAGGCGACCGTCACGACGGACACCGGCGGCGACAGCGGCGTTCTCGAGACTGCCGGCGCTCGGGCCACGATACCACTCGCGGAACCGCTATCGATACTCGCACCTACTCTCGATCCAGTCACAGTCGAACCCTGATCCACTACACTATATCGTACCATGAGCACGGATACTCGCGATACGGACTCGCTCTCGGACGACGGACTCCCCGAGGAAGAAACCGAGGACGTTCTTCAGGAAGTCGAACGTAACCGCACCCATCGAGGGCTGACGGCGATCTTCGTCGCCCTGGTCGGTGTTACCTTCTCGGCGTTCCAGATGTGGATCGCCGCACGCGGCTACCAGTTCGAATTCACCCTCCCGGTCGCCGGCGAGGTCAGTCTCGTCTCGCTACAGCCGCTGCAGGTCTTTACCATCCACGTCACGTTCGCGCTGGTGCTCGCGTTCCTGCTGTACCCGCCGACCCGCGGCGACGGCCCCGTTTCCCGCCGGCTCGGCGCGGTCGAGCCCGCCGCTCGAGACCGGTTCGGTGCCGACAGCCCGGTCACGCGAGCGCTCGAGCGACTCGGCGACGTCGTACGCTGGCTCGCGGTCGACCCGTCGCTGAACCGGATCACGCCGCTGGACGTCCTCCTGCTGGTGCTGTCCCTGCTCCCGGCGGTGTACGTCGTGGGCAACTTCGACCAGATCCGGAACGCCGCCGTCTTCGGCATCCACTCGACGCCGCCGGTCCAGGAGGTCTACCCGTGGCTGCCGGGACTCGAGACGCTCGTCACGGGGCTTGCGGCCGTCGGGGGTCCGTTCCACGAGACCTCCTACGCGTTCGTGGTCGGCGTGCTCGGCATCCTGCTGGTCCTCGAGGCGACCCGCCGTGCGCTGGGCGGCCTGTTGATGGGACTCGTCGCCGGGTTCATCGTCTATGCCCGCTGGGGGTACCTGGTCCCGCGGGACTCGCCCGTCGGCGTCCTCTCGATCCAGCCCGAATCCTGGGGGAACATCGTCTACAACCTCTGGTTCACCACCGAAGCCGGCGTGATGAGTACTCCCGTCTCCGTCAGCGTCCGCTTCATCTACATCTTCATCCTCTTCGGGGCCTTCCTCGAGATGAGCGGCGCAGGCAAGTGGTTCATCGACCTCGCGTACTCGCTGACCGGGACCAAGAAAGGCGGCCCCGCGAAGGCCAGCGTCGTCTCGAGCGGCTTCATGGGGATGCTCTCGGGATCGTCGATCGCCAACACCGTCACCACGGGCGCGTTCACGATCCCGCTGATGAAGCGATCGGGCTACACGCCCGAGTTCGCCGGGGCTGTCGAATCCTCAGCCTCCTCGGGTGGACAGATCCTCCCGCCGGTAATGGGTGCGGCGGCGTTCCTGATCATGGAACTCACCGGAACGCCCTTCGCCGACGTGATCATCGCCGCGACCCTGCCGGCGATCGCCTTCTTCTTCGGGATG
The DNA here is from genome assembly GCF_000226975.2 of Halobiforma lacisalsi AJ5. NCBI lineage: Archaea > Methanobacteriati > Methanobacteriota > Halobacteria > Halobacteriales > Natrialbaceae > Natronobacterium > Natronobacterium lacisalsi. Next base: position 1,185,397 of record NZ_CP019285.1, on the reverse strand, counting down.
TGGGTCATGGTCCACTTCGAGGCGGCCCGTGGCGGGATCGGCGGCCTCTCACGGGAAGAACTCCCCGACGCCCTCGAGAGCCTCCGAACGGGCTGGTTCTACCTCGTACCGATCGTTCTCCTGCTGTACTTCCTGGTGATCGCCCGGTTCTCGGTCAACCGGGCCGGCTGGTACACGATCGTCTCGATCGTCGCGCTCATCGCGGTCGTCGCCGCCTACAACGAGCGCACGCGAGTGCCACTCGTAGGAACGATCGCCGTCCTCTCGCTCGCCCAGGCCGCCGCCTACGTCACGACCGGGGCCGGCGTCGTCGACGCCGTGCGGGCGGCCGTCGGCGCAAGCAGCGTCGCTGCCGAGCCATACTCGATCGGCGAGGCCGCCGTGGCGACGGCCTCCGATCTCGGGACCATCATCATCCTCGTCAGCCTCGCGTTCCTGCTCGCCACCCGGAGTGCGAACTCGCCGCTGCTCGAGCTCGACGACGACGTCGACGAGGCGGCTCGGGCGGGGGCGTCGGCCGTCGACCGGCCGTCACTGTCGAGTAACACCGCGTACCGCTTTGGCACCTTCATCCTGAAGTCGATGGACTCGGGCGCACGGACCGCGACGACCGTCGTCGTCGCCGTCGCCGCCGCAGGGATCGTGCCGGGAGTCATCAGCGTCACTGGTCTCGGACCGAATCTCGCCGCGCTCATCGGCGCGATCAGCGGCGGGTCGATGCTCGTCCTGCTCACGCTGACCGGGATCGCGGCGATCCTCTTCGGGATGGGGATGCCGACGACCGCGATGTACATCATCCTGGTCGCGATGCTCGAGACGCCGCTGGTCGACGCCGGCATCGGCGTCCTCGCGGCACACCTGTTCGTCCTCTACTTCGGCCTGATGGCGGACGTCACCCCGCCGGTCGCGGTCGCCGCCTTCGCCGCGGCGGGGGTCGCGAAGGCCGAGGAACTCAAGACGGCGACGACCGCGTTCCTGCTCTCGCTGAACAAGATCCTCGTCCCGTTCGCGTTCGTCTTCTCGCCGGGCATCCTGCTCGTTCGCGACGGCGAGGTCATCGGCTGGAGCGACGTCGCCGACGTCGGGTTCTTCACCAGCGAGGTCCTCGTCCCAGTCGTCGGGATGTTCCTCGGCGTCTACGCGCTCGGCGTGACGATCATCGGCTACCAGTACGCCGACGTCGACTCCCTCGAGCGCGGACTCTACTCGCTTGCCTCGATCCTGCTGATGGTGCCGGAGATTCCCCTGCTGATCGTCGAGGGGCTGCTCGGCCTGCTCGGCATCCCCTCGGCGCTGACGATCTTCACGATCACGGCCTCGCTTCGGGGGATCGGGCTGGCCCTGCTGGTCGGACTCACCTACCGGAACCGGTCCCGTGAGAGTCCCACGAACGCCGACACGGACGTGTCGACGCCGGCAGCCGGCGACGTCTGAGCGGACGACGCCGGCCCGACCGGCACGACGTGACAAGCTATTTCCACGTCGCCCCCGAACGCGCTGCTGATGGCCTCGCCCTCCCCGTCCGATGCCGGCAACACCGCAGCCCGTGACGGAGTCGTCGACCGACTCGCCGCCGTCTACGCCGGCGTATTCCTCTCGAGTGCCGCTGCCACGATCGCGACGGCAGCCGACGGATCGAACGCGTTTCGCGTCCTCGCGCTCGCGGGGGTCGCGCTCGGCGTCGGCACCGTCTCGGGACTGTTTCTCTCACGGCGCGTGTCGCCGCTCTCGAAGCGACTGGGGCGTAGCCGTCGCCGTCGAATCGGGGCCCTCATGCCGGCGCTCCCGTTCGCGGCCGTCGGCCTCGCCGCGGGTCTCGGTCGGCTTCCCGAGGTCACGGGCGTCGTCGCCCTCCTCTCGGGGGTCGCGATCGCCGTCACCGCCCTCGCCCTGACCGCGGTCGCAACGACGCGATACGTCGACACCGTCGTCGGCGAGCCCCGCGCGACCTGTCGGTGGACGCCGCCGCGTCGACCGGTGCTCGACGCCGCCCTCCTCGTTTTCTGGGTACTGCTGGCCGGAATCAACGCGCTCGGCGGGGACGGCCTCTGGGCGGTCGTCTGGGCGGGTCTCGGAGTCCTCTGGGTCGTCAGCGGTTTCGTCGAGGGCCGGCTCCGTCCAGCCGGGACCGGTGTCGAACCCGAACTCCGCGTCCACGACATCGGGCTGGTCAAGCGACGGCCGTACACGGCGATCCTCGTCCGCTGGGACGACGTCGATCACGCCCGTCTGCGAGAGGGCGAACTCGTCCTCGAGCGCGGGCTCTTCGACGTTCGCTTCGACCGCGACGACCTCGAGGATCCCGACGCGGTGCTCGCCGCGAGCGAGCGGTTCGTGGACAGGATCGGGTAACTGTGAGCGAGCGGGCCCATCGTCTCTCCTCTTTCGTCTCTCGTCTCTCGGCTCTCGAACCGGCTACTCCCTAGGCGAGGTCCGCGCGCCCGCTGGTCGCGCTGCGCAACCGATCCCGAAGTCCCTCGGCCTCGGCAATCGGCACCCGCACGTGGAAGGTGACGTCCGCCTCGTAGTCGGCCTCGAACTCGTAGCCCTCGCTCTCGAGGACCCCCCGGACGGTGCCGGAATCGTCGTACTCGACCGTGACGGTGACCGTCTCGTGCGGTCGCTCCTCGACGACACCTGCCGCATCGACCGCGTCTTTCACCGCCTTCGAGTAGGCCCGGATCAGTCCCCCGACCCCGAGGTTCGTCCCGCCGTAGTAGCGAGTCACGACGACCGCGCAGTTCTCGAGGTCGCGCTGCGTAAGGACGTTCAGCGCCGGCTTGCCCGCCGAGCCGGAGGGTTCGCCGTCGTCGCTCGAGTACTCCCGCAGGAGTTCGCCCGCGGGGTCGGCCCGGACGCGGTAGGCGGGAACGTTGTGCGTGGCGTCGTCGTACTCCGCCCGAACGGCGTCGACGAACGACTCGGCGGCCTCGACGGAGTCGACGGGACGGACGTGGCCGAGGAACTCCGATCCCTGGACGACGAACTCGGCGGTCGCGGGATCGGCGACGGTCCAGTACGCGTCGGCGTCACCGTCGGTGTCGCCATCGGTCACGGCCGCTCACCTGCCGACACCGACCGCGACCGCGATCCGGCCTCGAGTCCGGAAACGAACATACCGGTAGTTGACGGGAACGCGAAAAGAGCCCGTCGGTCGCCCGCCGCTGTGGAACCACCCATACGCTATTGCCGCTCGCGCCAGTATATCCGAACGAATATGTCCGCGGTCGACGACGAACTCATGGACGAACTGCTGTCCGCCTGTCGGACCGCCGTCGGGGACGAACTCCGGAGCATCACGTACTTCACCGAGGACGAGGTCGAACAGGTGTATCTGCGGTCGGATCTCGAGCGTACCGCCGACCTGGTCGGCTTCGCCGATCACGAACGTGTCGGCTTCCGGGCCCAGTCGGCATACCGGAACACCCAACTCGGTGACTACGAGGCGACGATCAGGATGTTCGAGAACGGCTACCTGACGCGGGTCATCCGCGGCGACCACGGCGTCTGGGTGACGACCGATTCGATGTCGATCGAGCGGTTCGAAGAACTGACCAGCACGCTCATGACGGTGCTCGAAGACGCGGGCTCGGGCGCAGGGACGGCGAACCCGGACTCGAAGCCGAACTCCGGCCAGAACTGGAATTCGGACGAGTAGCTCACTGGATCTCGATTTTCCGAACGAAATCGAGGTCGCGAAGTTCGGTGATCACGTCGCCGGGCAGGTCCTCGTCGGTGATCAGGTAGAGCCGTGGCTCGTCGGTAAACTCCGGGTCCTCGCTGATCGTCTGGCGGATCGAAATCCCGTTGTCGGCGAGTGTCCCCGTGATACCGGCGACGATCCCCTCCCGTTCGGGGTCGTCGACCGCGATCGACAGCACCGTCAGATCGAGCACCGGCGCAAGGTCCATCAGGCTGGGCACCTGCGAGATGTTCTGGAAGATGCGCCGCAGTTCGGGATCCTCGAGGATGACGTCGGTCGTGGAGTCGACGACGCGGCGATCGACGTCGATCTCGCGGGCGATTCCGGTGTTCGGGATCTCGATGCCGCCGGAGACGACCCGCCCGTCGTCGTTGACGGAGAAGCCCCGCTCGAGCAGTAGCCGGATGACCGCCTGCTGGCTCGGGGAGCCCTCGAACTTCTCCATGATCTCGTCGAACATTCGTTGCCGAGTGTACGTGTGCAACGGTATAATGATCGGTGGTTGATGCCGGCGGCGCCCGTTCCTCGAGTTTCGACCCGGGTCGGCGGGGCGGGGACGGAAACGGGGCGTCTGACGGACGTTTATTAGTTTGACGGCCATCACCGGAGGATATGCGACCACTCCGGAACTGTGACTTCTGTGACGCCGACGCCGCCGGCACGTTCGAGGTGCTGCCGCGGGATCTCGAACCGACCCCGACCGAAGACGAACAGCGCCGCGTCGTCCTCTGTGCCGAGTGCAAGGACCGCCTCGAGGTGCTGCTCGAGCCGCTGCTGGCCCGTGCCGCGGGCGGGGTGGACGGCTCCGCGACTGCGACCGCGACCGCGACCTCGGGCGGTACCGATGCGAAAACGGAACGAGCACGGACTAACCGCGACTCGAGCGGTACCGACGACCCCGCTGGCTCGGAGAGCACCGGCTCCCGCTCCAGCTCCGGGTCGGACTCGCCTCCCGAACTCGAGGCCGCTCGTCCCGTCGAGACCGAGACGACCCACACCGAGACGAGGTCGGCCGACGACGGGACAACGGACTCGAGCGAGGACGCGACCCCCGACACGTCGGCCGACTCGAGTTCCAAGGAAGAGATTACGTTCGGTGACGACGGGATTCCGGAGCGGTCCGCGACGGGAACCGACGCCGAGACGGGCGTCGAAGCCGACGCCGGCGGGAAAGCCCGGACGCGTGAGAGCGCCGGGACCGGGTCCGAATCCGGGTCGAGCTCCGGGTCCGAACCCGGGTCGGGAGCCGGCTCCCGGGAAGCGAAGGCGTCTGGCGGGAACGAGGAAGAATCGACCCCGACCCGCCCCTCGAAGGCCTACGCGAAGGTGGTCCGCCTGCTGCGCAACCGCGATTTCCCCGTGAAACGGTCCGAAGCCGAGGCGCTGGCCGCCGGCGCGTACGACCTCGAGAGCGACGACGTCGAGGCGATCGTCGATCACGCGGTCGAACAGGGCGAGTTCGAGGAACACCGGGGGAAACTCCGCCGGCCGTAAGGTTTCGTCGGGCAGAACCTCCTCGATGAGGACGTGATCGTCACCGTGACAATCGTCGTTGGGGAAAAGACACTACTTCCGAACGCTTCTAGGAAGCGGGGTGAACACCGCAACCCTCTCGTCAGCCCTCTCGATCGCGCTCTTCGTTCTGCTCGGCACGTTGTTCGGGCTGTACGCCCTCTCGGCCCTGTGGTGGCTGTACGAAGTGTTCGTACTCTCCCGTGCTCCGGACGACGAGCGGTTCGAGTGGGGACTCGAGGACGTCCAGGTCCGGATCCTCACCGTCGACGGCGAGCGCGTGGTCCAGGGGACCGTCGATTCGGTCCCGTCGGCTATCGACGACGTCCACGTGATCGCCGAAACGCCGATCGACGTCGACGGGGCGACGGTACACGTCGTCCCCGAGGAGTTCGACTGCGAGGCGACGAACAAGGGACGAGCGCTCGAATGGGCGAGTCAGACGCTCCAGTGTGAGACGGAGTACGTCCTCTACCTCGACGAGGACACCATCGTCACCGAGTTCACCGGCGTTCCGGACGCGGACGTCGTCCAGTTCACGGAGCTGCCGATCTACACCGGATCGTGGCTCACCTACTGCTGTGAGGTGTTCCGCACCGGCTACCAGTTCGAGCAGTTCGCGTTTCCACGGCTGCGATATCCCCTCTACGCCTGGGGTGGCGGTATCGCGGTTCGACGCGACCTCGAGGAACGGATCGGGTGGGACGTCGGGACCGTCACCGAAGATACGAACTTCGTCTGGCGGGCGGCCCGCGAGGAGGAGTTCTCGTTTCGGGTGGTCGACGCCCGGTTCCGGAACCAGGCCCCGCCCACGATATCGGCAATGATCCGCCAGCGCCGGCGCTGGATCTCCGGTTCGCTCCAGGACGGTGGTATCCTCCCGCTCTCGTACCGGCCGCTGTACGGGACGCGGGTGGTCGTCTGGGCCTGTTCCCCGCTCGTCCTGGCGTGGGTTTTCGGCGGCATCGTCGAGACGGGAACGCTGGGGGTGCTCGCTCGAGCGTTCGGCGGGATTTCGGCGGCGCTTGCGGTCGTGCTCGTCGTGTTCATGTGGTTCGGAATCCGGGCCTACCGACTCGAGCCGTACCTGTGGCCGGCGTTTCTCCTCGCGACGCCGCTGGCCGTCGTGCTCCACGCGGCCGGCGCGGCCTGGGGCATCGTCTCGCCCGTCTCCGAGTTCCGGGTGACCGAGAAGGTACCGCCCGAGACGGTCGAAACGGTCAATCCGGCCCTCGAGCGGGGAGACATTCGGGCACACGATGGAACCGAGTCGCTCGTCGGCGAGGGCCTGCAGGCGAGCGAAACCGGGGAGGACGTCGAGAGCGAGGCCGAGGCCGAAGTCGAGGTCGAGGTCGAGGTCGAGAACGGGGACGAGGAACAGGAACAGGAAGGGGAGAGAGCCCGCCCGCTCGACTAGAGCGCTCCCTTCGTACTCGGCGTGTCCTCCCGGCGCTCGTCGAGCCGCGTCGCATCGTCTACCGTCCGAGCCAGCGTCTTGAACAGCGCCTCCACCTCGTGGTGGGCGTTCTCGCCCGTCACCTCGAGGTGTAACGTCAGGCCGGCGTTCATCGCGAGCGTTTCGGCGAAGTGACGCGCCATGTCACTCGTGAACCCGCCGATCGACGCCTGTGAGAACGTCCCGTCGAAGTAGAACCGGGGCCGCCCGCTGACGTCCACCACTGCACCCGCGACGGCCTCGTCGAGGGGAACCCGCCGGTCGGCGTACCGGACGATCCCCGTACGGTCGCCCAGCGCCTCGTCGAACGCCTCCCCGAGGACGATCGCCACGTCCTCGACCGTGTGGTGGTCGTCGATCTCGAGGTCGCCGTCACAATCGACCTCGAGGTCGAACAGGCCGTGTTTGGCGAACGACTCGAGCATGTGATCGAAGAAACCGATCCCGGTCTCGACGTCGGCGTCGCCGGAGCCGTCGATCGTCACGGTACAGTCGATCGCCGTCTCGGCGGTCTCGCGGGTGACGGTCGCGGTGCGATCGTGGTCGCTCATGTCGAACCGATCGGACCCGCGGTACAAGGCGGTTGCGCTCGCTCCGGTGGCGGGCACCGCTCCCGACTTCGCCCCTCCTGACCCGATAGCGACGACGAAACCGGAAAACGCCCGCAGATCGCTCTATAAAATTTTAACGACGTTCTAAAGTCACCACGAAACGACGTTGGCCAGCGGCTAATGACGTGAAACGGACCGAAACCGAGTCAATATTCACCCCCTTATATCCTCCCCAGGATGAATATCGTGATCGAGAAGAGGTGATCCCGATGTCGAACCCCTCCCCGCTTTCGAACGAATCGATCGGTCCGTCCGGCCCTGAGACGGACCGCCAGCACGACCGACGCCGCCGTATCGTCCGCTCGCTGAAAGGCCCCGCACAGTTCCTCTCGTTCTGGGTCGCCATCGCCCTCCCGTTCGTTCACGTCCCGCTGCTCGCGCAGGGACTGGGTGACCCGAGCGTGACGCTGACCTTCCTGCTGTTGCTCGGTCTCAACGTCCTCGCGCTGTACCTCGGACACGGTTACAACCAGTCGTGAAGTCATGAGCCCATGAGCCCATGAGCCCATGAGCCCATGAGCCCATGAGCCCATGAGCTCTAACCGCCGGATCGGACCATCGCCCGGATGCGCCCTCCACCGGTCCGTCTCGCTCCTCGACACGCTTCTTCCCGTGGCCGACACCCGACACCCGGTAGCTTGCAGTTTGCCTCCGTAACCGGTGTCGTTACCGTATCTGTTATGGGTCTCCCCCTCACAGGACAGGACAGTCGATGAGGATTCGCGTCGACTGGCGCTCGAGTTGTAGCCTCACGGGCACCGTGCTGCGGTGGCTGGCCGTGCCACTCGCAGCCCCGCTGGGTCTCGCATTGCTCGACGGCGACGATCCACGTCCGTTCCTCGTCGCCATCGCCATCACGGTCGTCGTCGGGACCGCCCTCGAGCAGCTGAAAGCGGACCGTGACCTCGGCCAGCGCGAGTCGTTCCTGATGGTCGCGCTCACCTGGCTCGGCGTCGCCGTCGTCGGAGCCGTTCCGTTTTTCGTCGCGGGCACGGGAACGATCGCCCACCCGGTCGACGCGCTCTTCGAGAGCATGAGCGGGCTGACGACCACCGGCGCGACCGTCCTCGAGGACTTTACGATCCACGACCGGTCGATACTGCTGTGGCGACAGCTCCTCCAGTGGCTCGGCGGATTGGGGATCCTGATCGTCGCCATCGGTTTGCTCTCGCACCTGATGGTCGGGGGTGCCCAGCTGATGGAGACCGAGTCCCAGACCCAGAACGTCCGGAAGCTCCGCCCCCAGATCTCCGAGACGGCACGGCTGATCTGGGGGCTGTACGTCGGTCTCACGCTGCTTGCGGTCGCCGTCCTCTACGGACTCCATCTGCTCGGTTTGGCACCACAGATGAACCTCTTCAATGCCGTCTCACACGCGTTGACCAGCGTCGCCACCGCCGGATTCTCGCCGGAAGGTGAGAGTGTCGGGGCGTTCACGCCGATCGTCCAGTGGGCGATCATCCCGTTCATGATCGTCGGCTCGACGAACTTCGTGTTGCTGTACTATCTCACGCAGGGGGAGTTCCAGCGCCCGCTCGAGTCGGAGGAGTTCCGGTTCTATCTGGGGACGATCGCGTTCTTCGGCGCGGTGGTCGTCGGGATCCTCTGGTTCGATCCCGATATCGGAAGGAATCTCGAGGAAACGGTCCGCCACGGGCTGTTCAACGTGGTTTCGATGATCACGACGACCGGGTACGCCTCGACCGATTTCAACGTCTGGACCCCGGGTGCGAAACACGCGCTGTTCCTGTGTATGTTCCTCGGTGGGATGGCCGGGAGCACGACCTGTTCGATCAAGTCGCTGCGCTGGCTGGTCGTCCTGAAGACGTTTCGACGGAACCTCTTCACGTCGGTCCATCCCGACGCGGTCCGGCCGCTGCGGCTGGGCAGCGAGGTCGTCGACGAGGAGACGATCAACGACATCTTCAACTACGTCCTGCTGGCCATCGTCATCTTCTTCCTGCTGACGGTCGTTATCGTCGTCGACGCGGCCCGTTCGGGGACCGCGGTCACCGAGTTCGAGGCGCTGAGCGCGGCGGCCTCGATCTTCCTCAACATCGGCCCGGCGTTCGGGATGGCCGGACCGATGGACAACTACCACGGGTTCCCGACGACGACCCGCTCGATCATGATCGTCATGATGTGGATCGGTCGCATCGAGATCATCCCCGTGCTCGTCCTGTTGACGCCCGCGTTCTGGCGGTCGTGAGCGGCCCCGGCCTCGAGCGACGGACAGTTACTCGGGCGATCGACCGCTCCGCCGGAACCGATACAGTATACACCCTGCGAGCATCAGCAGACAGCCGACGAGCATCGGCGTTGCGAGCGTCAGTATCGGCGTCCCGATCGCCAGCAGCGGTTCCCCCACCGCCGGCGGTGTCGCGGCCGCGACGTCCTCGAGCGTCCCGGCCGTGATCGCCAGGTTCGCGAGCCCCGCGCCGCCGAGGAACAGGCCCCGAACGGCGGGGTCCTCGAGCAGGTACAGCAGCGGGAGCAGCGTCGCGAACGCGATCACGTAGTACAGTGGGAACGACGGGAAGAAGACGAAGACCGCGAGCACGGTCGCGTGCGCGGCCACGAGCCGATCGACCGGCGTCTCGAGCGGACCAGCGTAGACGAACCCGAGCGGGACGAGCAAACCGATGGCGGCGACCGCCGACAGCGCCGTCGGCTCGAGGTCGACGAGGACGGACAGCGGCCGCCGAACGGTCACGTATGGCGCGACCGGGTCGAGGCCACCGACGAACGCCTCGCCGTCGCTCCGGGGGAGCAGGGCCTCGAAGAAGAACGTCCGGGTGCGGTCGAGACCGAAGGCCACAGCACCCAGCGCGAGGCCGCCCAGGCCGGTCGCGGTCGCAGCTCCCACCGCCCGCCACGCTCGCAGGCGGAGGAGCCAGACGCCGACGGCGGCCGGGAAGACCTTCAGCAGCGCCGCGGCTCCGAGCGCGACGCCGGCGACCCCCTCGAGTCGCGAGTCATCGTCGGCGACAGCCCGCTCGAGCAGGAACAGGCCGACGCCGACCGACAGCGCCATCCGGAGATTGACCTGCCCGTACACGAGCGAGGGCACGGAGTGGATCGACGCGACGACGAACCCCGCGATCAGCGCGCGGTCGAGCGCGGCGAGCGGGCGGTGGCGCTCGATCCAGCGAGCGATCAGTGCCGCCAGGGAGAGCGCGAGCGCGATCTCCAGGGCGGTGTGAACGAGGAAGCCGGACCACCGGCCGACCGCGGCGAACGGGAGGAACGGGACGATCGTGATCGGCGGGTAGAGGTAGTAGAACTCGGGGAACCGTTCGGGCGCGACGTCGTAGAAGTTCCCGCCGGCGAGGGCCGTTTCGGCGGCGACCCGGTAGACCTCGAAGTTGGCCGCGAGCATGTGCCGGCGGTCGGTCAGGAGGACGGCGAGCATGACGACTCCGAGCAGGATGCCGCTCGCGAGGACGGCTCGAGCCCCCGCTGTCGGCCTCGAGCGGTCCGACTCTCGCTCGGCGTCGGCATCTGACGCGTCCGCGGCGTCGGACGGTTCGGGGGGTCGCGACACGCATGAGGGTTACGCGGACGGAGTTTCAGTGTAGCGATCGGAACCGGGCCCTTGCCAGTCGAACCCATGGTCAGCGGATTTTGCCGTTACTACGACGCATATACACGTGTAGGAGTATGCGTACTAAACATGAGCGACGACGCGAGCGACGGGGACGACGCCGACCCGACCAGCCGAGGGTTCGGGACACGGAGCGTACACGCCGGTCAGGGACCGGATCCGGCGACCGGCGCGCGAGCGACACCGATCCACCAGACCACCTCCTACGTCTTCGAGGACGCCGACACGGCCGCCGCGCGATATGCCCTCGAGGACGACGGCTACATCTACTCCCGGATCGCGAACCCGACGGTTCGGACACTCGAGAAACGCCTCGCGACGCTCGAGGGCGGGGCAGGCGCGGTCGCGACGGGCAGCGGAATGGCAGCGCTGGACGCGGCGACGCTGCTCCTCGCGACGGCCGGCGACAACGTCGTCTGTTCGACCGACACCTACGGCGGGACGACGACCTACCTCTCGACGACCGCGACACGGCGGGACATCGAGCCCCGGTTCGTGCCCACCCTCGAGTACGACGCCTACGAGGCAGCGATCGACGGGGACACCGCGTTCGTCCACGTCGAGACGATCGGCAACCCGTCGCTCGTCACCCCCGATTTCGAACGCCTCGCCGACCTCGCCCACGATCACGGCGTCCCGCTCGTGGTCGACAACACCTTCGCGACGCCGGCGCTCTGTCGCCCGCTCGAGCACGGGGCCGACGTCGTCTGGGAGTCGACGACCAAGTGGCTCCACGGCTCCGGGACGACGATCGGCGGCGTCTTAGTCGACGGCGGGTCGTTCCCCTGGGGCGAACACGGCTACGACGAACTCGCCGGACAGAACCACGCCTACCCCGACGTCGACTTCTCGCGGGACTTCCCGGAGGCCCCGTTCGCGGCCGCGGCCCGATACCGGTCGCTGCGGACGCTCGGCAACCAGCAGTCCCCGTTCGACGCCTGGCAGACGCTGCAGGGACTCGAGTCGCTGCCGCTGCGCGTCGAAAGACACTGCGAGAACGCGGCAATCGTCGCCGAGTACCTCGCGGACCACGAGGACGTCGCCTGGGTCACCTACCCCGGACTCGAGAGCCACCCGACTCACGACAACGCCGCCCGATACCTCGAGGACTTCGGCGGGATGATCGCGTTCGGGCTCGAAACCGGCGCCGGGGACGGGGAGACGGCCGCCCGCGGCGGCTATGAGGCGGGGAAGACGTTCTGCGAGAGCGTGGAACTGGCTTCGTTCCTCGCGAACATCGGCGACGCGAAGACGCTGGTCACCCACCCCGCGAGCACGACCCACGGCCAGCTATCGCCCGAAGAACAGAAGGAGGCGGGCGTCACGCCCGACCTCGTCCGGCTGTCGGTGGGAATCGAGGACCCCGAGGACATCCTGGCGGATCTCGAGCAGGCGATCGATCGGGCGACGCGGGCGACGCGGGCGACGCGGGCGAGCGGGGCAAGCGCCGATCCAGAACCGTCAACACGTCCGAGCGAGGAGGGGGAGTAACGTGACCGCCAGAGACACGGTCGACCTCGGCGAGTTCGAGTTCCGCTCGGGCGAATCGATCCCGTCGCTCGAGGTAGCCTACGAGACGTACGGCGACTTCACGGGTGACAATGCCGTGCTGATCTGTCACGCCCTGACCGGAAGTTCCCACGTCGCCCGCCGGCCGGACGCCGACGACGACACCGCGGGACAGGCCCGCGCGTGGTGGGGCGACGTCGTCGGCCCCGGGAAGGCGATCGACACCACCGAGTACTACGTCGTCTGTGCAAACGTGCCGGGCTCCTGTTACGGGACGACCGGACCCGCAAGCGAGAACCCCGAGACCGGCGAGCCCTACGGCACCGACTTCCCACCGGTTACGGTCGGCGACTGGACCCGCGCCCAGCGCGAACTGCTGGACGAACTCGGCGTCGGCCGACTGCACGCCGTCGTCGGGGGCAGCGTCGGCGGGATGAACGTCCTGGACTGGCTCCGGCGCTACCCCGACGACCTCGAGCGCGCCGCCGTCGTGGCCGCCGCCGCCAGGCTCGACGCGCAGTGTCTCGCGCTCGATACCGTCGCCCGACGAGCCATTACCAGCGATCCGAACTGGGCGGGCGGCCACTACTACGGTGGCCCGGAGCCGGAGGACGGCCTCGCCCGCGCCCGCCAGATCGGCCACATCATGTACCTCTCGAAGGCGTCGATGGCCCGGAAGTTCGGCCGCCGATCGGCGGGTCGCGAGACCGTCCGCGAGGAGCCGCCGGATCCCGCGGCCGCGTTCTTTCCGTATCGGGAGGTCGAGTCCTACCTCGACTACCAGGCCGAGAAGTTCGTCGACCGGTTCGACGCCAACAGCTACCTCTACCTGACCCGCGCGATGGACGACTTCGATCTCTCTGCGGGGTACGAGGACGACGCGGACGCGCTCGCAGCCTTCGAGGGGGAACTCCTGATGCTCTCCTTTACCGGCGACTGGCACTTCACCGTCGAACAGTCCGAATCACTGGCCGAGGCCGCCCGCGAGGCGAGCGTCGACGTCGCCCACCACGTCGTCGACTCCGACCACGGCCACGACGCCTTCCTGGTCGAACCCGAGAAGGTCGGCCCGCCGCTGTCGGGCCTGCTCGAGGAGGGGCTGTCGGCCCGAGCGATCGTCGACACGGACGACCCCGACGAAGACGACTTCGCGCCGGTACACGCGAGCCTGTTTTCCGCCTGAGGCGAGCCTCGAGAACGCGGAACCGACGCGAAACGGGAAAAACGACCTACGACTCTACTGCTCCCGTTCGCGCGACCTCACTCCTGACCGACGGCTGCGGAGTCGGAATCGGGCTCCGTCTCCCCGCTCCGGCCGCCGGTCCCCGGTTCCGTGTGCGTGAGCACCGTCGGTCCCTCGTCTGCGCTCTCGCCGAGCGCGTTCGACTGGAACTCCGCGGCCGCGGTTTCGACTGCCTCGGCCAGTTCCTCGAAGTCCGACTCGAGTCGGTCCTCGTCGTAGAGGGAGGTGCACTTCGCGCCGACGGTCACGGAGAGGACCGCGCCGGTCGCCGGCGAGGAGACCGACGGATCGACGCTGTACTCGACGCCCTCGAGGACGTCGTCGGCGTACTCGTTCGTCCGCGTGGCGTAGGCCGTCCCTTCCTCGACGCAGTAGAGTTCGCCCCACTCTCGAGTACGGGTGACGTAGTCGTAGGCGATCACCGCGACCCCGAACAGGGCGAGCGGAATCCCGAGGATCGGCAGGCTCTCGGCCAGTTCGTCGCCGACGGAGAACACGAGAATTCCGAGCGAGAGCGCGAAGACGCCGAGCGTCGTCACCGTCAGGAGCCGTTCGGCGTAGGGATCGTTGAGTTCCGACGCGAGCGGCTTCGCGTCCTCGATCGGACGCTTTCGGGCCTTGAATCCGCCCCTGGCGTGGAGTACGTCGTCGTCGATCGGCGACTGCGACCCGCTTTCGGCCGGCGACGCGTTCGTGACGATCCGATACCCCAGATCCTCGGCTCGCTGTCGGACCGCGATGTGAAACGAGTGCAGAGAGAACACGTCCGGCGCCCGAACCGATATCGTGTGCGTTCGATCGGCCGCGATCTCGTGGGCGAACCGCCAGGAAACGGCCTGTACGACGACCCCGGCCGCCGCGACGGTCGCCCACAGGCCCGCCTGTGAGAACTCCTGTAAGGCGAGCGAGAGGACGAACAGCACGCCGCCGGACACGGCGAGTGCGCTCCCGAACGAGCTCCGGAGCGTGTACTTCCCGATGCGCGACCAGTCCGTCGACGCGACGACGTCCTGACGGTCGAGCGCGAGTTGGCTCTTCACGCCGGGCAACGAAACGTCGAACCGACTCAGTCCGACCAGCAACGCCCCGAAAACGAGCAACGAAGCGGCTTCAGGGCTGCCGACACCCCCTGCGGTAGTGCCGAAAACCAGTGCGAGCAATCCCCCGATAATGAGTACCTTTCCGACCGTAGCCAACCGTGACATACAGCGGTACTGGTGAACAAGTAACAATAAATCTATTCGCCGATGATATTTTCATACGCCCAATACGAGGGAAGAACAGCGGTCAGGAACCCACTCGAGCGGGAAAAGCGAGAGCGTCGAAGATCGATCGAATCAGTCGGCCGCCTGGTCGTAGACCGGGCGATCGATCTCGTACTGGTCGAGCGAGTCCGAACCGGTCGCACGTCGCTTCGCCCAGCGGGCGGTATCCAGAACGAAGAGGGCCATCTCCTCGCGCCGGGTGAGCATCCAGGACTGTGCACCGGGGGATCGAAAGAGTGCGATCAGCGCCCACATCGATCCGGCGGTGAACGAACCCGTCGCCGAGAAGGTCATACCGAGGCTCGCGAACGTCAGAGAGTAGACGTACCCGATCGTCATCGACGGGACGCTCGTTCCGAGCGGAACGCAGGCGTCCGAGTCACGAAGCGTCGGTGCCAGAAATACCACTGAGAGACTGCTCCCGATCAGGAACACGAGGTCTTGCCACATCATCAAAACTACTTACTCGGTCTCGAGTTAATAACTTGCCCGATCGCGAAATCGGCAGTTAGACCGGACAATTCCCTCGAGAAGACCGTTCGGACGGGTGACCAGAGCGCGCCGGGAGAACCGGGAACCTGGCTGGTTCGAGGCTATTGCCGATCGAGGAACGTGGCTAATCAGCGATTATACTGTCGGACAGAAGTCGATACGAAGTCGATCGTGAATTCGGCGTCGTCACCGTTGGCGGCTACTCCAGGGGAACGATCGGCTTCACGTCGTACTGTCAGTAGTAGGAGAGCGGTCGTGCCGTCGTTCAGCGATCGGTTAGTCGTCCGCGAGGACGCCCTCCTCGACGAGCGTCCCGCGGGCTTCGTCCATGGAGTTCACGACGACGTCGCAGGCGGGTTCGACGGCTGGCTTCGGTTCGAACCCGATCGAGAGGCCCGCAACCTCGAGCATCGGCAGGTCGTTGGCCCCGTCGCCGACCGCGACGGTGTCGGCGAGGTCGACGCCGACGTCGGCGGCCAGTTCTTCGAGCGCGTCGTCCTTGGTGCCCTCGATTAGCGGGCCCTCGACCTCGCCGGTGAGCCGCCCGTCCTCCATCGGGAGTCGGTTCGAGACGATGTGGTCGACCGACGCGCCCTCACGCTCGAGCGCGGCCGCGACGCCGCGTTCGAACCCGCCGGTCAGGATCGCCGTGGTGACGCCCGCGTCGTTCAGGTCGGCGACGAGGTCGGCCGCCCCCTCGCGGAGTTCGACCTCGTCGAAGGCTGTCCGGGCGTCCTCGGCCGGCAGCCCCTCGAGCAGGGCCGCGCGTTCCCGCAGGCTCTCGGCGTAGCCGATCTCGTCGTTCATCGCGCGCTCGGTGATCGCGGCCATGTCGTCGGCGACGCCGCGGCGCTCGCCGAGCAGGACGGTCATCTCGGAGTCGGAAAGCGTCCCGTCGAAGTCGAAGGCGACGACTGTCATCGTCGGAGGTTGTGAGCGACGGGATAAACCAGTTCAGGTTCCACCGCGTTTTGCCGCCCCGCCGACCACAGCTACTTCGAGTCCGGCGCCGAACCGGAATGTATGTACCGCGACCTCTCGCAGCCGATCGAATCCGGGATGCAGACGTTTCCCGGCGACCCCGCAGTCGACGTCTCGCGGGCCGCGACGATCCCGGAGGACGGCGTCGCGGTCCGGGAACTTCACTGTGGGAGCCACACCG
The DNA here is from genome assembly GCF_000226975.2 of Halobiforma lacisalsi AJ5. Taxonomy (NCBI): domain Archaea; kingdom Methanobacteriati; phylum Methanobacteriota; class Halobacteria; order Halobacteriales; family Natrialbaceae; genus Natronobacterium; species Natronobacterium lacisalsi. Next base: position 1,168,840 of record NZ_CP019285.1, on the reverse strand, counting down.
GGACCCACATCGACGCGCCGGCACACACCGAACCCGACGGCGACACGCTCGAGGACCGCGACGTCGGCGAGTACGTCTTCGACGCCCGGTTCGTCGACGTCTCGCCATGCGAGCCACGCGAGCGGATCGGAGCCGAAGCGATAGTGGACGCCCTCGAGGTCGACGACTCGGCGGACCTGCTGGCGATCCGGACCGGCCACGACGCCCACTGGAATACCGACGCGTACCGCGATCATCCGTACCTCGCGCCGGAGGCGGCGAGCCTGCTCAGGGAAGCCGGCTGTGGCGTGGCGACCGATACGCTGAGCCCGGATCCGACGCCGTCGCCCACGTCGACCGACGTCGAACCGGCGGACGAACCCGAGGGCTTCCCCGCCCACCGCGAACTCCTGGGGGCGGACCTGCCGGTCCTCGAGAACCTGACGAACCTCGCGGGGCTCCCCGACCGGTTTACCCTCTACGCGTTTCCACTGCCGCTGCGGGAGGGCGACGGCGCGCCGGTGCGGGCGGTTGCGGCGCTCGAGTAGTGGTAGGGTTATTCCTCGACCGGCGTCTTGACGATCGTCACCGGACGCGAGGCCAGTCGCGCAACGCGGTCGGTGACGCTGCCGAGCAACCGGCGGTACTCGCCCGAGCGCTCCTTCGACCCCATGACGATCAGGTCGACGTCGGCCTCCTCGGCGTAGTCGATGATCACCTCGTGGGGCGAGCCGTGGCGCACGACCGTCGTCGACTCGAGGCCGGCCTCCCGGGCCGATTCCGCGGCCGCTTCGAGCGCGTCCTCGCCCTCCTGCTCGAGGGCGGACTCGAGGCCCTCGAACTCGTGAACGTACTCGTCGCCGGTGTAGGAGCCGTAGACGTCGCTGTCGACGACGTACAGCAGGTGCAGTTCCGCATCGGCGTGGTCCGCGACGGCGATGGCGTGTTCGATCGCCTGTTCGGTCCCCTTCTCGGCGTCCGTCGGGAGCAGGATGCGGTCGTACATACGAGAGGGTACGCTCCCGCCGTAAATAACGGTAGCCGTCGTTCCAGTTCAGTGATAACTCGAGGGTGGACTCTGGACTCGAGCGTACTCGCCGCAACCACAACGTTCTCCCCGGTGCCGTCCCCAGATTCGGACGATCGATGGACGAGTCGCGACGACGCGATCCGACGACGCCCTCGAGGCCGTCTAGCCGGCAGCCCCGACCGGGGGTCCGCTGGCACCCACATCGCCTTCGAGGATCGCCCGGCGAAGCCGCCGGACGGAGGAGAACGACGGGTGGTCCGCCGCGATGACCGGCCCCCTCGCGCTCGCCCTCGGGATCGAATCGAGCGCGACCCTCGAAGTTCTCGCGCTCGCCCTGCTCCCGGCGATCCTGTGGGGGCTGGCTCCGATCTTCGACAAGCGCGGGATGGCCGCTGGCGGCGGCTCGGTCCAGGCGTCGCTTGTCGTCGTGGTCGTCGACTCGTCGATCTACTGGCTCGTCATCGCGCTCCTCTACGGCCGGTCGGCGTTTACGGGCCTGACTCTCGAGACGGCTGCCGTCTTCGCGTTCGCGGGCGTGATCGGCACTGCGCTGGGCCGAATCACCATCTTCGTCGGCGTCGACAAGGTCGGCGCGAGCCTCAACAGCACGATCCTGAGCACGCGCCCGCTGTTCGCGACCCTGATCGCGCTGCTGTTCCTGAACGAACCGCTCGGCCCGGTCACCGGCGTCGGCGTCGTGATCCTCGTCGCCGGCCTCGCCTCGCTGACGGCCTCGCAGGGCGGCGACCTCTCGGGGTGGCAGCCCCGCGAGTTGCTGTGGCCGATCGCCGCCGCGGTCACCTTCGCCGTCGCGAACGTCGCCCGCCGGTACGGGATGCTCGAGACGCCGCTGTCGGCGCTCGAGGCCGTGACGATCAACGAGACCGCGGGACTGATCGCGCTCGTCGCCTACGTGGCCGCCGTCGGCGGCCGCGACGTCCTCGAGAAGCCCCGCGCCTCCTACCGCTACTTCGCCGGGAGCGGCCTCCTGACGACCGCAGCGATGCTCTCGCTGATGGCCGCGCTCGGCCTCGAGGAGGGCCGGATCGCGATGGTCGACCCACTGGTCGCGACCGCGCCGCTGTTTACGCTCGTGTTCGCCGCGGTGCTGTTGCGCGACCTCGAGCGGGTGACCAGGGGCGTCGTCGGCGGCGCGGTGCTGGTCGTGATCGGTGCGGCGCTGATCACGCTCTGACTCGACTCGAAACGTCGGGAGCGGATTCGAACGCTCGTGCTTGCGGGCCTCACGACGGCTACGGTTGTGGTAGTTTTTGCCAGTCACTGCGACAACGGAAGGGTTTACCTGCTGCGCTCGATTGTCTCGCGCATGAAGGTACTCGTTACGGACCCGATCGCCGACGCGGGTCTGGACGTCCTGCGAGACGCCGGTCACGAGGTCGAAACGGGGTACGAACTCGAGGGCGAGGACCTCCTCGAGGCAGTATCCGACGCCCACGGACTGATCGTCCGCTCGGGCACCGAAGTCACCGAGGAGGTACTCGAGGCCGCCGAGGAACTGGTCATCGTCGGTCGCGCGGGGATCGGCGTCGACAACATCGACATCGACGCCGCTACCGACAAGGGGGTCATCGTCGCCAACGCGCCACAGGGGAACGTCCGCGCGGCGGCCGAACACACCGTCGCGATGACCTTCGCCGTCGCGCGCTCGATCCCACAGGCCCACGTCAGGCTCACGGCCGGCGAGTGGGCGAAAAGCGACTACCTCGGGGCCGAACTCGACGGGAAGACGCTGGGCGTCGTCGGTCTCGGCCGGGTCGGCCAGGAAGTGGCGAAGAAACTCGACTCGCTCGGGATGGACATCGTCGCCTTCGACCCCTACATCTCCGAGGAACGGGCCACCCGCCTCGGCGCCGAACTCGTCGATCTCGAGGACTGTCTTTCCCGCGCCGACTTCCTCACGATCCACACGCCGCTGACTCCCGAGACCGAGGGCATGATCGGCGAGGAGGAACTCGACATGCTCGAGGACGGCTACCTCGTCAACGTCGGCCGCGGCGGGATCGTCCAGGAGGACGCCCTCGCGGCGAAAGTCGAGGACGGCACCCTCGCCGGTGCGGCGCTGGACGTCTTCGCCGAGGAACCCCTGCCCGAAGACTCGCCGTTGCTCGAACACGACGACATCATCGTCACGCCCCACCTCGGCGCCTCGACGGAGGCCGCCCAGGAGAACGTCGCGACCTCGACCGCCGATCAGGTGGTGGCCGCCTTCGAGGGTGAGCCGGTCGCGAACGCGCTGAACGCGCCCTCGATCGACGAGAGCGCGTTCCCGCGCCTCGAGCCGTACATCGAGATCGCCGAGACCGCCGGCAAGGTCGCCGCCCAGTTGCTCGACGGCCGCATCGAGGAAGTCGAGATCACCTACGAAGGCGACATCGCCGACGAGGACGTCGAGTTCGTCACCGCCTCCGCCCTGAAGGGCGTCTTCGAACCGCTCGAGTGGCAGGTCAACGCCGTCAACGCGCCCCAGATCGCGGAGGACCGCGGAGTCGACGTCACCGAGTCCAAGACCCGACAGGCCGAGGACTTCCAGAGCCTGATCTCGGTGGCAGTCAGCGACGGCGAGGAGGAACTCGCGGTCGACGGCACGCTGTTCGCCGGCGACGACCCGCGCATCGTCCGGATCGACGGCTACCGCGTCGACGCCATTCCCCACGGGAAGATGGTCGTCACCCGGAACACCGACGAACCCGGCGTCATCGGCCTCATTGGCAGCGTCATGGGCGAACACGGCGTCAACATCGCGGGGATGTTCAACGCCCGCGAGGCTCACGGCGGCGAGGCACTGACCGTCTACAACGTCGACACGGAAGTCCCCGACGAGGCCAAAGCGGAGTTGAACGAGGACGACCGGATCATCGGCGTCAACTACATCACGCTGAACGGCCAGGCCTGACCGCCCTAGGAGAACGAGGGCGGCGCGCCGACCACCGTCGCCGTCCGCCCATCGATTCCCGACTCGCGGACGTCCGCCGATATTTCTTCGAGCGACGTGAGGGCGTCCTCCGTCAGGTCCGCCTCCCGGGCGAAGACGAACTTCCACGTCAACTCGTCGGCCGTCGGCGACTCGCTCGAGACGCCCCAGAGGTAGACACCGTCGACGTCGACGCCCTCGGCCGCAGGCGCACCGTAATGGCCGGTGATCGTCTCGTCGTGGGGCAGTTCCCGGAACAGGTGGGTGAACTCGGAGTCGGCTTCCTCGAGCCGTTCGTACTCGCCCCGGTGAGCGTCGATCCGGCGTTCGTAATCCCGGCCGACGACGACGGCGTCCGGGCCGACCGCGAGCCGCCGGGTGTCGCCACCGACTGACTGCTCGAGGACCGCGTACCCTTCGTAGTCGTCGACGACCTCGAGGTCGTCGGCGGTCTCGGCGTCCTCGCTGACGGCCTCGCGGACAGCTTCGGGGTCGAACGTCCCGAAGAAAACCTGCGTGTACGACTGGATCAGGTGGCCGTCGACGGTGTCGGTCGACAGCCCCACAGCGTCGGGGAATCCCGCCCCGAGTTCGGTCCCCTCGGGGAAGACGGACGTGTAGTCGAACCGGCGATTGCCGTCGAGGACGGTGTCCGCGAGCAGCCAGGTCCGGAACTCGGCGGCAGCCTCCCAGTCGGGTTCGATGTCGCGTTCCGGTGGCTCGAGCGAGCCCGCGTCGTCGCCGTTCGATTCGGGATCGCTATCGGTATCGCTGTCGGCGGAATCGTCGGTATCCGCGGGGTCGTCGGACTGCTCGTCGTCGCTGCCGAGACAGCCGGCCAGCCCGGCCGCCGCGAGCGCGACGACGCCGCGGCGCGTCACGGTATGGTCCATACGAGCCGCCACCACGAACGGAGTAATAACGTCTCGTGACTGTCCGCTGAGTGAGAACGTCGGTGCCCGATCGGAATTCTACGAGTCCTTTCGGCCGCCGAACAGCCCGCGGATACGCTTGCCCCACCAGGGGAGTTCACCGTGCCTGAGTTCGGTCCCCCTGACCAAACACCAGAGCGCGATGCTACCGAAGATAACCGGGCCGACGATCGTTTCGACGGTTGCCACGGCGAGAACACCACAGACGAGCGCGCTCAAATAAAAGGTGAGATACTCCTCCATACTCGGCCAGTAGCGAGCACGCCCCTTAATTGCCGCCCATCCGAATCGGGATCCCTCGGTCCAGCACTCGGTCTCTCGGAGCGGTCCCGGGCGACTCTCGAGGCCGATTCGACGAGAGAGCCCTCGATCAGGGCTCAGGGCTCGTTGGACTCCGCCTCGAGACGCTGTCGCCGTGTCTCGTACTCCTCGTCGGTAAGGTCGCCGCGGGCGTACGCCCGGCGGAGTTCCTCGAGAGCTGCGTCGCCGTCGTCGCCGCCGAGCAACCGGATCGCCCCGTAGCCCAGCAGGAGGAGCAAGAGCAACGGGACCGCGCTCATCCACAGCCAGCCGGTCGTTCCCATCCCGCCGGACCACATGCCGGTACCGGTACCGCTGCCGGCGTGCATCGCCCCGGCGAACGGCATCGCGACGAGCATCATCACGAGCGGGATCGCGAGCACCGCCAGGAGTACGACGACGATCGTTCGGAGCAGCGGATTCGAGTCAGTCATACGACTAGCTACGCCGGACTGCTTTTCCCCTTTTGCGGCTGTGTATCGAAAGCTATCGAGCGCCCAGACTTTGGGATCGAAATCGAAGTGGCCGATCAGTCGCCCGCGAATCGACGGCGCGGCCCCGAGAACGACCTGCCGGCGGCAAAAGACCTATCGCCCCGACGACCGACCGCTTCGGTATGGACGACGGCATTGCGGTCGACTTCGGCGAGGACGGACTCGTCCCCGCCGTCGCACAGGACGCCGAGACGGGCGAGGTGCTCATGCTCGCCTACGTCTCGCCCGAGGCCCTCGAGCGAACCCGCGAGACCGGCCGCGCTCACTACTACTCCCGGAGCCGAGACGAGCTGTGGGAGAAGGGCGCGACCAGCGGCCACGTCCAGGGGGTCGAAGAGATCCGCGTCGACTGCGACGCCGACACCCTCCTCTATCTCGTCGACCAGGAAGGCGGCGCGTGTCACACCGGCCACCGGTCGTGTTTCTACCGGACGATCGAGGGTGAGAACGTCGGCGAGCAGGTGTTCGATCCCGACGCGGTGTACGACGACGACAACGAATGAGCGAACGCGCCCGTAGCCGCGGCGATTCGAGGGCCGGTTCCGCAGTCGACAACGGCACCACCCCGCTCGAGGCCCTCGAGGCCGCCCGCGACCGGTACGAGCGGATCCAGGACCGGATCGACGACGAGGGGGAGGAAACCGTCGAACGGGTCGCCGACGCCTACCGCTCGGCGACCGACCTCCTCGAGTCCTACGTCGATCGGGCGACGGGAACCGGCCGGGAGAACTTCAAGGCCTACGTCGAACTCGAGGGGCAGTTCGCGACGCTCGTCGAGAACCTGCCGGACGACCTCCGGAACCGGGACGCCTTCGAGGACGCCTTAGACGCCATCGACAAGCGCCGGCTCAGCGAGTCGGACTTCGAGAACGCCCACGCAGCCCTCGAGCCGGCGGCCCGGTACGACGAACTCCTGGGGGACCGGGAGGACGCCCGCGAACGGATCGCCGACGCTCGCACGGCCGCGGCGCGTCGACGCCGGGAACTCGGCGACGAGATCGCCGACCGCGAGCGGCTGCTCGAGCTCGCGGACGCGGACCTGGACGCGCCCGTCGAGCGGTTGCGGGAGCCGATCGAGGCGTACAACGAGGCGATTCGCGACCGGTTCGGGTCCTATCGACTCGAGGCGTCGGCTCGCGAGGTCTTCGAACTCCTCGATCGCAGCCGGTGGTACCCCTTCGTCGGCTACGAACTGCCGCCAGCGGACCTCCGAGAGTACGTCGCGGACAGCCCCGACGGGAAGCACACGATCCCGGAACTGCTCGAGTACGCCGAGTACTCGCGGTCGAAACTGGACCACTACGTCGCGGATGCGGACGTACTCAAACGACGGGTTGCGACCCAGCGGACCTTCCTCGACGGGATCGACGCCGCCCCGCTGACGATCGAGTGGCCGCCCGGCCCCGCCGGCGAACTCCGGCGTCGGGCGCGGGAGTACCGGCCGTTCGTCGACCGCGTCGCCGACGAGGAGACCGTCGCGCGCCTGCGGGAGGTTCGTCGGCTAACGGCCGACCCCGACTACGACCGGCTCCAGACCGCCGCCGAGGCCGTCGCACAGCTCTCGGCCGAGGAACGCGAGCGGGTCGCCGACGGCCGCGTTGCGGAGGAACTCGAGGCCTTGCGTGAGGAGCGCCGGCGGCTGGAGGCCGCCCTCGAGGTCGAAGATCCGATCTGAGTCGCGGTCCCGTCCGTCTCGAGTCCCCGACCATTTTTACCCGGCCCGCCAACGACCCGCCATGTCCAGACACCTACTCGTCCCGATGGACGACTCCGAAACCGCTCGGCGCGCCCTCGAGCACGCGCTCGAGGTCTTTCCGGACGCCGAGATCACGGTCGTCCACGCGGTCGACGACCTCGAGGCGGCCTACGGCGGCGGGCCGGCGATCCCCGACGCGGGCGGCCGCGAGGACGAACCCGACTTCTTCGCCGACGTCCGCGACCTCGCCGCCGCTCGCGGCCACGGCGGGGACGTGGAGACGGCGGTCGTCGAGGGAACCCCAGCCGACGCCGTCCTCGAGCACGCCCGGGAGGGAGACGCCGACGCGATCGTCATGGGCAGCGAGGGTCGGTCGGGCGTCTCGCGCGTGTTGCTCGGCAGCGTCGCGGAGGCGGTGACCCGCCGGGCGTCGATTCCCGTGACGATCGTTCCGTAATGCTCGTCCCCTCGAGTGAAGTTCCGGCGCCACAGGAGGACGAAGCGCCGGGGTTTTGGGCTCGAGCGGGCAACGGACGGGCATGGACGACCGGACGGGGACGACGCTACACACCGGCCTCCTGCTCTCGACGACGGCCGTCGTGGCGTGGCTGTCGGGGCTCCCGATGCTCTTCCCCAGCCTCGGCCCGTCCGCGTTCGTACTCGCCATGTTCCAGGACAGCGACGCGACCTCGCCCCGGCGGGTGCTCGGCGGCCACGCGATCGGCGTCGTCGCCGGACTCGCCGCCTACCACCTGCTCGCACCGGGACTCGCGATGACGGCGACGACCGCTCCCGGCTCGCTCGCGGGGCTCCGACTCGCGGCCAGCGGCGTGGTGGCGACGACGCTGACCGCCGGCGGGATGCTCGCGACCGACACCCGCCACCCGCCGGCCTGCGCGACGACGCTGATCGTCTCGCTGGGACTGCTCTCGACGGTCCTCGAGGGTGCGTTGATCGTCCTCGCCGTGGCGGTGCTGCTCGCTGCACACCGGCTGTTGCTGGCGACCGAGCGGTTGGGGGCACGGTACGGCGAGCGGCTCCGGTCCTGAACCGATGCCGCTCGCCGTCGGAAAAAGAACGGAGTCGAAACTCAGGCCTCGTCTCTCGCGTCGAGCAGCGTCTCGTACATCTCCTCGGCCAGCCCGTTCGCGCGGTCGACGTCGCGAGCCTCGGCGTAGATCCGGACGAGCGGTTCGGTACCGGAGGGACGGGCAAGCACCCACGCGTCGCCGTAGTCCAGGCGGTAGCCGTCGCGCGTGTTGAGGTCGGCGTCGGCCGAATGGGCGTGGTTGGCCGCGGCGTCGAGCATCGCGTCGCGTTCGGCCGTCGACTCGTACTCGATGTTGCGCCGGACGTTGGCGTAGTCGTCGTACGGCGCGGCGATCTCGCTGACCGGGCGTTCCGCGACGAGTTCGAGGAACCGGGCGGCGGTGAACGCCCCGTCCCGCGAGAGCCGGTACCCGGGGAAGAAGATCCCGCCGTTGCCCTCGCCCGCGATCGGGACCCGCCGGCCGTTGGCCTCGAGTTCCTCGATCCGCGTGATGATGTTCGTCGAGCCGATCGGCGTCAACTCGAGGTCGGCACCGACGTCGTCGACGACGTCGACGAGCCGCTGGGAGACGTTGACCGCCGATACCGTGGTATCGCCCTCCTCGAGTTCCGCGGCGGCGAGGGCGGCGAGGGTGGCGTCGCCCTCGACGTACTCGCCGTTCTCGTCGAAGAAGATCGCGCGGTCGGCGTCGCCGTCGTGGGCGATGCCGACGTCCGCGTCGGTGGCCCGGACCAGTCGTCCCAGATCCTCGAGGTTCTCGGGGACGGGTTCGGGGTCGCGTCCGGGGAAGTGGCCGTCGGGCTGGCCGTTGACGGTGACGACGCGACAGCCGAGTTCGCGGAAGAACTCCGGGCTCGTGAGCGCGCCGGCGCCGTGGCCGGGATCGAGCGCGACCGTCAGGTCGGCGTCGGCGATCGTCTCCCGGTCGACGGCCGCGAGCAGGGCGTCGACGTAGTCGGCGGTGACGCCCTCGACCTCGCGGACGCGGCCCGTCTCGTCCCAGGGCGCGTCGGCGTAGCTCTCCGCGAGCAGCGCCTCCTCGATGCGCTCGAGGTCGGAGACGGCGAGTTCGACCCCGTCGCTGCCGACGAGTTTGATGCCGTTGTACTGCGGCGGGTTGTGCGAGGCCGTGACGACGATGACCGGCACGCCCTCGCGTTCCGCGTAGAACTGTGCCCCCGGCGTGGGGACGACCCCGAGGCGATCGACGTCGGTACCCGTACTGGCCAGGCCGCTCGCGACCGCGTCGGCGAGCATGCGCCCGGTGTAGCGCGTGTCTCGCGCGATGGCAACCCGGTCGACCCCCCAGGCCGTCCCTGCCGCTTTCGCGACGCGCAGGACGAACGCGGGCGTCAGTTCGTCGTTGGCGACGCCCCGCGTCCCGCTGGATCCGAACACTTCCATCGGGCGTTACTCCGGTCGGACTCCCCATAGGGATTCCGAAGGCGAGCGGAAGCGTCGCCGCCGGCCGAACTCCCGGCCGGTCCTCGAGCCGGTCGGCGACCGAACTCCCGCACGTTCGGAGCGAGGGGAACGCTTTCGGCGGACCGGACCGACGGTGTACGCGAAGAATGCTCTCTATCGAGGAAAAGCGCGTCTACGACGAGCGCAGAACGGTGACGGAGGCGTACGTCTCGAGCGCGATGGGGGTCGTCCAGGTCCGGATCGCGGGCGACACCGTCGGCGAGTTCACGCTGTGTGAACGCTGCGACGCCCGGGACGTCGCCGCGGCCGGGGGCCAGGTGGCGATCGCCACGGGGGAAGACGTCCTCGTGCTCGAGGGTGTCGAGGACGGGGCCGGAGCGGAGGGAGCCGACCCGGATCCCGACCCCGACTTCGCCGAAACCGGCTTCGGCCCCGCCGTCGCCGTCGGCTACGACGGCACGGCGCTGCTCGCGGCGAGCCCCGACGGCCGCGTCGCACGGCGGCCGCCGGGGGAGGACTGGGTCACCGTCGAGAACGCCGCCGAGGACGGACCGGTCGAGGACGTCCGTGCCATCGACGGCGACCTCGTCGGGACCGACGCCGGCGTCTACCGCGTCCACGACGGCGCGCTCGACCACGCCGGGCTCACGGAGGTCCGCGACGTCGCCGCGGCCGGCGAGGGCGCGCCGCTGGCCGCGACCGACGAGGGGCTGTACAAGCTCGGCAACGGCTGGATGGAGATCTTCGAGGGGCCGTTCGACGCCGTCGACATCGACCCCCGCTCGAGTCCGGGGTCGATCGAACGCGCCCACGCGGTCGCCGGCGACAGGCTCTATGCGTTCGAGGACGGCGAGTGGGCGGAAACCGACGCGGGAGCGGAACGGATCGTCGGCGTCGCCTACGGGGATCGGGTCTACGCCGTCACCGAAGCGGGGACGGTCCGCGTCGCGGGGCCGGAGTCGGAAGCGCCGTATCCCGAGGAGGGCGACACCGATAGCTGGCGCGACCGCTCGATCGGCGTCCGCGACGTGACCGGACTGGCAGTTCGGTGACGGCTCTCGGCCGTCTCGGAGCGGTCGTCGATTGGTCCGATCGGCGTCTGACGTAGAATTAATGGCCCGGGACTCTCGAGGAAGGGACGTATGGCGGAACTATCACGTCGACGCCTGCTCGCCGGTACCGGGACCGTACTCGCCGGCGGACTCGCGGGCTGTTCGACAGAGGAGGGAGAGAACGACGGTACGACCGACGGGGACGGAGACGGGAACGGGGACGACTCCGGGGTGGAAACCGAAACCGGGACCGAAACCGAGACCGAGACCGAAAACGGGAACGACGACTCGTCCGCCTCCGACGGAACGATCCTCGGCGACATCCGTATCGAAAACGTCGACGACGGGAGCCACACCGTCGACGTCGTCGTCGAGTTCGGCGACGAGATCGAACACTGGAGCACCCACGAACTCGAGTCGGCCGACGGAACCGAACTCGAGCGCGACTGGACGACGGAGCCGGGCTCGTTCCGGGTGACGGCCCGTCTCGACGGCGACGACCCGGTCCAGGTCGATCCCGAGACGTGGAACCGCGCACCCTGTCTCGAACTCGTCGTGCTGGTCGACCGCGACGGCGAGTTGACGGTGCTCGCGGACGCGGACGGCGAGCACTGCGGCGACGACGACGGCGATGAGGACGGGAGTCAGCCGTTCGACGGCGGCGACTGACCTGCCGCCGACTGTCGCGCGTCTCGAGACCGACACTGCGCGGGCCGGGGAACCGTGACGGAAACCCGTCGAACCGCTGTGGAAGAACGAGAGAACGAAAACGGGTTTAGGTCCCGCGCTGTGGGACCGAGTATGATCGTCAGCGGATCCGCGTCGCAGGCGCTCGCCGCCGCGCTCGCGGACGAACTCGAGGTACCGCTCGCCGAAGTCGCGTACGACCGGTTTCCCGACGGCGAACTGCTCGCGGCCGCGCCCGGCGTCGCCGAGGCGAACCCGGATCGGGCGGTCGTCGTCGGCTCTACCGTCTCGAGCGACGCCCACCTCGAACTCCTCCAGTTGCAAGACGCCGTCCGCGAAGCCGGGACCGACGAGGTCGTCACGGTCCTTCCGTACATGGGCTACGCGCGCCAGGACGAGGCCTTCGAGCCCGGCCACCCCGTCTCCGCGCGGGCGGTCGCCCGCGCCGTCTCGAGCGGGACCGATCGCGTGCTGACGGTCAACCCCCACGAGGAAGCCGTCTGCGAGTTCTTCGAACCGACGGCGACCGCCGTCGACGCCGCGGGTCGCCTCGCGGAGCCGCTGCCCGCGGATCTCACGGATCCCGTCTTTCTCTCACCCGACGCGGGCGCGGTCGACCTGGCGGAGACGGTCCGCGACGCCTACGGCGAGGGCGAAGGCGAGGTCGACTACTTCGAGAAGACCCGCCACTCGGGCACCGACGTCGAGATCACGCCCAGCGACGTCGACGTGGCCGGACGCGACGTCGTCGTCACCGACGACATCATCGCCACGGGATCGACGATGAGCGAGGCCGTGGGCGTCCTCGGCGAGCGCGACGTCGGCCGCGTATTCGTCACCTGCGTGCACCCGCTGCTCGCCCGCGACGCGTACGCGAAACTCTCGCGGGCCGGCGTCGAGGCGATCTACGGCACCGACACGATCGAACGCGGCTCGAGCGCCGTCTCGGTCGCGCCCGTCCTTGCGGACCGTCTGTAAGCCGCTCGAGCGGGCCGGCCGCAGCCGGCGGTCGGGAACGGGAACAGAAACGGGCACAGACACGGGCCTAAACCGTTAAGTGGTCACCGATCCCTGGCTCAAATACTGGCGGACACCGCCGTCCTCCCCCGGAAACAGTACCCTCCCGCGACCGGCGGGCGATCGACGACCGGGCCGAACGGTCGGTCGAATCGGGACGGACAAAAGCGAGGGATCGAATGCACGGAATCGTCCACAAGACCCTGAAGGAGTACGTCGTCGACCGGGCCGGCGAGGACGCCTGGAACGCCGTCGCCGAGCGGGCCGGCCTCGAGTCGACCCTCTACCTCCCGGTCTCGCGCTACGACGACGCCGACGTCGACGACGCTCTCGACGCCCTCTCGACGCTCGCCGACGAGGACAGGCGCCGGGTCGAACGCGACTTCGGCCGGACCCTCGCCCCGGAACTGCTCTCGACGTTCGACGCGCACGTCTCGACCGACGGCGACCTCGCCACGCTGTTGACGACGCTGGGGACGGCCTACGAGGAACTCGAGGTCGGGGTCGACGACGTCACGCTCCCCGACGTCACCGGTCGCCGGACGGACGAGGGGCCGGTGATCGTCACCTACCGATCGCCACGAGAGCGGGGGTACTGCTGGCTGGCCTACGGGATCCTCGAGGGGCTGGCCGCAGCCCTCGACGCCGACGCGACCGTGACGAAGACCGACTGTGCCTACGGCCGCGGTGACGGCGACGGCGACGGCGAGGACGAAGCCGAGAGCGACGCCTGCCGGTTCCGGGTTTCAGTCGCGTAACGAGCGACGCCTCATACTGCCTGCTACTGCCGTCGGAACGCGACCAGCCCTGCGAGAACGGCCGCGAGCGCCGCGAGCGAGACGCCGACGCCGAACCCGGGCACTTCCTCGAGTTCGGCGAGCGGCAGGCTCCCGACGGTCACCGTTACGACACGGTCGCCGACGGCGACCTCGTGGCGTCCCTCTTCGTCGAACCGGACCTCCCGAGTTATCGTCGCGGTCTCGCCGGCCCGGACGGCGACGGGTGCCTCGGCGACGACGCCCTCGTGGGTGCGGACGGCGACGAACGCCGCGGCGGGCCGGTCGTCGGCCGGCTCGACCGTCGCCGTCACTGCGGCCGACTCGCCGGGGTCGATCTCCCGCGGCTCGAGGTCGAGGTCGGCCACCGCGACGCTCGAGGGCGCGCGCACGATGACAGTCGTCGTCTCGGAACCGACCCGGAGCTCGTACGTGCCGGGTTCGGGCGGCGTCCACGAGAGCCGTTCCGTGGCGCGCTCGCCCGTCTCGAGGCTCCCCTGGGCGCGGTCGACGGGTACGCCGTCGACCTGTAGCGTGGCGTCGTAGCTCCCCGCGCGGTCCCCGACGTTTGCGACCTCGACGGGGACGGCGACGGTCGTTCCGGCCGGGACGGCCGCGAGCCGACCCTCGTCGGTCTCCCAGCGCTCCCAGGGTTCGCCGTCGACTGCGAGCGGCGGGTCGGCGTGGCCGTAGTCGATCGCCGGTACCGGTTGGTCGAACGCCGCCTCGTGTTCGCCGCGGCTCCACATCGAGGGGAGGGCCTTGGTTTCCGCGTAGCGTTCGGCCGCCTCGCGGACCGACGCGTCGCCCGCCTCCTCGAGGGCCGCGTAAAAGTCCGCCGCCGCGATCCGGTCGTTCGCCGCGCGGGCGTTGAGCGTTCGGAAGACGTCCACGAGGGTACGGTCGCCGTCGGTCACAACCCGGAGCCGTCGATCGATCTCGCCGTAGACGAGCGGGCCCTGCACGTAATCGGTGTGGGGGTCGTCCCAGCTTCCGGGTTCCGCGAGGATCCCGTCGGCGTACGGCGACCGTTCGCCGCGCTCGAGGAAGCGTTCGAACTCCTCGAAGCCGATCAGTCCCGTCCCGAGGGCGACCTGTGCCGCGTGGTACTCCGCCTGGGCCTCGACGAGCCATGTTGCGTCGGTTGCCGTGGCGTCGGGCGAGCCGGCGTAGGCCTGTCGGACGTGGACGTACTCGTGGAGCCAGACGTTGTCGGGTTCGTCGAGGGGCGCGTCCGCGCGAACCCACGCGTCGGCGTCGCCGTACTGGAGGCCGCGCGAGCCCCAGTCGACGCCGGTCGGAGCCGCGACGACGAACGTCTCGTCGGGCCGTTCGCCGACCGCGAGGCGCTGACTGCCGGCCGCGAGCGTCTCGAGGACGTCGTCCGGCGCCTCCTGCAGGTCGGCCGCCGCGGGGACGACGAGCCGGAGGCGCTCGCCCTCGACGAGTCGCTCGTACTCGGTCACCTCGCCGAAGACGGCGACGTCGCCCCCGGTCGCCCCCGAACCGTCGACCGTCGCCGACGACTCGAGGCCGACCGGCTCGCTCCCCTGTGCGTAGACACGAAGCTGCGGGACCGGGACGATCGCCCAGTCGCCGGCGTCGACGAAGGAGTAGCCATCGTCGCGCTCGCTGACCGTCGGCGACTGGCGGTCGTCGTGGCCGGTCCGGTTCGCAGGTAATGTCACCAGAAGCGACGGTGCGGCCGTCTCGCCCGTCCAGCGGTACACACCGTCGGCGGTCGATTCGAACCCATCCGCCGACCGGACCGTCGCCTCCGCCGTCCCCTCGAGGTCGAGGTCGACCTCGACCTCGGAGACCGAGTCGGGCACCGAAAAGCGGATCTCGGCCTCGTAGGTCGGTTTCTTGGGTATCTGTCGCAGTTCCGTCGTGTAGGAAAGGACGTCGCTCGAGCCGGAAACCGACGGGGTCGAGGAGTCGGGGTCAGGGTCGGGGTCGGGGCCGACGTGTTCGAGTTGCTGTGTTCGATCCGTAGCGCCGACGCTTGCCCCTGGCGAGGCCGATCCGGTGCCGAGAACGACGCCGCCGATACCGGCAGGGAGAGACGCCACGAGCAGCGCGACCGCGAACACGACCCGGTAGTTCACGGACGTATACTCGAAACTGACCGTCAAGTCTCTTGTGGGGTTTGTCCGCCAGAGAAATCGATGGTGCCGATACGTCCGGCAGCCCGTCGATGGCCGGCAGGTGACGTCGTGGACCGTCACCGTCTATAAAAACGTGAACGACTCGAGGGGCGACGGCGCTCGAAAGGACCGGCATTCCCGGATCCGATCGGGAGTCGCGCAGTTATCCCGGTTTTCCGGCCGAGTGACCACGAGACCCGAAACTCGAGGAGAGGGGGACGGCCGCTATCAGTGCCCTAAAAACGATCTTGAACCGTTCTACCCGGCGAAAGCGACCGAACGATCGTCGTTCCTTTTTCCCCGCCGTGAAACGTGACGATCATGACCGAAAAGCAGTCGAACCCGAATCGCGATCGAGCCGACTGGTCGTTCGATCACGGCGTCGACCGCCGGACGTTTCTCGCCGCCGGCGGAGGCGTGAGTGCGACGCTACTCGCCGGTTGTAGCTCGGACTCGGGAAGCGAGTCGGCCGACGGCGACAGCGACGACGGCGATACCGACGACTCCACGGGGACCTTCCGGTTGCTCATCAGCGACATGCCGGCCGACATCGGGGACTTCGACAGACTGGACGTCACCCTCGACAGCGCCCGTATCTTCGATGGCGAGGCCGAGGACGCAAAAGAGGAAGAACAGGAAGGTGACGACGCAAACGAAGAAGACGAACGCGACGAGGAAGAGGTGGACGACGAGAAAGAAGAGGAAGACGATACTGCGGACGGCGAGGAGGAAGAAAGCGACACGGAGAAAGACGACACCGAGGACGCGGACGACGAGAAAGCGGAAAAGGAAAATGAAAATGAAAATGAAAAGGAAGACGACGAGGAGGAGCGCGGGTTCTACGTCGTCGACCTCGAGGGCGCGACCGTAGATCTGACGCAGGTCGTCGGCGACAAAGCGATGCCGGTCGGCGAACTCGACCTGTCGGAAGGGACCTATCAAAAGATCGAACTCCACGTCGCGGACGTCGAAGGGATCGTCGACGGCGCCGAAGCCACCGTGAAGGTCCCGTCCGAGAAACTACAGCTCACCAAGCCGTTCGAAGTTCGGGCCGGCGAGTCCGTCGACTTCGTGTTCGACATCAACGTGGTCAAGCGCGGGCAGGGGAACGACTACAACCTCACGCCCGTGATCTCGAAGAGCGGAGTCAAGGGCGAGGACGTCGAGGTCGAAGAGGTACCCGAAGGCGGCGAGTCCGAGGCCGAAGACGGCGACGAAGAAGCCGCGGACGAAACCGACGGCGACGACGAGGGCGACCAGGACGACGAAGACAACGAAGACGAGGAAGACAAGGAAACCGACGAAGGCGGGGAAGGCGACGAAAAAGGAAACGAATCGGAGACGGGAGACGGCGAGAACGAAGAGACCGACGGGACCTGACGTCAGTCGCCCCGAGTCTCGCAAGCCAAACGCCGTAACCACATCGGCACTCGAGCGTTTCTCGACGGATTCGCTCTGCGAGCGAACCGCTCGGCGCAAAAATCTGGACCAAAAAAGCCGCAGCGGGTCACTCGACGACGAACAGTCTCAGTCCGACGCCTCGGCAGCCGCCAGCGGCTCGACCGCGATCTCGGCATCCACCTTTTTCCGCCTCGGGTTCGCTCTGCGAGCGAACCGCTCGGCGCAAAAATCTGGACCAAAAAAGCCGCAGCGGTTCACTCGACGACGATCAGTATCAGTCCGACGCCTCGGCAGCCGCCAGCGGCTCGACCGCGATTTCCATCGTCACGCCGTCGACATCCCACTCCTTGCGGTGGCCGTCGCCGTCCTCGACCGCGCGGAGTTCGTCCGCACGGACCTCCTCGCGGATCAGATCCTCGCGCTCGGCAACCAGGTCGGCGACGCGGTCGTCGTCGATCTCGAGGTCCAGCGCGATCCGTTCCTCGACGTCGAGTTCGAGGTCCTTGCGCATCTCCTGGACGCGGCGGATGACCTCGCGGGCGTAGCCCTCGCTCTCGATGTCCTCGGTCAGCGAGGCGTCGACGTAGGCGACGCCGCGGTCGTCGCCGTTCAGCCCGAACGCGGTTCCCGCGATGTCGTCGGGCGTCTCGGTGACGAACGAGACCATTTCCTCGGTGATCGACTCGCCCTCCTCGAGGACGTCGGAGACCGCGTCCTCGAGCAGGTCGAGGTCAGGCTCGTCGATCCGGGCCTCGTTGAGTGCGTTCATCACCCGTCCGGCGCGATCGCCGAAGGCGGGGCCGAGTTCGCTCATGTCCGCCTCGGCGCTGTACTGGAGCTCCTCCCAGCGGTCCTCCGCGGAGACGAGTTCGATCTCGCGGGCGTTGAGCCGTTCGGCGAGCAGATCGGTGTGGCGCTCGACCGCTTCGGCAGCGCGGTCGTCGTCGGCCGCGACGACGACTCGCGGAACGGGCCAGCGAAGCTTGCGACCGGCCTGCTGGCGGGCGTTCGCACCCGCTTCCTCGATCGCCCGCAGGAAGGCGACGTCTTCCTCGAGTTGTTCGTCGACCCAGTCCTCCTCGATCTCGGGCCAGTCTTCCATGTGGACAGTGTCGTATCCGGCGTCGCCGGTCAGCGTGCCGTAGATCTCGTCGGTGATGAACGGCGCGTACGGCGCGAGCAGGGCGACCGTCTCCCGCAACACGCGGTAGATCGTCGCGTAGGCGGCCTCCTTGGAGGCGCTGTCGTCTTCCTCCCACATGCGCTCGCGGACGGCCTGGACGTAGAACCGCGAGACGTCCTCGACGACGAACTCGAGGAGGGCGTCGACGGCCTTGTCCTGGCGGCGGTCATCGAAGTGCTCGGTCATCTCGGCCTTCGTGGACTGCAGCCGGGCGAGCACCCACTCGTCGACGAGTTCGAGGTCCTCGTCCACGTCTTCCAGGGTCGTCTCCTGGGGATCGAAGTCGTCCAGGCGCATGTACGGCAGCGGGAACCGGAAGACGTTCCACAGCGTCCGGAGGTGGTCCTCCATCGTCTGCATGCCGTCCCAGGAGAACCGCATGTCGTCGCCCTGCGGGTTGTTAGAGAGGAGGAACAGCCGCATGACGTCCCGGCCGTGGCGGTCGATCGCCTCGTGGGGGTCGATGAGGATGTCCTTGGACTTGCTCATCGCGCGGCCGTCGGGCATCAGCGCGTGGCCGTGCATCAGGACCTCCTCGTAGGGGATCTCGCCGAGCGCCGCCGTTCCCATTCCGAGCTGGGACCAGAACCAGCCACGCGTCTGGTCGTGGGCCTCGAGGATGAAGTCCGCGGGCCAGAGTTCGTCGAACTTGCTGTCGTCTTCGGGGAAGTCGAGCGTGCCCCACGACGCCACGGAGGAGTCGAGCCAGACGTCGAAGACGTCGGGAACGCGGGTGTAGGTCGTGCCGTCCTCGGTGATCGTCAGGTCGTCGACGGTGTCCTTGTGGAGGTCGACCTCGTCGGGGTCGACGTCCTGGTCGACCCGTTCGGCGAGTTCCTCGCGGTCGCTGACGACGATCCGGTCCTCGTCGTCGTCACGGTCCTCGGGCGTCCAGACGGGGAGCGGGATGCCCCAGTAGCGCTGCCGGGAGACGTTCCAGTCCGGCGCTTCCTCGACGAAGTCACGGAAGCGGTTGTCCCGGGCCCAGTCGGGGTGCCACTGGCTGTCCTCGATGTTCTCCAAGAGTTCGTCCTTGACGTCCGTGATCGTGATGAACCACTGGTCGGTGACGATCTGGATGATGCCCGTGTCACAGCGCCAGCAGTGGCCGTAGCTGTGGTGGACGGTGCTCGACGCGAGCAACGCGCCGTTGTCCTCGAGGTCGGCGATGATCTCGTCGTCGGCCTCTTTGACGAACTGGCCCTCGTACTTGCCGGCCTCGTCGGTGTAGACGCCGTCGCCGCCGACGGGACAGAAGATGGGGAAGCCGAGTTCGCGGCCGCGCTCGAAGTCCTCCTCACCGTGGCCCGGTGCGGAGTGAACGAGCCCTGTACCGTCGCCGCCCGTGTCGACGTAGTCGGCGGCGTAGACCTCGCCCGCGCCCTCGTGGTCGGGGTGGTCGGGGACCTCCTCGGCGAGCGGGTGGTCGTACGACCAGCCGATCAGTTCCTCGCCGGTCAGTTCCTCGACGATCTCGTAGTCCTCGTACCGACCTTCTTTGAGGACCTCCTCGTGTTTGGCCTCGGCGACGTACAGCAGTTCCGCCTCACCGTCTTTCTCCGCGCGGACGCCGACGTAGTCGCCCTCCTCGTCGACGGCGACGAAGGTGTTCGCGGGGATCGTCCAGGGCGTGGTCGTCCAGATGACGATCGATCCCTCGCGATCGGCGAGGTCGAATTTGACGTAGATCGAGGGGTCCTCGACGTCCTCGTACTCGACTTCGTTGTTCGCGATGGCCGTCTCACACCGGGGACACTGCGAGATCGAACGGTGGCCCTTCTCGACCAGGCCCCGTTCGGCAGCCTTCGCAAAGCCCCACCAGGCGGCCTCCATGTACTCCGGCCGGACCGTCTTGTAGGGGTCCGACCAGTCCATCCAGACGCCGAAGTCCTGGAAGTCCTCCTGCAGGCCCTCGAGTTGCTCCTCGGCGTACTCCTTGCAGGCCTCGATGAAGTTCTCCTCGCCGTACTCCTCGATGTCCTTCTTGTTCTCGAACCCGAGTTGCTCCTCGACGCGGGTCTCGATGGGGAGCCCGTGCATGTCGTAGCCGGGCCGGTCGGTGACGTCGTACCCCTGCATCCGGAAGAACCGGAGGTAGACGTCCTTCAGCGTCTTGTTCCAGGTGGTCCCCATGTGGGCCGACCCGGAGGTGTACGGCGGCCCGTCGACGAAGAAGAACGATTCACCGTCGGAGCGGTGCTCGACCGTCTGCTCGTAGGCGTCGACGTCGTCCCAGTAGTCGAAGACCCGCTGCTCCAAGGCGTGCGGATCGTACTGGTCGTCGACCTCGCCGAATCTGCTCATAGGTGACGTGATTCGCTCCGAGACTAAAGGAGAATCGGTCCGTGCGTTCTCGAGTGGCACGTGTGCTCGCCGCGATCGCCACCGCGGCAGCCGTCAGGCGGACCCCGTCGACGGGACCGAAAGCGAGAGTGCAAGCGCCACCCCGGCGACGGCCGCCAGCAGGAGAAACGCCTCGTCGAAGTAACCGGCGTCCGCCAGCGCCCCCACGACCGTCGGACTCCCGGCCCCGATCAGCATGTAACCGGTCCGCAACGATCCCAGGCCGGTCCCCTGGACGTCCTCGGGGAGCGCGTTCGTGAGGTAGGTGAGCGTGATCGTCCCGTATCCGAGGACGCCGCTGGCGAGCGCGGTGACGGCAGTCAACGCGGCGATCCCCTCGACGAGCGGAAGCAACGCCATCGCGGCCGTGATCGCGAGGAGGACGACCGGCAGCGAGCGGCGCATTCCGCGGGCGTCGTACGCTGATCCGGCCAGCGGCTTCACGAGCGTCCCGAGCGCGAAGAAGCCGCCGAACAGGACCGTCGCGGTCGTCGGCGCGATCCCCTTCGCCTCGACGAGATACGTGGGGTAAAAGCCCGTGAACGCCTGCCAGACGCAGTACCCGAGCGTCTGAACCCCCGCGACGGTCAGGACCGCCCGCCCTCGCAGGGCACCGCCGATCCTGCGAAGGGTCTCGAGGAAACCGGGCCCGCTCCCGTTCGAGGCCGACGCGGTCCCGCCGCTCGAGCCGTCGCCCGGCACGGTGAGGTGGATGCCGACGGTCGCGAGGAGAAACAGCGGGATCGCGGCGGCAAAGCCCAGTTCCCAGGCGAGCGCGACCGCGAGCGCGCCGGCAAGCGGCGGCAGGAGGGTGTTGCCGAGATCGCCCGCGGCCATCGTCAGCCCGATCGCGGTCCCACCGTGGTCGGGGTAGTTCGTCGTGAGGATCGTAAACCGGGCGACGCCGTACAGCGCGGTCGCGAAGCCGAACAGGATCGTCGCTGCGAACAGTACCGGGACCGAGCCCGCGACGACGACGAACGTCAGCGCGACCGCCGAGACGCCGGTACTCGCGACGAGGACGCGGCCGCCGCCGATCCGATCGTCGAGGACACCGCCGGGGAGCTGTCCGAGCGCGTACGCCACCCAGAGCGCGGTGATGAGCAGTCCCGACCGCGTCAGGTCGAGACCGTAGGCGGCCCGCAGTTGGGGCAAGACGGCGGGGTAGATCATCCGGACCCCGAGCGAGAGGAACCAGCCGCCGGCGACGGCGACGAGGATCGGACCCCGGCCCTCGCTCCAGAGTTCGGCCCCGAGGCGCCGAAGTCGCCTGGCCCGGTCGGCGACGTGTGTCGGTATCGGCGTCGACATCGATGCGTCGGTACTCGCGCTCCGACCGCATTGTATGCACCGGTGGCGGAAGTTCGCATTCTCGTTCGCGTTCGCGTTCGCGTTCGCCGATCCAAGTTCCAGACTCCCCGGGCCGCGGGTCGCCCGAGAGCGGCGGAAACGCACCGCGCCCGCGCCCCCAGACGTTCCTCCCGGATCCCGGTCGGGAGAACCACACCACGGGAGCCTCGAATCGGCGGCCCCTCGGAACGCTCGGGTGGACGAAGCGGCGGCGCGGCTCGAGGGGAATGCTGTGCGGAAAATCGGGTACGGCTCGCGGTCGTTGTCCGGGCTTTACCGGTGGGCGACGACCCGCGCGAGGACCTTCTGGTAAGCGATCCCGTAGACGCCGGCGTAGAGCATGACGCCGCCGATGGCGGCGAGCCACAGTGCGACCATCAGTTCGCCGGAGCCGTAGTGCTGCAGGCTGGTGTACTCCGCGAGTGTCCCACCCGCCGTGAGCAGCGCCGCGGCGGCGGTATAGAGGAGTACGGACAGCGATTCGACGAGGAGTTCTGACGACATTATGCGGTCAGAGACGCTCGGCGAAGGTAAATTTATCCCCTCGCACGGGGGAACGACGTCTCCGGCGGAATCGTCACCCGGATCGAACCGTCCAGCATAAGCGCCTCCGACCCCTGGCGTCGTCCGTGTCTCCTCGCGATTCCGATCCCGATTCGAGGGGGAGCGGCCGTCCGGCCGACCCGGCGTTCCCCGACGACGACCACGGACTCGAACTCGAGCCCGACTGTACCCGGTGTCCGGCGCTCGTCGACGCCCGCGAGCGCATCTCGTGGGGAAACGGCCCCGAGGACGCGAGCATCGTCGTCGTCGGCGAAGCGCCCGGCTACGGGAACCCGGACGCCGACCGCTGGAAGGGCGGCAACTGGACGGGGAAGGCCTACACTTCGCGTCACTCCGGCCGGCGGATCAGACGGCTGCTCGAGCGCGTCGGCTTCGGGGACGATGCCTACTACACGAACGCGGTGAAGTGTTTCCCGAGCGAGGCGCGTGGTGCCTCGGAGTCGGCGAGCGGTGAAACCGCGAGCCACGATCCGGCGGACGAGACGACGAACCGGGAGCCGACACCCGAGGAGCGTTCGAACTGCCGGCCACACCTGTTGACGGAACTCGAGGTCGTCGACCCGGCGATCGTCCTCGCGACGGGAAAGCACGCGACGAAGACGATGCTCGCGGCGGAACGAGCGGCGGAACGAGCGGCGGAACGAGCGGCGGAACGAGCGGCGGAACGAGCGGCGGAACGAGCGGCGGAACGAGCGGCGGGCGAGGACGTCGAGGACGGCCCGCGACTCGACGGGTTCGTCGATAGCGTCCTCGAGCCGATTCGCTGCGACGCGCTGGGCGTCCACCTCGTTCCCGTGTTCCACCCCTCGTACCAGGACGTCTGGATCGGCCGCCTCGGCTACGAACCGGCGGAGTACCGGGCCGCGATCCGGGACGCCCTCGAGGCGGCCATCTGAACGGACACGGCGGCCAGACCGTAGCGTCCCCGCCTACACGACCGCCGTGACCAGCGTGTAGAGCAGTGCGAAGAACGTAAACCACAGCAGCGTCCGGACGAACAGCATGCTGTAGACGTCCGGGACCGGCACCATCGCGTGGAACCGACGCTCGGCCTCGAGAAACGCACGAACGGCTGCTTTACTGCGGTCGATCACGGTGCTAGTTGCCGGCGGACCAGTAATGAACGTGTCGAGCGCGGGGCGTTCGGCCGGCAGGCCGCCGACGCGAGCGGGTAACCTTCTTACGGCGAGCCGACACACACTCGCGTATGAGTACGATCTTCAGCCAGATCGTCGAGGGAGAGATTCCCGCACGCGTCGTGTACGAAGACGAGACCACGCTGGCGTTCCTGGACGCGAACCCGCTCGCGCCCGGGCACACGCTGGTGATCCCGAAAGACGAGTACGAACGGCTGGACGACGTCCCAGAGGACGTCGCGGAGGATCTCTACGCGACGATCCACCGCATGGTCCCGGCGGTCGAGGAGGCGGTCGACGCCGACGCGACGACCGTCGCGTTCAACAACGGCGAGGCCGCCGGCCAGGAGGTGCCCCACGTCCACTGTCACATCGTCCCCCGGTTCGAGGGCGACGGCGGCGGCCCGATCCACGCGGTCGCGGGCGACCGCCCCGACCTCGAGGACGACGAACTCGACGACATCGCCGCGGATATCGAGTCTCGAACCTGACCGGACCGTTTTCTTTTCGGTTCGTTTACTCGAATAGCGTATAGCAAATCCCGTTACAAAAATCAGATTCCGGAAAATTACATCTTTCCGATAGGCGTAGCGGTAGCCGACGATGGTGCGGTCGATCACCTGGCGGTTCTACGCCTACCGGCTCTCGGTATCGAACGGCTTCTATCTCCCACTGAGCGTCCTCTACCTCGAGCGGGTTCGCGGGTTCGGGCTCGACGAGATCGGGCTGATAATGGGCGCGTTCTCGATCGCAGTCGTCGTGGCGGAACTGCCGACGGGGTACGTGGGGGATCGACTCGATCGACGGACCGCTCTCGCCGTCGGCAACGTCCTCTCCGTGGCGTTCATGGCGGGATACGTCGTCGTCGAGTCGCCGATCGGGTATCTCCTGTTGCACGTCCTCTGGGCGTTCGCGTGGGCGTTTCGGTCGGGAACGGCCGACGCGTGGCTGTACGAACTCCTCGCCGCCGTCGGCGACGACGACGAGTTTACCCGGTACCGGTCCCGTGCGATGACGATCGAGTTGACCTTCGAGGCGGCGACCGCTGCCGCCGCGGGGACGCTCGCAGCCTTCATCGGCTGGAACAGTCCGTTCCTCGCCAACGCGGTGCTTGCCGCCCTCGGCGTCCCGATCCTGTTCACGTCGCCATCCGTCGGCGACGTTCGAACCGACCGGATGCCGTCGTCCGACTCTCTGTCGGTCCGGGAGGCCGTCCGCGTCCTCCGGGTACAGGCCCGCCGCCCGGAGCTCCGCTGGTTCGTCGCGTACGTGGCCCTCTTTCACGGGCTGTACTCGGTTGTCAGGACCTTCGAGCAACCCGTCCTCGAGGAAGTCGGGATCTCCGTATCGGGGTTGGGATTGCTGTACGCGGGTTTCAAGCTCGTCGCGGCCGGCGCAGCCTCGACGACGGAGTGGATCTCCGATCGGCTGGGGGCCGACGGCGTGCTTCCGTTACTCGCCCCCGTATACGGCATCGCCTTTCTCGGCGTCATCGGAATTCCGGCGCTCGTCGTACCGGTCCTGTTTCTCAACCGGTGCGTTCGCGTGATCGTTCAGCCGATCCGCGATCAGTACCTCAACGATCGGTTGGACGACATGGGACGCGCGACCGTGCTTTCGGGAGCGTCGATGGCGATCTCGGTGACTGCCGGTATCGCGAAGATCGCCGCCGGCGAGGTCTCGGCCGCGATCGGCTTGCTCCGATTCCTCACGGCGGCGGGAATCGCTATCGCGGCGGGCGGCGGACTGCTCTGGCTCTCGACGTCGCCGGTTCGGCCGATCGGTGCGTCGACGGCCGACGACGCGGCTCCTGCGGACTGACGTCTGGGAGGGATCGTGGAACCGAGAAGTGGGCCGGTTCTTTTTCGGAGAGGCGGAAACTGGACCCCAGTATGACCGAGCGGGACGATCTCGCACCCGAGGACGCGTTCGCACTGGTCGGCGACGAAACGCGGGCACGGATCATCCGCGTTCTCAACGAGGAACGGGACGGCAAGGGGGCACCGCCCGTGCTTTCCTTCTCGGAGCTGTATGACCGCTTCGACGAGGTCGGGAGCAGCCAGTTTAACTACCACCTGCAGAAGCTGGTCGGCCACTTCGTGGAGCGAACCGAGGACGGCTACCGGGTCCGGCCGGAGGGGATGGCCCTGTACCGGACGCTTCGGGGCGGTACCTTCCGGCGCCTCGAGTCGACGGCACCGATCGACGTGGGGTTGAACTGTTACTGCTGTGGGGCGGCCGTAACCGCGACCTACGAGGACGGTGTCCTGACCGTCCAGTGTCCGGACTGCGATCACCTCTATCTCACGAGTACCAGGATTCCGTCGCGGTCGGTCGACGACGAGGAGGCGTTGCTCTCGCGGCTGGACCAGTTCGATCGACACAAGCTTCTGGCGTTCAACCGCGGCGTCTGTCCGACGTGTGCCCACGCGATCGAATCCCGGTTCGTGCCCGCAGCCGAAGCACCGTTCCCCCACACGGAGGAGCGTGACCTCTATCTCCACCGATCCTGCGAACGTTGTGGGAACGTCGACTACGTCTCCGTCGGCAAATCCCTCCTCGAGCACCCGGCGGTCGTCTCGTTCCTCCGCGAGCACGGAACCGACCCCAGGGAACGGTTCCAGTGGGAGTTCGAGTTCGCGATGACCGACCGCTTCACGACGGTCCGGTCGCGCGATCCCTGGACCGTGGCGATCGAACTGACGCGAGACGGCGAGACCCTGGAGTTGATCGTCGACGAGGAGGGGTCGGTGAGGGAACGGACCCGCTCGACGGGATAACCGAGCGGACGCGTAACGGACCCGATCGGTCGGCCCGGCCCACAGGGACCGGCGTGGGCGGTCGGATCTCGGCCGCCGCCGTGACCGTTTTGTCCCCTCGCTGCAAGCTTCGAGTATACGATGCCTCTCGCGAGCCTCGTCGCCCGCTTTCGCAGCCACCCTATCGCCACAACCCTCGAGCTCGGCAGCGTCGTCGTCTGTCTCGTCCTGTTCGTGACTACCTTCGCCCTGCTTCTGAGTGGCGCGCCGGCGACGGAAGCGACCGGTGCGCAAACCGGCACGTCCGGGACCGCCTGGCTCGCGGTCGTCGGCGTCGGGGCGGCTTTCGTCCTGTTCTGGACGGCGCTGGTGCCGCTGTACGAGCGGCTAGTTTACTGACCTTACAGCACCGTGCCGAGCAACAGATCCCCGTAGAACAGGCCGACGACGAGCCCCAGAAACACCGGCACCAGGAACGGCGTTCCCGGCGAGATCCAGACCGTCTCCGTCCCCGGATCGGCGACGACCTCGAGTCCCTCGCGGAGCTCTTCGGGTGTCGTCCCGTAGGCCGACCCCTCGATGTCCGCGAGGAAGGCGTCGGCTCCCCAGGGGTCGTCGTAGCCGTCGCCATCGGAGCCGGCACTCGTCTCCGCCGCGAACGTCGCGTCGCTCCCGCCGTCGCTTCGCACCTCGGCCGTCACCGCGCCGTCGGTCGGCGGGTTCGGTTCCTCGGGGAGGGTCGCCGGATCGCGCAGCGTGTCGCCGTTCTCGCGGAGGTCCGCGAGCGAGAGCCCGCGCCACCGGAGATACATCCGCAGGGCGTCCAGATCGAGGCCGCCGCGGGAGACCCCCTCGGGGGTCTCGAGCAGGCGGCCGTGTCGCTCCGGCAGTCGGTCGACGGCAACGGGCCAGCCGACGAACATCACGGGCGCGATCCGGCCCGCGGCCGCGTTCCGGACCGCGAGCGCGATCGGGATCAGTATCGTGACGAGGACGGCGTTCGTCAGGATCGTAAACGAAAACGACCCGATCGGCGTCGTCGCGACCGGAACGGTGACGGAGCCGATCGTATACGCCGGGAACGTCGGAAAGAGAAGCGCGAGCGCGAGCAGGGCTTTCGCGTCGGCCCCGCCGAAACCGCCGAACCACCAGAACAGGTAGGCGATGGGGACGACCAGCCCGAGACTGATCGCCGCCGGGACGAGGAACTCGTGGCTCCAGGCGTAGCCCCCGGCCGCTCGAGCGATGCGAGCCTCCCAGACGAGCAGAGCGCCCCCGAGCAGCGAGAGCGGGATCCAGACGCCACTCGAGACGCGCCGGGTCTCGATGTCCCGGATGGCGACCCAGGCGAAGACGGGGAGCGCGACGAGCCGCAGGAGGTCCGGACCGGTGGCCGAGACGAACGCGAGTGTCACGTCTCCCACTCTCGAACGCGGGGGTGTTATCCTTTCGGCCTCGGCCGGCGCGGGGGAGTCGAACTCGAGAACGGGAACGAGAACGGAAAACGGAAAACGGTAGAGCTACCGCTTCGAGACCGGGCGAGCGATAAAAAGCGGTGCGCGTCAGTTTAAATGACGCGGTTCTGCAGGTAGTCGAGGTGCTTCGCGTTGTAGACGATCTTGACCTCGTCGGTCTCGGCGGAGCCGATGCAGGTCAGGCGAACGTTCTTCTCCTCGACCTCCTCGTCGCTGAGGATCTGCTGCATGTCCATGTCGATCTCGCCCTCTTTGACGATGGCCGCACAGTTCGCACAGGCACCTGCACGGCAGGAGAAGGGCCAGTCGTAGCCCTGGGCCTCGGCGGCCTCGAGGATGTACTCGCCTTCGTTGACCTCGAGGCTACCGTAGTCCTCGTCGTCGAGGTCGGCGTCGGCAGCCTGCTCGAAGAGGTCGTCGTCGTCCATGTCCCAGCCCTGGTCGTCCAGCACTTCGTAGTTGAGGTATTCTACCGTGGGCATCATTCGGCGGTTCGAGGCCCGCACTGGTATAGCTTGCTGTTCAGTCTTCAATCGTTTTTAACACAAAATCGGTGTTTGACCGGCCTCAGCTACCAACAGACACCAAATGACGGATTGTGATTAGATGACACGCGGCGAACGGTCACGTCGGCGCGCTCAGAAGCCAAAGATCGGCACGAACTGGAACGTGAGGTACGCGCCGACCGTCGAGAGGAGCGGGACCACGTTCTGCATCAGGATGACGCGGGCCGTCGTCGACGGATCGAACAGGTCCGACGCCTTCGGGATGTCCTCGGGTTCCTCCTCGCCGATTTCGGGCGAGCGTTCCCCCTCCTCTTCGACGGTAAGCGCGCCGACCGAGACGCGGGTCTCCTCCTTGCCGCGGGCAGCCTCGGAGATGGTCGTCGTCCGGGTTGCTCGTCCCCAGCCGAGGCCGACGATGCTCATCGTCGCGATGACGACGAAACTCGCCGGAATTCCGATCGACGAGAGGAAGATGACGATCCCCGAACTGATGACTGCGACGACGATCGCCGCCGTCAGCGGGAGGTTCGTGATGTCGTTGCCAAGCGTATCGAGCGTTCGTCGTGCGATCGTGAAACAGCCGACCGCGACGGCCGCCGACCCGATGAGGATCAACACCAGCATGTCGGGATCAATCCCGTAGAGCATCTCCGGCCCGCTCGAGCTGCCCATCCCGAGCAGCGCCAGCATGTCGACGTCGGCGCCGTAGATCGGCGCGATCGCGTTGGCGATGTTGCTCGTGCCGGACGAAAAGGCCATCAGACACCCGATCGCGACGACGACGAACGCACCGGTGATCTCTCGGCGGTCGGCGTTCGGCCCGAACTGGAGCCGCGGGACGAGCCCGGAGCGATCGACGGAGATCATCCGTTCGCCGTCGCGGCTCCCCTCGATGGCGACCCACGCGTTGATCCGCGGGTAGAAGTACCGGCCGACGACGCCAGCGACCCAGAAGCCGAGGATCGGCGCGACGATCCACCAGACGACGATTTCGCCGAGGACGTCCCAGGCGAGTTCGCCGGTCGCGAGGCCGAGTGCCGCGATCGCGCCGACGGCGGTCATCGACGTCGAGGCCGGGACGCCGGCGTAGTTGCCGACGAACAGCGCACCCCCGATAAAAAAGAGGACCGCGACGTTCGAACGGAGCGTGAAGATCTCGGTGGAGTGGACGAGCTCCTCCCCGAGGGTCGTCACGACCTCCGGACCGATCGTCACCGCCCCCACGAAGAAGAAGATCGACATCAACCCGGCTGCCATTAACTTCGTGATGACGTTCGCACCGACGGCCGGTCCGAACGCGGGTCCCGTGGTCGCGCCGCCGATATTGTAACCGACGAAGATCGCAACCAGAAGCCCTACGATAAGGAGTACTTCAGTCACAGGTGGAACTCACGCGAGCGGACCGTAAAAATGGCTCCGTTCGCTCACAGCAGGGAACTGGAGTCGAACCCTCGAGCACCGACCGGCGGCCGACACCGGGACCTGCGCCGTAGCGCAAGGACGAAGACGGCCGACGGTGGAGACGTACTCTCCGTGACCGCACATACCAAAGGATTTCAATCGGCCCCGCCCTACGTTCCGGCATCATGTGTGCCGTTCGGGATTCCTGTAGACGAAGAGTACGACGCGAGCAACCGGTGCCGTCGCCGGGTCGAATCGATCGAGCCGGACACCGATCGGCCCCCGTGCGGTCGAATCCGACAGGTGACGATCGACGATGTTGAACCCGGTTCGTGTCGACGCCGCCGTCGACCTCGCCTACGGTGCCTTGATCGCTCTCTCGATCGTGCTGATTGCTGTCCTCGAGACGAACGTCGGACTCGCCTTCGGTATCGGCGTGTTCGCGTCGTACGTGATCCACGTCGTCTGGAAGATGGCCCGGTTCGATCCGGACTGGATGACTCGGACGGTCGAAGAGGCGGTCGGTGAAACCGTCGAGAGCCAGGTCGAAGACGTACAAGCACAGGTCGAGGAAACCGTCGGCGAAACCGTCGAGAAACAGGTCGACGAGACTGTCGAACAGACCGTCGAGGAAACAGTCGGTGAAACCGTCGAAAAACAGGTCGGCCAAGTAACGGCACAGGTCGAGGAGACCGTCGAGGAAACCGTCGAGAAACAGGTCGAAGAAGTACAAACGCAGGTCGAAGAAACCGTCGAGGAGACCGTCGGCGAAACCGTAGAAGAGCAAGTCGACGAGGTACAGGCACAGGTCGAGGCCGTCGGCGAACGCGTCGATCGCCGCCCGAGCGAGGATGAGGTCGAAGAAATAGTCGAGGAGTCGGTCGAAGAGGGGACGGGGTCGTAGCGGCCGGGCCCGTCACTGCTCCGGTCAGTGAACGATCGTCACCGGCACCGACGCGCGTTTCGACACCGTTTCGGCGACGTTCCCCACGAGAAACCGGTGCGTTGCCCGCCTCCAGTCCTCCCCGTGGCTGCCGATGACGACCGCGTCGTAGTCGTCCGCGCGGTCGATAATGTTCCGGGCCGGATGGCCGATCCCGACGACTGTCTCGATCTCGCGGTCCCGGTCCGTCGCGACCTCGCGGGCGCGTTCGATCACCGGTTCCGCCCGGGTGTCGGCCGCCTCCTCGAGGTCGTCCGCGAGCGACAGGCCGACCGCGTCGCCCATCATCATCGACGGGACGCCGACGACGTGAAGCACGGTGATCTCGGCGTCGGGGTAGTTCTCGAGGGCGTACTCGAGAGCCTGTTCGGCGTGGTCCGAGTCGTCCATCGGGACGAGAACGCGTGAGATCATAGATAGTGGTTCGTTACCCAGTGACGTAAGTCCTCACTCTCCAGTAGGGAGCGGGCCGTCAGGCGACGCCCGGTACAGCGATGAAGAAGCCGTATGCCAGGAGCGTCGACATCGAGGGACCGATGATCCACATCGAGACGTACTTGACGATCGCTCGAGGATTGAAGAGGTCGTCTCCGCGGAGCACCTCGTCGGACTCCGGCTGACCGATCCTGGGGGCGTTCTCGCCGACCTTTTCCTCGGAGACGATGGCCCCCAGTTCGATCTCGGTGGTACCCACGTCGCGGGTGACCGCCTCGCGGACCGTCACGGGGCGGGTCGCCCGGCCCCAGCCGATGCCGACGATCGTCATCACCGTCGCCATCACGAGGCTGATCGGGATGCCGGCCCACGAGAGGATCGTCGTGATCGTCGAGGCGGTGATCATGACGAAAAGCGCCGCGAGCAGCGGGATGTCGCTCAGTTCGCCGCCGACGGAGTCCATCGTCCGGCGGGCGATGGTGAACCCGCCGAGGCCGATCGCGAGCGTGGCGACGATGATCGCGGTGTCCGCTCCCAGCCCGTCGACGGTGCCGACCAGCGGCGCGGCGGCGTTGGGCACGTTGCTCGCACCGGCGCTGAAGGCCATGTAACAGCCGATAACGAAGACGGCGATCGTGGTCGCGAGTTCCTGTCGGGTCGTGTTCGGCCCGAGCGCGGGCGTCGGGAGCGGGCCCCGTCGCTCGAGTCGAAGCAGGGGGCCGTCGGACTTCTCGATGTCGACCCGTCGGTTGACCCAGGGGTAGATGTAGCGACCGATCAGCACGCCGATCCAGAGGCCGATGATCGGCGTGACGATCCACCACGAGATGATCCCCGCGACCGTCTCGTAGTTGAGGGTGCCCGTGGCCAGCCCCAACCCGGCGATCGCACCAACGGTCGTCATCGACGTCGGGACGGGGACGCCGAAGATATTGGCGACGAGCATTCCCAGTCCGATGAAAAAGAGGACGGCGACGCCAGCCGTCAGCGTGAGGTCGATCGTGATGATCCCCTCGCTGAGCGTCTCCATCACGTTCCGGCCGACGGTCCACCCACCGAAGAAGACGAAAAAGGTCATCACCGCCGCGGCGGTTGTCTTCGTGACGATTCCCGCACCGACCGAGGGACCCCACGTGATTCCCGTCGAGGAGCCGCCGATGTTGAACCCGACGAAAATCGAAGCGGCGACGCCGACCAACAACACAGTCTCGACCATCGACGGATGGTATACCGTCGTTCGTAAAGAAACATGGGAATCAGGTACACTATCAGTCCGAGAGGAACGCGATGCCGGTCGCCCGCACCCACGTCGGCGGGCGCTCGTCGACGACAGGGGGACCGATCCCGGGTCTGGAAACGTCTCGAGTACGTACTCGAGGGCCGTTCGCCCGTTCGGAGCCGTCCCTGTGAACGGGGACGTCGTCGACCCGAAAGACGCGAATGAGTTGCCGGCGTCGTGCGGATCGCGCTGCGGTTTACCGACGTTAACCGATCACGTGTGCGGGCGCGCCGTAGCTATCGTTCTCGTCCAGCAGTCCGTATCAGAGCCCGAAGATCGGCACTAACTGGAACGTGAGGTACGCGCCGACCGTCGCGATGGCCGGGACAACGTTCTGCATGAGGACGACGCGGGCCGTCGTCGCCGGATCGAAGAGGTCCGACGCTTTCGGGATCCGTTCGGGTTCCGCCTCCTCGCCGATCGGCGGGAGTTCCTCGCCCTCCCGGTCGTCTGACAGCGCACCGACCGAAACCGGCGCCGACTCCTCGCCGCGGACGGCGTCGCCGACCGTCACCGGCCGGGTCGCTCGACCCCAGCCGAGGCCGATGATGCTCATCGTCGCGATGATGACGAAACTCGCGGGGATACCGATCACGGAGAGGAAGATGACCAGCGTGGCGCTGACCGTCGCGGTGATGATCGCCGCCGTCAGCGGGAGTTCGGTGAGTTCGTTGCCCATCGTCTCGAGGGTCCGGCGAGCGATCGTGAACGTCCCGATGCCGACCGCGAAACAACCGATGATGATCGCGGGATTCATCTCGAGTTCGCCGCTGCCGACCAGCGGCGCGACCGCGTTCGCGATGTTCGAGGTGCCCGAACTGTAGGCCATCAGACAGCCGATCACGATCACCATCACCACGCCGCCGGCTTCGCGAACGTTCGTGGTGTCGGACAGGGTCGGCGTCGGAACGGTGCCGGAGCGATCGACCTCGAAAAGCGGACCCTCGCTTCGTTCCATCGCGATCCGCCGATTGAGCGAGGCGTAGAAGTACCGGCCGATGATCAGCGAGACCCAGAAGCCGATAAACGGCGAGACGATCCACCAGATCGCGATCTCGCCCATGACCGCCCAGTTGAGTTCGCCGGCCGCGAGGCCCAGCCCCGCGATCGACCCGACCGCCGTCATCGACGTCGACGCGGGCACGCCGAAGAAGTTCCCGATGAACAGCGCGACCCCGATGAAAAAGAGAACGCCGACGCTCGACTCGAGCGTGAAGACGCCGGGATCGGTGACGAGTTCCCGGCCGAGGGTGTCGACGACCCGGCGGCCGATCGTCCACGCGCCGACGAAGAAGAACACCGTCATCAACCCGCCGGCCAGGGTCTTCGAGATCGCGTCGGCACCGACGGCGGGCCCGAACGCGGGGCCGGTCGTCGCACCGCCGATGTTGTAGCCGACGAAGACGGCGACGAGGATTCCGATGAGAAGCAGCGTCGTAGTCATCCGTGGAGGGGTGAGGTACGCCGGTGTTCGTGCTGTCCGACGGCAGGCGGCTTTACCGCTCCCGCCCGGCGGGTTCGCTTCGTCGACTCGCCCCCGGGGTGCTCCCCGGCGTCGCCTCGCGTCGGCCGGGACGGTCGAGTCGCGGTCGTTCGGCCCCCCGCGGGACGCCGATCCAGGGCAGGGGCCGGTCGCCCGCTCGATCGCGGGCCCAACGGCGACCCTCGAACGCTGCCGGTTTCACCGGTCGGACGTTTCTTCCGTCTCATCTGTCCCCGTTTCCTCGAGTAGGTCCTCGATCTCCTCTTCGCGCGGCCGCCGATCGATCCGCTGATCGACGGTCTCGATCTGTTCTTGCACCGCGTCGACCTGTTCGCCGACCGTCTTTTCTACCGCCTCCTCGACCGCGCGACTCATCCACTCCGGATCGAACCGGGCCATCTTCCAGCCGACGTGTAACGCGTACGAAATCAGCACGCCCAGTCCGAACGCGAGTCCGACCAGCGTTCCGACAGAGACGATCAGGAGGATCGAGACGAAAATCAGGACGCCGTAACCGAGGTCGACGATCGCATCGACGCGACGCGGGTTCATCGTTCGGTCATCCCTCCGATGTGATCTCGATCGCGGAGGCCGCTTCGGGTTCGATCGATCCCCCACACATGACGCAGTGTCAGTTCATCGTGCCGCGTAAAATCAGTTTGGGACGCTGACGTCACTGTCTTCCCGCGATGTAGGTCATCGCTCGGACGGGTTCCTCGCAATCTCTCGCCGGTCGGCGGCCCAGTGATTCGACGAGAGGAGTCGTCGACTCCCATCGGGCGGCCGTGCCGCCACGACGTGAAACCGTTCCTCGAGCGAACCCCGTTCAAACGCCCCAGAAGAACGCGATCCCGAGCACGGTCACGACCGATAGCAACAACTGCAGCGGCGCGCCGATCCGGAAGTAGTCGCCGAACCGGTAGCCGCCGGGACCGTAGACGAACAGGTTCGTCTGGTAGCCGATCGGCCCCAGGAACGCGGTGCTCGCCGCGAACGTCACCGCCAGCACGAACGCGAAGGGATTCGCACCGATCCCAGACGCGGCGGCCGCCGCGACAGGAACCAGGAGGACGACGCTCGCGTTGTTGCTGATGACCTCCGTAAGCAGCCCGGTCATGATGTAGAACAGCCACAGCACGACCAGCGTCGGCAGGAACCCCGCCGTCGAGACGACGAGCCACGCGATGTAGGTCGCCGCGCCCGACCCCTCGAGGGCGATTCCGAGCGGGATCACGCCTGCAAGCAGGAAAATGACGTCCCACTCGACGGCGTCGTACAGTTCGTTCGGGTGGAGCACGCCGGTGACGACCATCGCGACCACGCCCGCAAGCGCCGACAGCATGATCGGATAGAGCTCAAGCGCTGCGACGGCCACGACGCCGATCATGATGGCGACGGCGATCGGCGCCTTGTCGGCGCGGTACTCGGGCCGGGGCGGTTCCCGGGCGACGATCACGTCGTCGCGCCGGGAGAGCCGATCCAGTGCGTCGGGCGGGGCCTGGACGAGCAGGGTGTCGCCGACCTCGAGTCGCCGGCCGACGATCCGGTCGGTGACGAGTTCGCCGCGGTGGCGGAGACCGAGGACGGCGGCGCCGAACTCCTCGCGGAAGCGCTCGAGATCGAGGCGTTCGCCGACGAGTCGGGAGTCGAGCGAGACGACCAGTTCGGTGACGATACCGTCCTGGTCGCCGTTCCTTCCGGGGCTGCCGCCGTTCGAAAGCTCCGATGCGGCGGTCAGCCGGCCGACGAGTTCGGCACCGGGAACGTCCTCGAGAGCCTCGATCGCGTCCCGGTCGGTCCGGACGACGAGTACGTCCCCCTCCCGGAGGCGGGTCTTGCGTCGGGGTGCGACCGAGCGGTCGTCGTCCCGAACCACCTGGACGATGTCGATGTCCGGCCCGAACGCGTCCGTGGCCTCGCCGACGGTTTCACCGACGAGCGGGGAGCCGGGGACCACCGCGACGTCGGCGACGTAGTCCCCGAGGTCGTACTCCTCGAGGTAGTTCGCCCGGGCGGGAACCCGCTCGGGCAGGAGGTAGTGACCGACGAAGATCAGGTACAGCGAGCCGACGACCACGACGACGATTCCCAGTTGCGTGAACTCGAACATCGAGAACGCGCCGAGTTCGGGGTACTCGTCGCCAAGGCGTGCGCTGATGTCGCTCGCGAGCAGGTTCGTCGACGTGCCGATCAGGGTCAGCATGCCGCCGACCTGGGAAGCGTACGACAGCGGGATGAGGAGCTTCGAGGGCGAGGTGTTGCCCCGGTGTGCGACGTCGGTGACGACGGGGACGAGCAGGGCGACGACCGGCGTGTTGTTGAGAAAGCCGGAGACGGGGCTGGTTACGACCGTCGTCGCGAACAGCTGTTTCCGGACGCTGTCGCCGGCGTAAGACGCCATGCGGCGGCCGAGTTCCTGGACGAGCCCCGTCCGGGCGACCCCGCCGCTCAGGATCAACATCGCGAGCACCGTGATCGTCGCCTCGTTCGAGAAGCCCGAGACGCCGGTCGCCGGATCGACGCCGGTCCAGGGCTCGAGCACGACGAGGACGACGATCAGCAGGATCGCGGTGACGTCGATCGGGAGCCGCTCGGTGAGAAACAGGAGCACGGCGACGAGGACGACGCCGAAGACGACCAGGGCGTCGGTCGTCAGTTCCGGCCGTGTGGCCGCTTCCTGAGCCAGGACAGCACGAACCGCCATCGACTCGTTCGACACTGGCGGGATATGTAATAATTCCCTACGAAAGTCGAACAGTGTCGAACCGATGGCGGTTCCGGGATCGTCGCCTTTACTCGCGTCGCCCGCGCCCACTCGAGTATGAGTCAGGAAGATCCGGGTTCGGATGTGGACGTGGACGCGGACACGGACACGGGCATCGGCGAGGAGTTCGACGTCATCCCCGCTGTCGACGTGAAATCGGGGGAAGTCGTCCAGCTCGTCCAGGGCGAACGCGGCACCGAGAAGACGTACGGCGATCCGGTCGAGGCCGCCCGGCGGTGGGTCGACGCGGGCGCGGAAACGCTACATCTCATCGATCTGGACGGCGCGTTCGAGGGCGAACGCGAGAACGCCGACGCCATCGACGCGGTCGTCGACGCCGTCGACGTCCCGGTACAACTGGGCGGAGGCATCCGAACCGCCGCGGACGCCGTCGACCTCCTCGAGCGCGGCGTCGATCGGGTCATTCTGGGTACCGCGGCGGTCGAGAACCCCGAGATCGTCGCCGAGATCAGCGACGATCACCCCGGAAGCGTCGTCGTCAGCCTCGACGCGAAGGAGGGCGAGGTCGTCGTCGAGGGCTGGACCGAAGGCGCGGGGATCTCGCCGGTCGAGGCCGCCGAACGCTACGAGGACCTCGGAGCCGCGGCGATCCTCTTTACCAACGTCGACGTCGAGGGGAAACTCGAGGGCGTCGCGACCGAACCCGTCCGGGAACTGGTCGAGGCGACCGACGTACCGGTGATCGCCAGCGGCGGCGTCGCGACCTTAGAGGACGTGCGGGCGCTCGAGGACGCGGGCGCTGCCGCCGTCGTCGTCGGGAGCGCGCTGTACGAGGGGGCGTTTACGCTCGAGGAGGCGCGGGCCGCGCTCGAGGAATAGACGCGACGGGCCGCCGCCCTCGTCGGAGACGAACGCCTTCTTACGCCCGTAGCTCGTACCCGCGGTCGTGCACCCGCGAGATCGCGACCGATTCGTCCTCGCCGCGGTCGTCTTCGCCGTGCTCTTCTCACAGCTGTTGCTGTATCCGGGGATCGCGACGCTCGTCGACGCGCTGGGGGCCGACGCGACGACCTCGCCGTTCGCCGAGACCGCGCTCGACGCGAGCATGTGGTTCCTCGTCGCCGAGTTCGGCGCGTACGTCGCCTTCGTGGGCGTCTGGGGGGCGGCGAGCGACGTGGTCGGGAGACGGACGCCGTTCATCGTCGCCGGGGCCGTCGCCGGTGCGGCCGGCTACGCGACGCTCGCGGCCGTTCCGACGGTCGGGTCGATTCCCTTCGAGGGCGTCCTCCTGTTGCGGGTCCTCCAGGGGGCGACGACCATCGGCGCGTTCTCGCTGACGATGACCATGCTGATGGATCTGGGCGGCGGCCACGGCCGAAACATGGGCGCGGCCGGGATCGCCATCGGCCTCGGGGCCGCACTGGGGGCGCCGGTCGGCGGGCAGTTGACGGAACTGCACGCGCTGGCGCCGCTTGTCGCCGCCGCGACGCTGCTGCTCTGTGTCGGCGCGCTCGTGACCGTCGTCGAGGACCGCTCCCCGGACCGTCGCCGTAGCGCCCGGGCGCTGCTCGAGGGCGTGCGCCGGCGGCCGACGCTGTCGATCCCCTACGCGTTCGGCTTCGTCGACAGAATGACCGCCGGCTTCTTCGCACTGGTCGGGACGCTGTACTTCCAGGAGACGTTCGGGCTCGGTGCCGGAGCGACCGGCCTGTTGCTCGCGTGTTTCTTCGCGCCGTTCGCCCTGCTGCAGTACCCGATGGGGGCGCTCTCGGATCGGATCGGGCGAACGATCCCGATCGTCGTCGGCTCGCTGTGTTACGGGCTCGGCATCCTCGCCGTCGGCTCGGCACCGACCGTGGGGATCGCGGCCGTCGCGATGATCATCGTCGGCGTTCTCGGCGCCCTGGTCTCGCCGGCGACGATGGCGCTCGTGACCGACCTCGCCGACGAAGCCGAGCGCGGGGTCGCGATGGCCGGGTTCAACCTCGCGGGGAGCCTCGGCTTCCTCGGCGGGTTCCTCGTCGGCGGCACCGTCGCCGGCAGCTACGGCTACGGCCTCGCCTTCCTCGCCGTCGGCGGCCTCGAGATCGCGATCGCGATCGTCGCAGTTCCCGCCTTCCTCCGGCTGTCCCTCGAGAGGGCAACAGGTGGCCGGAATCCGAAGACCGGTTCCTGAGCCGATCGGTTCCGCGCCCGATAACTCGGTTACGTACTGCTATTGTCGTCTCGGTTGACATCCAATGCGCATTCGTGGCGAAACGAGGGGTAAACTGTGGTATGAGTGCGCATGTCGACGTACAGATGGAGGGTGGCAATTTTTATGTATTCGCCCCTAACAGCAGAGCGATGACACGAGACAACGCGATTTCGCGCCGAACGGCGATGAAGATGACCGGTGCGGCCGCCGCGACCGCGCTCGTCGCTGGCTGTAGCGACGACGAGGGTGGCAACGGCGGCGACGACGACGACGGAAGCAACGACGACGGCGGTTCCGACGGGTACGAGATCGAGTCCGGTACGATGATCGAGCTCAACGCCCAGACCGCCGGCTGGGAGGGCATCGCGCCCAGCGACATCGAGGGCGAAGAGAACCCGACGCTGGTCCTGCAGGAGGGCGAGGACTACGAGATCGGCTGGCCCAACGAGTCCGACGGCTCCACCCACAACATCGAGATCCGCGACGACGGCGGCGACGTCGTCGACGACCTCTCGACCGAAGAGGACAACGAGCCCAGCGAGGACCAGGTCCTCGAGTTCACGGCCAGCAGCGAGATGGCCAGCTACGTCTGCAACCCCCACGAGACCACGATGATCGGGGATCTCGTCGTCGAATAACGCCGGACATCGACCCGTTCTTTGCGGCTTTTTCGCCCGCCCCCGAAATCGCGTGAGCTACCGGTCCGTCGGTGATCGCGTCGTCTCCGCTCCCGTTGTGGCGGTTTTCGGACTCGAGTCGGTCGCAGCGGCCGCGGTCGACGGTCCGCCGTCGCAGCTACTGTCGCCATCACAACTCCCATACCCTCTCGCCGCGCAGTTGAACGTATCAGGTGGTTTGTGTGACCGACAAACGCGAGTACACGGGCGACTACCCCGACAAGAAGTTGTACATACCCGGCCCAACCGAAGTCCGCGAGGACGTCATCGAGGAGATGAGCCAGCCGATGTTCGGCCACCGGATGGACCGGATGACCGACCTCTACACGACCATCGTCGAGGACACGAAGGAGTTCCTCGGCACCGACAACGACGTGATCGTGCTGACCGGGTCGGGTACCGAATTCTGGGAAGCGTCGACGCTCAACCTCGTCGAGGAAAACATCCTCGTCCCGAC
The DNA here is from genome assembly GCF_000226975.2 of Halobiforma lacisalsi AJ5. Taxonomy (NCBI): domain Archaea; kingdom Methanobacteriati; phylum Methanobacteriota; class Halobacteria; order Halobacteriales; family Natrialbaceae; genus Natronobacterium; species Natronobacterium lacisalsi. Next base: position 1,129,008 of record NZ_CP019285.1, on the reverse strand, counting down.
CTGCGGGAGCTTCAGCGAGCGCCACGCCAACGTGGCCGAGCGACTGGGCAAGGACGTCGACCGGCTCGAGTACGACTGGGGCCAGGCGATCAAGCCCGAGGACATCCGCGAGGCCCTCGAAACCAGCGACAAGCACTACGACGTCGTCGCGACCGTCATGAACGAGTCCTCGACCGGCGTCCGGAACCCGATCGAGGAGATCGGCGACGTCGTCGCCGAGTACCCCGACACGTACTTCGTCGTCGACGCGGTGTCGTCGCTCGGCGGGGACTACGTCGATATCGACGAGCACAACATCGACGTCATCTTCGCCTCGAGCCAGAAGGCGTTCGCCATGCCGCCGGGGCTGGCGATCTGCGTCGTCAGCGACGAGGCCTACGAACGCGAACTCGAGAAGGAGTCGGCGTCGTGGTACGGCGGCTTCCAGCGGTGTCTCGACTACTACGACCGGAAGGGACAGACCCACTCGACGCCCGCGATCCCGATCATGCTGGCCTACCGCAAGCAGATGAAATACATGCTCGAGGAGGGCCACGAAGCGCGTGACGAACGCCACCGCGAGATGGCCGAGTACACGCGCGAGTGGGCCCGCGAGCACTTCGACACCTTCCCCGAGGAAGGGTACGAGTCCCAGACCGTGAGCTGCATCGAGAACACGCAGGGAATCGACGTCGCCGAGACCATCGAAGCCGTCTCCGAACAGTACGACTACGTCTTCTCGAACGGGTACGGCTCCGAACTCGGCGAGAAGACGTTCCGTATCGGTCACATGGGCGAACACGACCTCGAGTCGATCAAGGCGCTGACCGACGCTATCGAGGACGTCGCCGGGCTCTGATCGGTCGGCTGTACGCTTCGTCCACTCGTTCGAGCTTCCTTCTCGACGTTCCGTGGGGAACTGGTCGGCCGTATCGTCGCACTGACCGTCTTTCCCGCTCGACCTGCGCGAGCGACTCGAGCACACGTTCGGCTACCGATCTCGAGGAGGTCGGCATCGTCGTCGCCACCGAGTGACGATGCCATCCGCGACGAAACGATCGGCAACTGTATCGAATTATATAATCAATTCGTTATATTGAGAATAGATGACATGGTAATAGTTACGTGGTTCGATGGAGCCTCTCGAAGAGGATTTAGTCCATGGTCTATGTTACCGCGTACCTATTCTTACCAGAGATGTGAAATGTTTTTATAGCCCGATACCGTATTTCGAATCGAGACAGGTAGCTCCCCGTCGCGGGGCGCCACTCAGCACCCATGAGACAGCAACCACGCACCCCACGGACCAGCATCGTCAGCGAACCACCCTCGGCGTCGGCGACGATCGGCGGCGGATTCGCGTTCGTCGCGCTCGTCATCGCCCTGCTCTGGGCGGTCAGTTACCCCGTCCTGGCGGCCTCTATCGTCCTGGTCGGCGCGGCGGCGGTCGGTGTCGTCCGCACCGGCGGACGCGCCCTCGCGCGGCGGCTCCACGGGCGGATCACCGAACTCTCGATTCCGGGCGTTGCGACCGTCCGGATCAGCGTCTCCCCGAACTGATCGCGGTCGACGACCGCGGTCGTTCGTCTCCATCCATTCCATCCATCTCCTGCCGTTTTCAGTACGTCACAGCGACCAGCGAACCGCTCGAGCACTCGCGACGGAGTCGAGAAATCGACGACGCCAGCGCTGCTGAACTCGGGAAGACGATGAACGGTGAAAACGGAGTTCGATCGGGAGTCGTTACTGGATGTGGCCTTCTTCCCGGAGCTGGTCGGCCTCGCTCTTCTCGTAGCGCCAGGTGATGTCGGCCTTCTCGTCCTGCCAGTCCCAGGGCTCGACGAGGACGACGTCGTCCTCACGGATCCAGATTCGCTTTTGCATCTTGCCGGGAATGCGCGCGGTGCGTTCTTTCCCGTCGGCACAGCGTACTTTGACCCGATTCGCCCCGAGCATGTCGGTAACGGTCGCGAACACCTCGTCGTCGTCCGGCATTCGGAGGTTCTTCCGACCGTCGTTACCGTCCTCGCTCATGGCCCGGGGTTCGCGTTCGAACGGTTTAACCCTTTATCGATTTCGCCGGGCGAATCGCCGGCCGTCGCTGGCAAACGCCAACTCGCTCTCCCGCTCGAGATCGAGAGTCGACGGAGACGGCCGACGAACGCCCGGAGGCGACCGCCAACACCGAGTCCCGGACTTTCGGCAGGCTCGCCGATTCCGGACGGAAGCCGGGAAACCACGCCGTTTATTTCCCTGCCCTGACCACTCGAGCGTATGCTGGACAAGCTCGGTCCGTTCGGACTCGTCGGTATCCTGGTGTTGCTGGCCGGAATCGGACTCATCGCGTACGCGAACTACGTGATCGCCGCCGGCATCGCGCTCGTACTGGTCGGCCTCGGACTGGTCGTGAAGTCGCTGGTCTCGAGCGTGCTCCAGAGCTTCGGGATGATGTAGCGCCCCCGCGACCCGTTTTGCTGCTCCGACGCCTCGATTCCGCGGCCTGGCAGTTCTCCGTCAGATATCGAACGTCAGCGCGAAGTTCGCGAACTTGGCCGCCGTCGCCGCCGTGGTCATCAGTTCGACGATGTCCGCGTCCGTGTAACCGAGTCGTTTCAGCTCGTCGAACTCTTCCTCGGTCACGTCGGCCGGCGATTGGACGCTTTTGACGCCGAACTCGATCGCCACGCGCTCTGCCTCCGGGAGTTCGTCCTTTCGGTTCTCGAAGTCCGCGGCCACGTTGAACCGCTCCGGATCCAGCTCCTCGAGTTCGGCACTGGTCGTGTGCCACGCGATGCAGATCGACGCGCCACGCTCGTGGGCGACGACCGCCCCGAGCAGTTCCTTGAACCCGCGGCTCAGTTCTCCGTCGGCGAACACCTGTCCCTCCTCGGCCCACCAGATCTTGAACGTCTCGGGGTGGTGTGCGAGGACGCCCGTGAAGGAGAACCCCCAGTCCTCCTGGCCGTCGTACTTTTCGGGGACCTCCTCGTCCTCGAGCGCGCCGAGGATCGCTTCGGCACGTTCCATGTTCGCCTTCGCGGCTTCCGGTGCGTCCTCGAGGATTTCCTGGACGCGTTCGGGGCTTTTCGGTTCGACGCGCGGGCCGGTCGCGTGCGGGTTGTCGATCGCCATACGACCGTCATTTGGCGGGCATCGACGTAAACCGGGCGTCCGCGGTGGTGGCGGCCGCGATCCGCGACGCTATCGGAGACGGAGATCCGGTCACTACGCCGGCCAGGACGCCACAGCGGCGCTCTCGAGGAGGGAAAGCGAGTACGCGAAAGCTGCAAGTATCGCCGTCCGACTCGACAACGAATGAGGCCCGACGGAACGCCCTCAGACCTCGTTGTCGCCCGCCCGGTGTTCGCTGATCAACTGGTCGACCATCGCCGCCTTCCGGTCGCGACGGCGCTCCTCCGCCCGCTCGTGCCAGTCGTCGATCACCGCCTCGACGTCCTCCTCGCGGGCCACGGCGAGTTCGTCGACCTCCTGCATCGCCACGTCGTCCGCCGGGCCGACCGGGATCTCGGCGTCGAAGAGGATCTCGTCGGCGACGTCGGAGAGCCCGCCGTTCTTCAGGATCACGCGGGGTTCGAAGCCGGCGAGGAGTTCCGCCGTCGACCGACCTGCACCGCTGGCGTCCCGCAGGTAGACCACGTCGCCCGGCGCGATGCCGTACTGGTCGTCGGCCTCGCGGATCGCGCCCTTGGTGAACTTCTCGACGACCTTGACCGGGACCAGCCCCTCCTTCTCGGCGGAGACGTCGCTGAAGTTCGAGTGATCCAGCTTCCAGAGGGCCTTCATCCGGTCGACCTTCTTCTCGAGTTCCTCGACCTTCTCGCGGGCCTCGTCGCGTTCGTACTCGAGGCGCTCGGCTTTTCGCCGGTAGCGGGTCACCTCGCGATTGCGCCGGACCTCCTTGCGCTCCTCGCGGCGGGCCTGGTCGAGTTCGGACTCGAGTTCGTCGATGCGGTCGTCCTTCTCCTCGAGACGGCCCTCGAGAGTCTCGACGTGGGACTGGAGCCGCTCGACCTGCTGCTCGAGGTCCCTGATCCGGCGTTCGTCGGCGGTGAGTTCGCGCGGTTCGTGCTCGGTCGTCTCCTCCTCGCTGCCGTCGTCGTCCTCGAGGTCGGCGAGGACGGCCTCGACGCTCTCCTCGCCGGCAACGACGCGGGCGGTGACCTCGCCGCGGTCGACCCCCGGCGGGAGCTTCGCGGCGATGCGCTCGAACTGGTCCTCGTGGGCGTCGACCGCGTACAGGGCCGCGGCCATCGCGTCGCGCTGGTGGTCGTCGTCGTAGCTGTGGTCGCGGGTCCGGTGTTGCTTCTCGTCGACGGGGAGATCCGTCTCGGGCGTCCACCCCGCGGCGTCGAAGCTCCGCCGGAACTTCTCGACCGTCTCGGGCATCGGCGTCACGTCGGCCGCGACGACGATGGGCCGCCCGCGCTCGACGATCCACTCGATCACCTCGGCGGTGTCGCTGGTTCGGGAACTCCAGACGTCGAGCACCTCGCCCTCGAGGCCGACGATGGCGACTGCCGTCGTCGTCCCGGGATCGATGCCGACGACGACGTGGTCGCGGCGTTTCGCGAGCGGCCGGAACTCGATCCCGTCGCGGCGCCGTCGTTCGATCTCGACGCGAACGTCGCCCGACCGGTTGCGCGAGACCGGGATGTCCTGCGGGCGGGCCTCGACCGTGAACACGGCGTTGGCGAACCCGCCGTAGGCCTCGCGGACCTCCCGCTCGTACTCTAAGTTCGCGTCCTCGAGGTCGGACTCGACCTCGCGGGCCCGCTTTTTTACGGAGCCGTGGATGCGGCGGGTGTAGCGGTCCTCGCTCCAGCCGCCGCTGCCGGTCGAGCGGCCCCGGGCGACCTTGACCTCGGTGGTGTCGGTGAACGCGGAGACCTCGTGGCCGACGTTGTGGGCAGCCAGGCGGGCCGCGGCCTCGGCCTCGCGCATCGGCTCCTTCCCGTAGGGGATCCCGTGGCGCTTGGCGACGCGGGAGAGCGGTTCGGGCTGTTCGGCCCCCGTCACCTGGACGAGTCTGGTCCCCGCGGGCAACGAGCCCAGAAAGTGGATCAGTTCGTCCTTGTCCGCCGCCAGCTCGTACATGTTGTCGGTGGCGACGATCGCCGGCTCCTCGTCGTCGATCAGTCGCCTGAGTTTCCGGTGGGAGACGACGTCCCGGGCGACGTCGTCGCCGTCGTACCGGACCAGGGCGTAGGAAGGGGCGTCGCCCCGCACGTCGCCGCTCTGGACGTCGACACCGAAGACGACTGCATCGAGGGCACTCGTTCGCGTACTCACGGACGAGCCTAGGGGCGAGTCGGCTATAAATCCGGCGCGGGTCCACAACGGAAGCGATCGCCCGGGTCCGACCCCGGCGCTTGCCAGCCCCGAGCGTTTGAGCGGACGCGACGTCGCTCCGATATGGGGGGCGTCTACAGCTGTCGGTCCTGTAACGCCCATTTCAAGGCGACCCGGCGACAGTGTTCCGTCTGTGGGACGGCCGGGATGGAGACCGACCGGGAGACGTGTGTGAGTTGTGGGACGACCCTCGCTGATTCTCCGGTCCAGCAGTGTCCGCGCTGTGGCTCGAGCGACGTCGAACTGATCGCCAGGGAGTGATCCCAGTTCGGTCGAACGACGAATTACCCTTCGCCCGTCGTTACGAACCGCACCTGGACCGCGACCCGCTCGTCCGCGTGCTGGTTGATGTTCGTATCCAGCGTCGAGATCAACTCCTCGTCGTACACCCCCGGCGGGCCGCCGACCTCGATCACGACGACGTCGATCTGCTCGGTGGCGTCGAGCGACGCATCGAGCGGTGCGCCGCCGCTGCGTACTTCCACAGTCAACTCGAGCAGCGTCGCCTCGTCGTGTTCGGCAAGGACGGCTTCGGCCTCCTGGGTCGCCGTCTCCTCGAACGAGGAGATCTGGTAGGACGTGTAGGTGACTCCGGCCAGGAACATCGACAGCAGCACGATGACGGTGACGAAGACGGCGATCTGTTTGACGAACTGTCGTTGTGCCGTCGAGATCTCGAACCAACTTCCGGGACGGTAGCCCAGATACCGCAGCGTCACCAGCCCCGCGAGGTTCACGCCCAGCAGGTTCACCAGCACGAGGACCGTCGACCCCAGCGCCGCGACCGGCAACCCCCACGCGAGGGCGATGCCGGCAGCGGCCATCGGCGGCACCAGCGCGGCCGCGATCATCACGCCGACGATCGCGATCGAGAACCCCGTCGCGAGACTGAGTACGCCCGCCGCACCGGCCCCCAGCGCGACGGGAAGCAGGAGTAGCTCGGGGGCGATCCGTTCTGACACCTCGTCGATCTCGGTGATCTCGATCCCCGGCGGCACGAGCAGTGTCGACTGGATCAGCCAGGCGACGACGGCCGCAGCGGCGATGCCGCCGGCGACGCCCACGAACTGATAGCGCATCCCCGTCGCGAACACGTCCCGGTCGTTGACGACCGTGCCGATCGAGGTGCTCAGCGCCGGCCCGATCAGCGGCGCGATCACCATCGAGCCGACGACGACCGCCGGCGAGTCGAGCAGGAGCCCCACCGTCGCCACGACGGCGCTGATCAGCGTCATCGCCAGGAAGACGCTGAACGCCGGCGTCAGTTCGTTCGCCTGGGTGAGCAACTCCTGGCGGGAGATCTGCTCCTCCTCGACGCTCTCGGTGGCGTACTCTTCCTGGAGTTCGTCGAACTGCCGTGAAGCGACGGTTTCGGCGTCGACGACGACGGTGTAGGACTCCTCCGCGACCCCGACGTTCCGCAGCGAATCGAGGACCGGCTCGACGGCGTTCGTCGGTACCGGAAAGAAGACGACCGCGTCGTAGTCCCGACTGCTCGTCTCGTCGGTCACGACGTAGTCGATCCCCTCCTCGTCCAGCGACTCGAGGACCGCCCGGCGCTTCCCGGTCGGAATCGTGACCTGGATGTGGCGCATCCCGGGCACGTACGATTTCCAGGCGAAAACCGTCTGTGTCGGAAACTGCGGGTTCGTCCGAACGCGACCGAACGGTCGGCCGTCGCCGGAGCCGTCAGTCGTCCTCGTTCCCCGGGAACGGAACCACGAGTTTCTGGCCGTCCTGGGGCACGAGGACCTCGCCGTCGAAGGTCTCGCGGGCCTCCGCGAGGTGGTCGTCGACGCCGCCGGTGTACCGCGAGGAGATGTGAACCAGGGCGAGCCGTTTCGCGCCGGCGCGGCTGGCGATTTCGGCCGCGCCGCGCGCCGTCGAGTGGGCGGTCTCGCCGGCCCGTTCGGCGCGGTCGTCGGCGAACGTGGCGTCGTGGATCAGCAGGTCCGGCTCGTCGGCGACCTCGATCGTTCGGACCGTCGGGCGGGTGTCGCCCGTGTAGACGATCGACCGACCCGGCCGGGGGTCGCCGACGACCTGGTCCGGCTCGACGACGGTGCCGTCCTCGAGTTCGACGGGGTCGCCCTCGTGGAGCCTCGAGAACTTCGGGCCCACCGGCACGCCGAGTTCCTCGGCGCGCTCGCGGTCGAACCGACCCTTGCGGTCGTCCTCGACGAGCGCGTAGCCGACCGAGCGGGTGTCGTGGTCGGTCTCGAACGTCCGGACCTCGAAGTCGTCGGCCCGGTAGGCCACGTCGCCGTCACCGACCTCGCTGATCCGGATGGGGAAATCGGGGCGGTTGCCGAGGGCGTTGACCAGCCCCTTGAGCTGGCGTCGGGTTGCCTGGGGTGTGTGGATCGCAAGCGGCTCCTCGCGGTCGTTGAAGGCCATCGTCTGGAGGAGTCCGGGGATCCCGAAGACGTGATCGCCGTGGAGGTGCGTGACGAACAGATGGGAGACGGAAAAGCCCGTGCCGAACCGCATCATCTGACGCTGGGTTCCCTCGCCGGCGTCGAACAGCAACTCTTCCCCTTCGCGGGAGACGTGGATCCCGCTCGGATTTCGCTCCGTCGTCGGGACGGCCCCGCTGGTACCCAGAAACGTCACGCGTAGTGGCATCGGTACACCTTCGACGGGCCGGGGCTAAACCGGCTTCGATCGCCGGTCATCGGCCGCGTGACACCGGACCCGGTGAACCCGAAAGGCCGGGCGATACAAGCGACGCCGCAGTAAGGTCCGACTATGCGAATTAAGCGCCCGGAACCGCTCGGCATTCTGCGAACGGAGGGGGCGTTTTACGTCGTTGCAGTTCGTACCTGCGGCACCGACAGCGATGGCCGAGTCGGTACCGGCGGCACGGTCGTGCCCCGGCCGACGACGGCGAGCGCGTCGACCGCGACCCAGTCAATGAGCACGAGATCGACTTTCGGAACGGCAAAGCGGATCGTCGCCATCCTGATCGCGATCGCGATCGTCCTCGCCGCGGGGATCGTCGTCGGCCAGGCCCCCGCGATCTTCGGCGTCGAGGAGTCGCCGACGGCGTCGATCACGTTCGAGGATCAGGAGGGGAACGGAACCGTCGTCACGATCGACGAGGTGAGCCTCTCGGACGGCGGATTCGTCGTGATCAGTGACGGCGACGAGACGCTTGCCGTCTCCGATCGCCTCGAGGCCGGCACCCACGAGAACGTGACCGTCGAAAGCGAAGACGGGGAGCTGGTCGGACAGCTCACCGCGACGGTCCACCGGGACACGACCGAGGACGACCGCTACGCCTACGAGGAGACCGACGGCGAGGAGGACCGACCGTACCTCGCCGACGGGTTCCCCGTCAGCGACACGGCGACGGTGACCACTCCCGGCGGGGACGACCCGCTCGCCGAGTCGTTCACCGTCGACTCCCTCGAGGTGCCGACGACGGCGACGACCAACGAGACGATCGAGATCGTCGCCGGGATCGAGAACCCGACCGAGTTCGACGCCCAGCAACGCGTCGAGTTGCGCATAGACGGTCGCGTCCTCGAGTACCAGGTACTCGACCTCTCGGCCGGCGATTCGACGAACGTGACCTTCTCCCTCGAGACAGTCGGCATCGCGCCCGGCGAGCGAACGGTCGGGATCTACACCGACGCCGACGGTGAACTCGAGACGGTCGAGTTCGAGTTCCACACCGACCCATCGGTCTCGATCACCGACGCCGACGAGGACAACGTGACGGCCGACGTCGCGACGCCGGCCGACGGCTTCGTCGGAATCGTCGACGCCGAGGACAACGTCACCGAGGGCGGCGACCTCGTCGTCGAACCCAAGGACGTCCTCGGCACGAGCGAGGCGCTCGGGCCGGGCGAACACGAGAACGTGACGATACCGTTCGACGAGAACGCGACCGTCGCCGAGGACGACGAACTCGCGGCGGTCCTCTACGAGGGCGACCCGAACGACCTCGAGGGGGCGTCGGCGGTCGAACACGACGGCGAGCCGGTGGTGACGCCGTTTACGATCGCCGATGGCGAACTGCCCGCGGAAGCCGTCGGCGAGGACGGGTCGGAGGACGGGATCGGCAACGAGACCGACGACGACACCGTCGAGGTCGAGGCCGAGGCCGGCACAGGCGACGGCGACTCGTAGTCGTAACCGACCGATTCTTACCCGCCCCGTCCCTACCGGCGACCGATGGACGCGCCGCTGTGGACCGACACGTACGCCCCCGAGCTGTCCGAGCTACCGCAGGACGACGCTCGCGAGTACCTCGAGCAGGCCGTCGACGAGCCGATGAACCTCCTCCTGCAGGGGCCACCCGGGAGCGGCAAGACCGCGGCGGCGCGGGCGCTCGCCGAGGAAGCGCACGTCGACCCCGACAACGACCTCGTCGAGATCAACGTCGCCGACTTCTTCGGCCGGACGAAAACGGAGATCAAGAACGATCCCCGGTTCGAACAGTTCCTCGTCGGCCGGTCGTCGATGTCCAAACGCGACATGATCAACCGCGTCCTCAAGGAGTCGGCCAGCTACTCCTCGGTCTCCGGCGAGTACAAGACGATCCTGCTCGACAACGCCGAGGACGTCCGCGAGGACTTCCAGCAGGCCCTGCGCCGGATCATGGAGCAACACCACAGGACGACCCAGTTCGTCATCGCGACCCGCCAGCCGACGAAGCTCATCCCGCCGATCCGGTCGCGGTGTTTCCCCGTCTCCTTCCGCTCGCCGACCAGCGACGAGATCGAGACCGTCCTGACACGGATCCTCGAGGCCGAAGACGTCGAGTACGACGAGGACGGCCTCGAGTTCGTCGCCGGCTACGCCGACGGCAACCTCCGGCAGGCGATCCTCGCGGCCCAGACGACCGTCGAGAACGAGGGCGAGTTGACGATGACGGCGGCCTACGAGACCATCGGCGAGGTCGGCATCGACGACCAGGTCGAGTCGATGCTCGACGACGCCGAGGCCGGCGAATTCACTGACGCCCGATCGACGCTGGACGACCTCCTGATCGACGAGGGGCTCGACGGCGAGGAGGTCCTCGACGCGATCCTCAGGGTCGCCCGCAAGCGATACCAGGGCGAGCGACTCGCGCGGATCCACCGGCTCGCGGGCGACGTCGAATTCGAGATGCACGAGGGAACGAGCGACCGGATTCACGTCTCGCGGCTGCTCGCCGAACTCGGACGGGACGACTGAAATTTTCGTCGCGGCGATACACCGACCTGTTCCTATATCGACCGTTTTCGACGTTCAGTCGCGCTCTCTCCGACTATCGTCCGACGTTTCGAGACGAAAAGTCAGCCGCCCGACCTAACAGTGCGGCCGTTACCACTATCAGGCGGTATTACACTGGTACAACTACATGAACGTGGCACGACTCCTTCTTCCCGGACGCGTCCGGCGGAGCTACACCGCGAAGTTGGGGGCGATCTTCGCCCTCGTGATCGCGGTCACCGTCGCGTTCGGCGGGGCAGTCTACCTGGAGATCACGGCTGCCATCGCCGAGGCGAACGCCGGCGGGGACGCGAACGTGGGGGAGGTCGCGGTTTCCGCGATCCTGGGACTGATCGTACTGACGGTAATCAACCTCGGACTGGTCGCGTCGACCGTCGGGGGGAACACCGCCGCCTCGCTTTCCTCGCTGTCGAAGAAGGCCAATCGAATGGGCGGGGAGGAACTCGACGTCGACCTCGAGACCCGCCGTAACGACGAGATCGGCGACCTCTATGACTCCTTCGCCGAGATGCGCGACTCGCTGCGCGAGTCGATCGAAACCGCCGAGCGGGAACGCGAACGCGCCGAGGAGGCCCTCGAGGAGGCCGAGACCGAGCGCGAGCGCGCCGAGGAAGCCCGCGAGGAGGTCGAACGCGAGCGCGAACGCCTCGAGGAAATCAACACCGAACTGGAGCGGGAGGCCGAGCGGTTCAGCGGCGTGATGGCCGACTGCGCCGACGGCGACTTCACGCAGCGACTCGAGGCCCGCAGCGACAACGACGCGATGGTGGCGATCGCGGAGTCGTTCAACGAGATGATGGACGGCATCGAGGACCTGGTGGGCCGGATCGACGGCTTCGCGGAGAACGTCTCCGAGAGTAGCCAGGAGGTGCGAGCGAATGCCGAGCACGTGATGGACGCGAGCGACGACGTCAATCGGACGATCCAGGAGATCTCCAACGGCGCGAACCGCCAGACGGAGAACATCCAGGAGATCGCCCGCGAGATGGACGACATCTCGGCGACGACCGAACAGATGGCCGCGAGCGCGACCGGCGTCGCCGAGACCTCCCAGGAGGCCGCAAGCGCCGGCGAGAAGGGCCGCGAGACCGCCGAGAAGGCCATCACCGAGATGAACGAGGTCGAGGCCCAGACCGAGGAGGCCGTCGAGGCCATCGAGGCGCTCTACGAGGAGACCCAGGAGATCGGCGAGATCACCGAACTGATCGCCGACATCGCCGAGCAGACGAACCTGCTCGCGCTGAACGCCTCGATCGAGGCGGCCCACGCGAACGCCGACGGCGACGGGTTCGCGGTCGTCGCGAGCGAGGTGAAGTCCCTGGCAGAGGAGACGAAAGAGGCGACCGACGAGATCGACGACCTGATCGGGCGCATCCAGGAGCAGTCCCAGGAGACCGTCGAGGACATCCGGACGACCAGCGACCGGATCTCGCGGGGCGTCGACACCGTCGAGGAAACCGTCGACTCCCTCGAGCGGATCGTCGAGGCCGTCGAGGAGGCGAACGACGGCATCCAGGAGATCAACGAGTCGACGGACACGCAGGCACGGTCGGCCCAGCAGGTCGTGGACATGATCGACGACGTCGCCGCAGTGTCGGAGGAGACGGCAGCGGAAGCCGACAGCGTCGCGAACACGGCCGAGACGCAGGCCGAATCCGTCCGGGACGTCTTCGAACGGGTCGACGACCTCGCCGACGAGTCCGACGCCCTGCTCGAGATTCTGCAGGACGCGACGGTCTCGCGGAACGGAACGGACGATCGAACCGCGCGGACCATCGCGGGTGATGCCGCATGATCGACCTCCCGGTCTGGTTCGCGATCGGTGCCCTCGGCATGTTCGTCGGCACGGTGGCGTTCGTCTGGGGCGGCCTCTCGGCCGACGAGGGGTACGTGCGATACTACGCTACTCTGGCGGCGATCAGCCTGATCGCGACCGTCGCGTACGCGGTGATGGCCCTCGAGATCGGCTGGTACACGGTCGACGGCCGCGAGGTGTTCATTCCCCGGTACATCGACTGGATCCTCACGACGCCGCTGTTGCTCGCATTCCTCGGATTGCTCGCGGATGCCGACCGGGATACCCTCCTCAAGGTCGTCGGCGTCAACACCGTCGTGATGGTCGCGGGCTTCGCGGGAGCCGTCCTCTCGGGCACCGAGCGGTTCGCGCTCTTTGCTGTCGGTGGCCTCGCGTACGTGGGGCTCGTCTACCTCGTCGTCGGCCCGATGACGGCACAGGCCGCCGGGCAGGACGACGGCATCGAGTCGCTGTTTACCAGCCTGCGGAACCTCACGATCATCCTCTGGTCGGTGTATCCGGTCATCTGGCTGCTCAGCCCCGCCGGGTTCGCGCTGCTCACCCCCGGCGTGGACGTAATGCTGATCACCTACCTCGACCTCCTGACGAAGGTCGGGTTCGGCCTGATCGCGCTCAACGCGAGTACGGTCATCGAGGCCGAGTACGAGACGACGGGGATCGAAGCCGGCGCCGAACAGCCGGCCTGAGCGCGGAGCCGAGCCTACTTTTTTCGCGGTTCGTCTCGAGTAGCCGGTATGCCGACCGTCCTCGAGACCTACATCGAGAACCGGTTTCGCGTCCAGCCCAACCACGCGAACAACAACGACACGCTCCACGGCGGGAACCTGATGAAGTGGCTCGACGAGGTTGCCGCGATGTCCGCGATGCGCTTCGCGGGCGAGACCTGCGTCACCGCGCAGGTGAACGAACTCGACTTCGAGCGCCCGATCGGGATCGGCGACACGGCGTTGATCGAGGCCTACGTCTACGATTCCGGCCGGACGAGCGTCCACGTCGCCCTGCGAGCCTGGCGCGAGGAACCCCGCAGCGGCGAGGCCGAGAAGACGACCGAGTCCTCGTTCACCTTCGTCGCGATCGACGAGGACGGCTCGCCGGTCTCGGTTCCGGACCTCACCGTCGAGAGCGACGAGGGCCGGGAACTGCGCGAGCGGGCGCTCGAGGCGGAGTACTGAACCGAGACTAGTCGGCGTCCGAAAGCACCAGCACGTACCGCGTCAGCGAGCGGTGGACGCGCCGCTCGAACGCCGCCTCGAGCGTCCAGCCGGCGTCCCGAGCCTCGGCGGCCCACGACCGGTCGGCGACGACGACCGCCCGCGGAGCCACGCGCCGCGCTTCCGATAGCGCCCCGGCGACGAGGTCCTCGAGCCGGTGGGTGTCGATCTTCGACTGGCGGCCGTAGGGCGCGTCGAAGACGACGCCGTCGACCGCGTCGTCGGCCAGTGGAAGCCGGGTCGCGTCGCCGCGACCGACCGACCAGGCCCCGCGCTCGACTCCGGTCGGCGAGGGGTCCTCACGGTCGAGGAAACCCCGCAGGTTCTCGCGGGCGCCCTCGGCCATCTTTCGCTGGGCGTCGGTACCGATCACGTCCGCGCCGACGAGGCCGGCTTCCACGAGCACGCCGCCGGTGCCACACATCGGGTCGAGGACGGTCGCACCGGGCCGCGCACCGACGACGTTGGCGATCGCGCGGGCCAGCAGGGGATCCATGCTCCCGGGCTGGAAGAAAGGTTTGTCCGTCGGCGCGCGCTCGCCGAAGTCCCGGACGCTCTCGGCTGCGAGCCAGCCGAGGGCACAGACGGAGACGTGCTCGCCGCGGGGATCGTCGTCGGCCTCGAGGACGCCGCCGTCCGCGTCGTCCGCGAGTCGACCCTCCGAGAACGTCGCCCGCAACAGGTGGTCGGGGTCCTCGAGGTCCACGGAGAACCCGCGGTCGACCAGGACCTGGCCGAGTTCCCGCTCCGCTCGCTCCGTGCTGACCCCCGTCGAACCGTGGACGTCCGTTGCCCGCACTGCGACCGAGCCCTCCAGATCGATCGGCGCGGCCTCGAGCAGCGCCCGAGCGCTCTCGAGGTCGGCGTCGGTCCGCCCGAGGAGGTCGCTCGCCCGGTGTGTGTAGGCGAGTCCGCGGACACGGTCGGGGACGACGGCGTTCGCGACGGCGAGCCCGGGTGCGATCCGCTCGACGCCGGTCGCGGCGCTTCTCGCCTCGCAGGCCGCGAACGCATCGTCCTCGCCGCCGAGCTCCAGCAGGTACACGCCCGTTGCTCGTCGGGGCTCGAGTATCAGCCTGCCGTTTTCTCAGCGGCGCACGACCGGTTTGATAAACCAATCCCTTGCAGCCGCTAAGCCGACCGATATCGGGGTTTGCGCCGGATATCGGCCAGGGAATAAAGCGGACATATCAGTCCGCGGCACCAACCTTTATAAACCTTAAATACGTCTTTTTAAGCGACTAATGACGGATCCGAAGGACACCATCAACATCGAAAACGTGGTGGCGTCGACCGGCATCGGCCAGGAACTCGACCTCCAGAGCGTCGCGATGGACCTCGAGGGGGCCGACTACGACCCCGAGCAGTTCCCCGGTCTCGTCTACCGTACCCAGAATCCCAAGTCCGCCGCCCTGATCTTCCGTTCGGGGAAGATCGTCTGTACCGGCGCGAAAAGCACCGACGACGTCCACGAGAGCCTGCGCATCGTCTTCGACAAGCTCCGTGAACTCCAGATCCAGGTCAACGAGGACCCCGAGATCGTCGTCCAGAACATCGTTACGAGCGCGGACCTCGGCCGCAACCTCAACCTGAACGCGATCGCGATCGGCCTCGGCCTCGAGAACATCGAGTACGAGCCCGAGCAGTTCCCCGGCCTCGTCTATCGGCTCGACGAGCCCGAGGTCGTCGCGCTGCTGTTCGGCTCCGGGAAACTCGTCATCACCGGCGGCAAGAAGCCCGAAGACGCCGAACACGCCGTCGACAAGATCGTCTCCCGACTCGAGGACCTCGGCCTGCTCGAGTAACGGGACCCACCCGTCCAACCCGCCGCTACGATCTCCCGTCCTCGAGCGACGGTGTCGGCTCGGTCGGGCCCGATCCGCGGGTTCTCGGCCATGTCACGTCTCGTCGTCGTCCACGGCCGCGGCCACGTCCGTCCGTTTTCGTCCGTGTTCCGGTTCCAGCCCCGGCTTCGGCGTCGCGTCACGAACGCCCGCTCCTCTCCGTGGTGACCGACGGTCGACCGCCACTCGCGGCGATCCGAGACGATCACGCCGTAGGATTCGCCGGCCGGTGGTTGACGGGACTGGGGAACGAAGACGGGGAAAATGCAACCGCTCTTCCTCCTTTCGGGCGCTGCGGTGCTCGTCGCCGTGATCGTGGACATCCTGTGGACGACGCTGTGGGTCGACGGCGGCTCCGGACCCCTGTCCGGTCGATTGACGACGATCCTCTGGCGCGGGTTGCGACGCGTCAGCCGCGACGACTCCCGGGTACTCAGCCTCGCGGGACCCCTGATCCTCGCACTCACGCTCGCGATGTGGATCGCCCTGCTGTGGCTCGGCTGGACGTTGCTTTTCGCCGGCGGGACGACCGCGCTCGTCAGCACCCAGACCGACCAGCCCGCGACCTGGTCCGGCCGGGTTTACTACGTCGCCTACACGATGTTCACGAACGGGAACGGCGACTACACGCCTACCAGTTCGACCTGGGAGATCGCCAGTTCGTTCACGACGGCGACAGGGATGGCATTCGTTACTCTGGGCGTCTCCTACGTCCTCGCGGTGCTCGGGGCCGTCTCCGAGAAGCGATCGTTCGCCAGCGACGTCACCGGGCTCGGCGACCGCAGCGAACGATTCGTCCGCACGGGGTGGGCCGACGGGACCGGCGACGCGGACGGCGACCGCACTCCCACCCGCGGCCTCGAGCTCCCCCTCGAGTCGATGGCCACCCAACTGTCGCTGCTCGCGGAACAGCACAAGTCCTACCCGATCCTCCACTACTATCACAGCGAGAGCGATGACGAAGCCTCGGCGATGGCCGTGGCGATCCTCGACGACGCCCTGACGCTGCACCGCTACGGGATCCCCGACGACCGGGGACTCGATCCCGCGCTGATCGAGACCGCGCGAGCGAGCGCGGACAGCTACCTCGAGACCCTCGACGCGGCGTTCATCGACCCGGCCCCGGAGGTGCCGCCCGAACCGGACCTCGACCGACTCCGGGAAGCGGGGATCCCGACCGTCCCGGACGATCAGTTCGAAACGGCACTCGAGGAGTTGAGCGACCGCCGCCGGAAGCTCCGCGGAATCGTGGAGGCCGATGCCTGGGAGTGGCCGCCGACGAGCGGCGACGTCGAGGGTGGAATCAGGGAGGAAGTCCCGCAGTAATAGCTCGTTACTCGCCGCTTACGACTCGTTACTCGGCGCTCGTCACTCGATCGACGCGAGGTATGCCCGGCCGTCCTCGGTGATTCCGAACATGTCGGTGGAGATCCGACGGACGTGGCCCCGGGACTGTAACGCGTCGCACCGCTGGGTGACCGTGATCGGGTGGGCGTCCAGTTCCGCGGCCAACTGGGTCACCCGCGCTGGGCCACGCTCCTCGAGGGCCGCCAGAAGCGCCCGATCCGAGCAACGCACCATCCGTGGGTGAAGCTACCACACCACACTGGGATATAGTGGTTTCCCCACCCTCGCGCGCCGAGGAATCCCTCCGACGCCGGAAACGACGCTCCAGTCGATGGGCGGCGAAACCGCGGAGCGAACGAAACAGCCGGCGATTCGCTCGAACTTCGGACCGATCATACCGAGTTTTCGACCGTTTATCTGGGCCTAATTCGCCGAGACTGGCCCGAATCCTCCGTGACCGTCGAAACGGGTTGGCGACTTTAACCGTCCCCAGGGCGTGGCACTCGAGTACATGCCGACCCATCCCGACCGTACGTGGCGGCAGTCCCCTGGAGCCCGGACCGGATCGAACCGAGCGAACGCGGCCCCCCGCAGTCCCGGCGGCCACGCGCTCTCGCGTGGCACGCTCGAACGAGTCCTCGAAAACGACCGCCGGCGAGCGACCCTGGAGACGCTTCTCGAGACCGGCGAGTCGCTCTCGCTGGGGACGCTGGTCGGCCGACTCGCGGACGCCGAGGGCGAAGCGACGACGGTGAGTACGGTCCACGAACGCCGCCAGCGCGTTCACGTCTCGCTGTGTCGTACGCACCTGCCGCTGCTCGAGTCCCACGGGCTCGTGACCTACGATCGGGAGCGGGGCCTGGTCTCGCCCGGCGACCGACTGTCCGCGGTCGAGACGGAACTCGAGGCGGCGCTCGAGGCGACCGACGGGAGGTGACCCCTCGTCTCGCCCGGCATTCCGTCCCCGTTTGGCACAAGTGTTAACATGACACGCACGAATCGACGACTAGCCGAGTCGGACCGAAGTCAGAGGCACGTGGCCCGGCTCGGCCACCCCTGTTCCCGGGACCGATCGCCGAATCGGATCGTCGAGCCTCCCGGCTGAACCCCCATCCCCCATCCCCCATCCCCCATCCTCCATCGTGATCGAGTCCGGCGACAGAGCGAGAAGCGTCCGATCGACGACGAAAAGCCACAACGGCAACCGGACACTCCGACGGCAGCCGAGCGGACTCGAAAACGCCGCCTTACTCGACCAGCCGCTCGATTTCGGTCACCAGCACGTCGCTCGCGCCGGCCTTCTTGACCTCGGTGATCGTCTCGAAGACGTCGCTCTCGTCGACGACCGCGTGGACCGCGACCTTGCCGTCGCCGTTCTCGTCCGCGATGTCCATCACCGTCGGGCCGCCCATTCCCGGGATCACGTCCCGGACCTCCTCGAGGCGGTCCTCGGGAACGTTCATCATCAGGTACCGCTTTCCCTCGGCCTGCTTGACCGAGGCCAGCGCGGTCCTGACCTCCTCGACCTTCGGGTCCTCGAGGGCGTCCTCGCGGGCGAAGAGGCGAACGGAACTCGAGAGGACTTCCTCGACGACCGCGAGCCGGTTCATCTTCAGCGTCGTCCCCGTACTGGTGATGTCGACGATGGCGTCGGCCATCTCGACGTGGGGCGTGAGTTCGGTTGCTCCCGTCACTTCGACGACGTCCGGTTCGGGGTCGACGCCCGTCTCCGCGAAGAAGTCCCGCGTGATGTTCGGGAACTCGGTGGCGACGGTCTTGCCGGCCAGGTCCTCGACCGCCGAGATGTCGCCGTCCTCGGGCGCGGCGAGGACGAGTCGACAGCGGCCGAACTCGAGATCGAGCAGTTCGGCGACGTCGTCGACGCGGGCCTCCCGGACCTGATCGTAGCCGGTGATCCCCACGTCCGCCGCGCCGTCGGCGACGTACTCCGGAATGTCCGCGGCGCGGGCGAACAGCACGGAGACGTCGGGATCGACGGTATCCGCGTAGAGCTTTCGGTCCGCACCGTTCTCGAGATGGAGCCCCGCCCGCTCCAAGAGGTCGATCGTCGGCTCGTGCAGGCGGCCCTTGTTGGGAACGGCGATTCGCATTGGGCGTCCGTTCGGGCCGGCGCGGGAACTGTTTTTCTATGTCGCTCGCGGCGACGTTCCGACGGCATCCGCGAGCGGCGGGGTCGGGTGCTCGAGCGGGGCGGTTTCCGGCGACGGGCACATGCGAAGTCGGGACGACGAGCTGGGTGATCGGCCGCCGTCCGGGGAACGGGCTCAAAGGGAGAGGTCCGCACGCCGGAGCAGTTGTGCGTTGATCGCCACGATCACCGTGCTCGCGGACATCAAGACCGCGCCGACCGCCGGGGAGAGCAAGACGCCGATCGGCGCGAGTACGCCCGCAGCCAGCGGCAGGGCGAAAACGTTGTAACCGGCAGCCCAGGCGATGTTCTCCTGCATCTTGCGGTAGCTCTTCGCGCTCAGCCGGACGAGACGCGCGACGTCCCGCGGGTCGTTCTCGACCAGTACGACGTCGGCCGACTCGACGGCGACGTCGGTCCCCGACCCGATGGCGATTCCGACGTCCGACCGGGTCAGCGCCGGCGCGTCGTTGACGCCGTCGCCGACCATCGCCACGAGGTGCCCCCGATCCTGAAGTTCCACGATCTTCTCGTCTTTGTCCTCCGGCAGCACCTCTGCGAAGACAGTGTCTATCCCGAGGTCGTCCGCAACGCTGTGGGCCACGTCCCGGTCGTCGCCGGTCAGCATCGCCACCTCGACGCCCATCCCGTGGAGCGCGTCGATCGCCTCGTAGCTCGCGTCGCGGATCACGTCCGCCAGCGCGATCGCGCCGACGACCCGGTCGTCCCGAAGGATGTAGACGACGCCCTCGCCGCGCTCGCCGGCCGCCTCGGCGAACCGCTCGAGGGCGTCGCCCGGCCCGATCTCGAGGTGGCGAAGGAGGTTGGGGCCGCCGACCGAGACCGTGTAGCCGTCGCGATCGGCCGTATCGGCGGTCGCTCGGCCTCGCCCGGAATCGCCGACGACGGCCGGGGTCGCGTCGCGTTCGACCGTCGCGCGGACGCCCCGACCCTCGAGGGCCTCGAACCCCCGCACGTCGGGGACCGAGAGGTCGCGGTCGCCTGCCTCCTCGCGGATCGCCTGTGCGATCACGTGTTCGGAGTCACCCTCCGCGGCGGCCGCGAGGGTCACGACGTCGTCCGCCTCCCAGTCGTCGACCGCCGTCACGTCGACGACGCCCTGTTCGCCCTCGGTGAGCGTTCCCGTTTTGTCGAAGACGACGGTGTCGAGGTCGCGAGCACGTTCCATCGCGATCCGGTCGCGGACGAGCATCCCGTTGCGCGCGGCCATCGAGGTGTTGATCGCGACTACGAGCGGAACCGCCAGCCCGAGCGCGTGCGGACAGGCGATAACGAGGACCGTGACGACCCGTTCGACCACCGGCAGGCCGAATCCGACGGCGACGGTCCAGGCGACGGCCGTCACCGCCGCGACGCCGACCGCGGCGTAGAAGAGCCACCCTGCCGCGCGATCGGCCAGCACCTGCGTCCGCGAACGGCTCTCCTGGGCCTCCTCGACGAGGCGCATGATCCCCGACAGCGTCGTCTCCTCGCCGGTCGCAGAGATTCGGACCCGCAGGCTGCCCTCCCGGTTGGTCGTTCCGCCGATGACCTCGTCGCCCGGTTCTTTCCCGACGGGTTTCGACTCGCCCGTGACCATCGACTCGTTGACCTTCGACTCCCCGTCCTCGACGACGCCGTCCGCCGGGACGTTCGCGCCCGGCCGGACGAGCACTAGATCGCCCTCCTCGAGGTCGTCGACGGGAACCTCCTCGGTTTCCCCGTCCGCCGTGAGCCGTTCGGCCGTATCCGGCAGCAGTTCCGCGAGTTCGTCCAGCGCGCCCGACGCGCGCCTGACCGACCGCATCTCGATCCAGTGACCCAGCAGGAAGATGACGATCAGCGTCACGAGTTCCCAGAAGAACGGCTCGCCGATCCCGACGCCGACCGCCGCGAGGCTGTAGCCGAACGCGACGGTGATCGCAAGCGAGATCAGCAACATCATGCCGGGTTCGCGGTTCCGGGCCTCGACCGCACCCATCCGGAGGAACGGCACGCCGCCGTATGCGAAGACGACCACGCCGAAAACGGGGCCGACGAACTCGCTGCCCGCAAACTCGAGGGCGGCGTAGCCGAACCACTCCTGGATCATCGGGCTGTAGTACAGCACCGGGAGCGCGAGGACGAAACAGACGAAGAACCGGCGTTTGAACAGTTCCTCGTGGTCCGAGTGGTCGACGTGGGCACCGTCGTCGCCGTCGCCGTCGCCGTCCCCGTCCCCGTCCCCGTCCCCGTCCCCGTGGTCGTGTTCGGCCCCCTCTCCTCGCTCGCGGCCGTGATCGCGGTCCTCGTCGGGCTCCCCCAACTGGCGGTCCGCCTCCGCCGTCCCCTCGAGCCCCGTCGAAGGGGCGGCACCCGATTCCGGGACCTCCCGGTAGCAGCGACAGACGCGACAGCACGAACAGTACGCGTCGGTCGGACTTCGCCCCTCGTCACGGTCCGTCCTCGTCGACCGCGGCGAGGCGTCGGGGGCGGAATCGACGTCGACCATAGCGTGTGAGTACGACCCACGCCGTCATAGTCCTCATCCATGCACCGTCCCAACGCCCGCCGGGAGGACGGCGAACCGGTTCGGCCGAGCGTAGCGTCGGCGGGCACGAAAAGCGTAACACGTAGGGAACCGTCGAGCGAAAGCCGAACGGGACCGTGGATCGAAGGACGCTCGACAGGATGGTAGCCGCCGTCGTCGCCGGAATCCTCCTCCTGGGTGCCGGCGCGGCCTGGCAGACCTACCGACAGGCCCAGGCTCACGCCGGCATGATGGGCGGCCACGGCGGGACGATGCACGGCGTCCACCCGGTCTGGTACCTGCTGGGGGCCGTGCTCGCCGGGGGAATCGTCGCCGGCGCGTACGCGCTCGGTCGGGAGCAACTCGTCGGCGGGACCGAACCCGAAGCCGAAGCCGGACCCCCGACCGCGGGGAGCGAAAGAGACGACTCTCCAGCCGCTGGCGGTCACGGAAGCGGCGACGGCGGAACCGGGAGCAGTGACGGGCAGCGGGCCGAAGCCACCTCGAGCGCGACGGCCGTTCTCGAGGTGCTCCCGGAGGACGAGCGCCGCGTCCTCGGGCCGGTCGTCGACTCGCCGGGGCTGACGCAGATCGAACTCCGCGACCGGGCCGATTTCTCGAAGAGCAAGGTCAGCCAGACCGTCACCGACCTCGAGAAGCGGGGACTCCTCTATCGCGAGAAACAGGGCCGTACGTATCGGGTGTACCCGAGCGACGACCTCGAGGGTGACGGATAGGGTCCACGGAGCAGACGACGACTCGAGGTTTTTGACGCGCGAGCGCCAACGACGGGTATGGCGATCGAACACGGCGACCTGACCGTCTCCTGGCTCGGCTACGCGACGGCGCGCATCGAGGCGTCGGACGGCACCGTGGTCTACACCGATCCCGGCCGCTACGGCACGCTCGACGGCACCTGGGCACAGCAGTATGGCGGCGCGTCCCACCCGAGCAGCGACCCCTACGACGCCCGGGACGGCGACCTCGTGGTCGTCACCCACGACCACCACTACGACGACGACGGGATCGAACGCGTCGCGAGCGAGGACGCGACGCTCGTCGTCTACGAGGACGTCTCCGCCGAGCGGATCACCGCGGGCGGCCGCGACGTCGTCCCGCCCGAGGACCTCCCCTACGACGTCCGCCGGGTCGCGTACGGCGACGAACTCACCGTCGCGGGCGTCGACGTGGAGGTCGTCCCCGCGTACAACCACCCCGACGGCCCGAACGCGCCCGGCGGCGACCCGATCCACCCCGAGGGGTTCGGCTGTGGCTTTCGCCTGACCGTCGACGGCGTCCCCTGCTTCTGGACCGGCGACTCGGACGTCATCGACGCCCACGACGACCTCGAGGTCTCGCTGTTCATGCCCTCGATCGCGCAGAACTTCACGATGGACCGCCACGACGCCGCCGACCTCGCCGAACGGCTCGCGCCCGACCTCGTCCTGCCGATCCACTATAACACGTTCCCCGACCTCGAGGCCGACTCGCAGGCGTTCGCTGGGGACGTGGCGGGCCGCGGAGTGCCGGTCGTCCTCGACGAAGATTGAGCCTCGGAAACGATCAGGCTGTCCGAGAAATGTTCTCGGACGATCTCGGCCCGTATTTTCATCTGCGTTCACGCCCGGATCGACAAATCGACCCGGGCCGTAGGGACGAACGAGGTGATAGCAAATGCGTACCCAACGCTACCGACTCGGACTGGCCGCGCTCGTCGCCCTCGCGCTGCTGGGTGGCGCGGCGCTCGCAAGCGCCGACGACGGCACCGCGGACGCGGACGCGAACGCAAACGCGGGCGACCTCGAGTCGACCGACGCCCACGACTGGATGGGCGATCGCGCGGGCGAGCACGGCGACCACCACGACGGCGCACACCAGCACGGCGACCACCACGCCAGCGACCACGAACCCGGTGTCCACCACGGCGAGCAACATCAACACGACCACGAAGCCGCCGGGGCGTGTCACTGATCGTCGCTGAAACGCGCGAGCACCGCTACTCAGCCATCCCTTTCCTGCTAACGGGAACTGAAACACGACCGGCGCGTGGCCGGATTCGTGCCGTGGGTAATTTCCAGCCACAACACTATTGGTGAGAGGACAGACATAAGCGGAAACATGGGGCAAAAAACGGGCGGGAAAACTGAACTCCAGCGTGATATCTTACTCACGTGGTACGAGAACCCGGACGCGACCCAGAAAGAGATCGCCGAGGCGTGCGATTGTTCGGCGTCGTACGTGAGCGACGTAACGAACAGGTTCGACGACTACGACCACATGGAAGCCATGATAGATCGGCGTGACAAGGAACTCGAGGAGATGTTCGGCGAGGATATTTTCGACACTATGCCGAACGCGAACGCTTCCGCCGGTCCCGGGCTCATCGAAATATACACGCGGCAACCGGACAATCTCGCGGGCTACCTCGTGCGCGGTTCGATTCTCGTGGTTCTGCTCTTGCTCTTCTACCGGATCGCGATCGTTCTTGTCTGAGAGCGGCCCCTTTCGTTCCAAACGTCACTGGGAAAGGGACGACGTCGATTCCGGGCGTCGTCAGCCCGTCACCCGATCCGAGACCCACACGAACGGCCGGAACGGCAGGAAGACGTAGTCCTCGTGGGGGTCCCACTTCATGAACGCCAGGCTGTTCGAGACGACCGAAACGCTCGAGAACGCCATCGCCAGCCCGGCGAGTGCGGGGTTCAGCAGGCCGATCGACGCGATCGGGATCAGCGTCGCGTTGTAGGCGAGCGCCCAGAACAGGTTCTGGCGCACCTTCGAGATGGTCGCGTCGGCGACTCGCATCGCCTTCAGCACGTCGGCGGGATCGTCCCGCATCAGCGTGATGTCGGCGCTCTCGATGGCGACGTCCGTCCCGGAGCCGATCGCGACGCCGACGTGGGCGGTCGTCAGCGCAGGCGCGTCGTTGACCCCGTCGCCGACCATGATCGCGCGGCTCCCGTCCGCCTGAATTGCGTCGATTTCGTCGGCCTTGTCCTCGGGCAGCACCTCTGCGTGGACGTTCTCGGGATCGATCCCGAGCTGGTCACCGATCGCCCGGCCGGTGCGCTCGTTGTCGCCGGTCAGCATCATCACGTCGTAGCCCCGCCGCTGGAGTTCCGCGACGGTCTCCCTGGCGCTGTCCCGGACCGTATCCGCGGTGGCGACGACGCCGAGCAACTCGTACGCTCGCGGTTCCTGACCGTCACCGCTCGCGGGGTCCGCGGGGCCGGGCGCCGCGCTCTCGAGGGCGACCAGCATCGCGGTCTTCCCCTCCCGCTCGAGCCGTTCCATCGTCGCCTCGACGGGCGCGGGATCGACGCCGTTGTCTTCCATCAGTTTGCGGTTGCCGACCAGCACCTCGCCCTCGGAGACCGTCGCGCGGATGCCGTGGCCCGGGACGTTCTCGAACTCGGTCGGCTTCTCGAGGTCGACGCCGCGCTCCTCTGCCCCCTCGACGATGGCCTGTGCGAGCGGGTGCTCGGAGCCGGACTCGGCGCTGGCCGCGACCGAGAGCAGGAGGTCGTCGTCGACGGCCCGTTCCCGTTCTCCTTCCCGTTCCTTTGCCTCGCGGTCCGCGAGCACGCCACCGTCGGGTGCCGGCGTGCTGCCGTCGGACCCGCCGTCCGTCTCGAGCGCCTGGTCGATCGGCACGACGTCGGTCAGCCGCATGTCGCCGTGGGTCAGCGTCCCCGTCTTGTCGAAGACGACCGTGTCGATGCCGCGGGCCTTCTCGAGGATATCGGCACCCTTGTAGAGGACGCCGTTTTTCGCCGACAGCGTCGAGCCGACCATCGTCGCCATGGGGGTCGCCAGTCCCAGCGCGCAGGGGCAGGCGATCAGGATCGCCGAGGCGAGCACGATCACGGAGAACTCGAAGACGGGCACGCCACCGAGTTCCGGACCGATCGGCCCACCCCCGACGGGCTGGAGTACCGGGATCCACCCGCCCAGCGACGAGGCGATCGGGTACAGCGCGTCGTGGAAGAAGAACCACAGGATCGACCAGACGACGGCGTTGACGATCACCGCGGGCACGAAGTAGGCGCTGACCGTGTCGACCAGCCGCTGGACGTCGGGCTGGCGCGCCTGGGCCTCTTTCACCCGTGCGACGATCTGCTGGATCGCCGTCTCTTCGCCGACGTTGGTCGCCTCGACGTAGAGGACGCCGTTCTCGTTGATCGTCGAGCCGACGACCTCGTCGCCCTCGCCTTTCTCGACGGGGACCGACTCGCCGGTGACCATCGACTCGTCGACCGCGCTCTGGCCGTCGACGACGACGCCGTCGGTCGGGATCTTCTCGCCGGGCCGGACCTTCATCACGTCGCCGGGTTCGACCTCCTCGAGCGGAACGACGCGTTCCTCGCCGGGGACGGCGTCGCCGTCCGCCGGAGGCGTCTCCCACTCGACGATCGTGGCCTCCTCGGCCTGCATCTCGAGCAGTTCACGCAGCGCCGAACTCGCGCGGGCCTTCGAGCGGGCCTCGAGCCAGACGCCCAGGTAGATGAACCACAGGATGAAGGCGACGGCCTCGAAGTACAGCCCCTCGCTGGCGATGAGATCGAAGAGCACCGCCGTGCTGTAGACGTATCCGACGGAGGTGCCAAGCGCGACGAGCGTGTCCATGTTCGCCTGGTGGTTGTTGACCAGGGACTTGTACGCGCCCGCGAGGAAGTGCCGGCCGAGCGTGGCCATCAGCGCCGTGGCAAAGAGGAACTCGACCCAGTCGAACCACTCGGGCAGGAAGTCGACGGCGAACATCTCGGCCATCACGAGCAGGAACGGCGCGGCAAGGAGGCCGCCGATGATCGTCCACCGGCGCTTCGTCCGGAGTTCGCGCTGGACGGCGCTCTCCCGCTGTTCGGTCAGTTCATCGCCGTCGTCGCCGACGCGTTCGGGTTCGAACCCCGCGTCCTCGATGGCGTCGTAGATCGTCGCCAGCGAGGTGTCCTGGGGGTTGAACTCCACCGTTCCCTCTTCGGTTGCGTAGTTGACCGTCGCCGAGAGCACGCCCGGGACGTCCTCGATGGCGTCCTCGTTCGTCTGGGCGCAGGTCGAACACGACATGCCGGCGATCTCGACCGTCGTCTTCGTCCGATCGGGCTCGTAGCCGGCGTCCTCGATCGTCGCGTAGATCTCCGACAGCGAGACCTCGTCGGGGTCGTACTCGACGGTGCCCTCGTCGGTCGCGAAGTTCACGTCGACGGCCTCGACCCCCTCGAGGTCGCCGACGGACTCCTCGACCGTCCCGGAACACGTCGCACACGACATCCCCGAGATGGCGATGGTAGATTTCACGGTGTGATCACTCGACTCGTACTACGGGCCGACGTTTCAAGCGGTTTACTACTAACGGATCGGCCCTCTTCCGCGCCGCGACTTCAGAATGAAAACTCGTGTCGACCACCGACTGTAGTAACAAAAGATTCGGCCGCGAAGCGACGACGACACCGGGGGTAGTTGGACGTACTCTGAGCGATCGGAGATCAGGGGAACGACGGACCCGGCTCTGCCGTCCCGGCGAACTGATCGGCGAACAGCAACTCGAGCAGTTCGGGCGTGACGTAAGCTTCGACGAACGCGGCGAGTACCAGCAGGAGCCAGCCGAACACGGCGAAGGCAAGGGTCCGGTAGAGGTACGGTTTCGTGACGAACGCGTCCCGGGAGCCGAATACCCGCTCGCCGAACCGGTAGAGCAGGCGGAACCCGACGCCGGCCGCGATGAACAGCGCGGGCAGTTCGAAGATCCCGTGGGGCGCGATCCCGGCGACGATGTAGCCGACGCCGATCTCCCCGCCGACGGCCGCGGCGACGTTGCCGACGATGACCCCGTTGAAGACCATCAGAAAAGCCGTCAGGAGACCCAGCGACAGCGCGCCGACGATCGACAGCAGGAACGGCTGGGAGTTGTTCCGGATGAAGAAAGTGGCGGTGAGCTGAAACTCCCCGTCCTCGAGTTCGGGGAACAGGCCCTCCTCGAGCAACTCGGCGATGAGTTCGAGCAGGTTGACCCCGGCCAGCAGGAGGACCACGCCGACGACCGTCCCGAACGCGAAGAGGCCGATCGAGAACCGGACGTACCGCCGGTGCTCGAGCCAGCCCGCGGCCAGTCCCTCGAGGAGCGTGGGTCGTCCGAACCGGGGGAGGACCGCGAGCGCGGCGAACGCGACGCCGAGACCGGCGACGCCGGCGACGGGAGCGGGATCATCGTGTGTGGCGAACGTGAACGCGGCCGTCGCGAACGCGGCCACGGCGAGGGCGACGGCCAGCAGCGACCAGTTCCGGACGGCACCCGGTCCGGGTTCGGGTCCGGACTCCGATGGATCGAAGCCGGGATCCGATTCCGGAGGCTCCGACGCCTCGTGGCCGTCGGGAAGGTCGACCTCGATCCGCGAGTCGTCCGCGCGGCGTACGGTCTCGGCGTCCGTTCTCGAATCGCGTTCGGTTCCGGCGTCGGTGCTCGAGCCGTCGACCGGTTCGCGTTCGGGACCGAACTCGAACCTGCCGGCGGAATCGTCGCCGGTCCCGTCGCCAGTCCCGTCGCGGTCGTCCTCCGCGTCGTCTCGGCTCCCATTGGGGCCGCCGTTCATGCCACACGGTTGGGTAAAAGCAAGGATAAATCCGCCGCCTCCCCTCACCAGGGGACGTTCGCCGGCGGCGAGCGACCGTTCTACCGGTCGACGAACCCGGAGCTGTCGGCGTTCGACGGCGAGAGCGCACGCCGGTTCGGGGCGTCGGTGGCCGAGGTGCGATCGGTGCGGGTTCGACGGCTCGATTCGCTCGCCGACAATGGCAAAGACGGCGGCGACGGCGACGACGGGAGCGTATCCCTCCCTCCCCCGACGCGATCAGGATCGACGTCGAGGGCGCGGCACCCGCCGTCCCGCGCGGTGCGCGATCGACCCTCGAGACCCACCGCCCGACGGTGGTCCTCGAGATCCACGACGGCCTGACGTAGGCGTTCCACGCGAAACGAAGGGGCTGCTCTCGAGCGTCGGGTATCGGGTACGAGGTTCGCGAGCGCGAGAGCTACTGGCGATGTGAGCCGACGGTCGACGGCTCGTAGCCGACCGACGGGCGGGCCGACGACCGGTGTCCCGCCGTTCGGATTCGACACTATAAGGCGATGCGACGAGAAAACACCGACCGATGACCACGCTGGCACTCACCGGCGGACGGGTGCTCCGCCCCGACGCGACGGTGATCCGTGCGGACGTACTGATCGACCGGGACCGCGGCGAGATTCTCGAGATCGGTCCCGACCTCGGGGGCGACGCCGTGGAGACCCTCGACGCCTCGGACTCGCTCGTGACGCCCGGCTTCGTCAACGGCCACTGCCACGTCGCGATGAGCCTGCTCCGGGGCTATGCCGACGACAAACCGCTGGACGCCTGGCTGCGCGAGGACATCTGGCCCGCGGAGGGCGAACTGACCGCCGAAGACGTCCGCGTCGGCGCGGAACTCGGCCTGCTCGAGATGATCAAGTCCGGGACAACGGCCTTCGCGGACATGTACTTCCACGTCCCGGAGATCGCCGCCGCCGTCGAGGAGGCCGGCCTCCGCGCCCGCCTCGGCCACGGCGTCGTCACGGTCGCAAAGGACGAGGAGGGGGCCCACGAGGACATGGAGACGAGCCTCGAGGTCGCCGAGGAGTACGACGGCGCGGCCGACGGCCGGATCTCGACGGCGTTCATGCCCCACTCGCTGACGACCGTCGGCGCGGAGTACCTGGAGGAGTACGTCCCGAAGGCCCGCGAGCTCGGCGTGCCGATCCACTATCACGCCAACGAGACCGAAGACGAGGTGACGCCGATTGTCGAAGAGGAGGGCGTCCGGCCGCTTGCCTACGCCGCCGAAAAGGGAATGCTCGAGGCCGAGGACTTCGTCGCCCACGGCGTCCACGTCGACGAGAGCGAGATCGGCCTGCTCGCCGAGGCCGGCACCGGCGTGATCCACTGTCCGGCCTCGAACATGAAACTGGCAAGCGGGATGGCTCCCGTCCAGCGGATGCGCGAGGCGGGCGTCACCGTCGGACTCGGCACCGACGGCGCGGCTTCGAACAACGATCTCTCGATGCTCGACGAGGCCCGGGACGCGGCCATGCTCGGCAAACTCGCCGCCGACGACGCCGCCGCCGTACCGGCCGAGGCCGTCGCCGAACTGCTGACTGCGGGCAGTGCCGACGCTCTCGGCCTCGAGTCGGGGCGACTCGAGGAGGGTGCGCCGGCCGATCTGGCGGTGCTCGACCTGGAAAAAGCACACCTCACGCCCCGCCACGACCTCGTGAGTCACCTGGCCTACGCCGCGGCCGCGGCCGACGTTCGCCACACGATCTGCGACGGGCAGGTGCTCATGCGCGACCGCGAGGTGCTGACCCTCGAGGAGTCGGCCGTCCGGGAACGTGCGCTCGAGGCGGCAGAGGACCTGGCTGCACGAGTGAACCCAACCGAGTGAGCACCCTTCTCCGTCCCATCGTAAACGGAAATAAAACGTTCAGACGTTTTTATAAACGCTTAGAACAGATTTCAATCGCCGTTGACGGATCGAAATTGGGGGTAACTGCCGACCGGGTTTATGCTCCGATCGGTGAACCTTCAGCGTGGATGAAGCGTTATCGACTGCTCGCAACGGCGCTTGCGATCGTCATGGTCCTGTCCGTTCTGGCCCCCGCCGGGACGGTCGCGGCGGACTCGCATGACGATCCCTCCCTCGTGGTATCGGACGACGGTGTGGTCACCGTCACGGCAAACGAAACTCCGGTCGAGAACGCCACCGTCGAGGTGGAACTGGCCGACGACGCGGACGAGAACGCCTCGTACGCGGGCACCGGGACGTATACGACCGACGACGACGGCGAAGTCGAACTTCCCGAGCCCGACGAGACCGTCGAGGTGAACGTCACCGCGTCGACGGACGACGCGACCGTCTCGACGACCGCCGAACTCGAGGGCGATACCGTCGAGGACCTCTCGATCGACGTCGAGCAGGACGACGACGAGGTCGAAATCG
This sequence comes from Halobiforma lacisalsi AJ5, assembly GCF_000226975.2. Lineage (NCBI taxonomy): Archaea > Methanobacteriati > Methanobacteriota > Halobacteria > Halobacteriales > Natrialbaceae > Natronobacterium > Natronobacterium lacisalsi. The sequence continues at coordinate 1,098,551 of NZ_CP019285.1, read as the reverse complement.
AAGTCACCGACGGCGATGGCGATGACGTCGAAAACGTCACCATCGACGTCTCGCTGACCGACGACGAGAACGCCTCCTACGCCGGCACTGGCGAGTACGTCGCCGAGGACGGCGAACTCGAACTCACTGCACCGAACGAGACCGTCGACGTGACGATTACCGCGACCCTCGAGGACGTTTCGGCCACCGAAACCGTCGAACTCGAGGGCGACGCCGTCGAAGAACTCTCGATCGACGTCGAACAGGACGACGACGAGGTCGAAGTAGAGATTACGGATGGCGACGGCGAGGAGGTCGAGAACGCAACCGTCGACGTCGCACTCGCGAACGACGACGAGAACGCCACCTACGCCGGCACTGGCGAGTACGTCGCCGAGGACGGCGAACTCGAACTCACTGCACCGAACGAGACCGTCGACGTGACGATTACCGCAACCCACGAGAACGTCTCCGCCGCCGAGACCGTCGAACTCGAGGGCGACGCGGTCGAGGGCCTCTCGATCGACGTCGAACAGGGTGACGACGAGGTCGAAATCGGAGTCACCGATGGCGGCGAGGACGTCGAGAACGCGACGGTCGACGTCGCGCTCGCGAACGACGACGAGAACACCTCCTACGCCGGGACCGGCGAGTACACGACCGGCGACGACGGCGAGGTCGAACTACCCGCCCCCGAGGAGCCGGTCGAGGTAACGATCACCGCGACGCTCGAGAACGAATCGGCCGAAACGACGGTGACGCTCGGCGGTGACGAAGAAGCGCCCGACAGCTTCGGCGCGCTCGTCTCGGCGTTCGTCTTCGACCAGCAAAACGAGACGGACGGCGGCATCGGCCAGGCGGTCTCGAGTTTCGTCCTCGAGAACAATCCCGGGAACGGGCCCGATGACGACGAACGCGGCCCGCCGGAGCACGCCGGTCCGAACGGTGACGACGACTCCGAACGCGGCCCGCCGGAGGACGTCGGCCCGGACGGTGACGACGATTCCGAACGTGGCCCGCCGGAGCACGCCGGTCCGAACGGTGACGACGACGATGAGGACGAAGAAGACGAGGAAGACGAGGAAGACGAGGAAGAGAACGAGGTCGAAGAGGAAGACGATGAGCAGGACGAAGAAGACGATGATGATGACGATGACGATGGGGAAGACGAAGACGATGAAGACGACGAAGATCAGCAAGGTCCGCCGGACCACGCCAGTTCGTAATCCGAACTAAGGCCACGCTATCGTGCGCCTACCGGGCCGCCGTCGCCCGACGGACCGGATCGAATCGCTGTCAGAGGCACGAAACGGAGTCCGTCGCCGACGCCGGCGAAGCCGCCGGCCCCGAATCGAACCGGGTCGACGGCCACCCACAGTTCACCTACCGACGCCGCATCGTTTTCCGTTTTCAGGTAGTCGAACGACTGGGAGCGGTCGCTCCGCGGGAGGGTTTTGTCGGCCGAGACGACGGACGGAAAGAGGACCGCGAGTCGGCCTCCGCCCGTTCTATCCCCGTCCTCCGTCCACGCCCAACGACGACGAGACATCCACGTCTACATCCTCGTCCTCGCCCACATCCACGTCCGCCACCCGTGTCGACCGGCCGTCGGTTCGCTTCGGTACCGTTTTGGCTCCGGTCACACTCTGTCCACCCATGACCGAGAGCGAGGCCGACCGCGGGAGTTCCTACCCGCCGATCAGCGAACAGCTAGACGACCTCGAGTCCGCCCGCGAGGAGGGCCGACGCAAGATGGACTGGGCCGCCCAGCACATGCCCATCCTCGAGTCCGTCCGCGAAGAGTTCGTCGACGACCAGCCGTTCGAGGGCGAGCGTATCGGGATGGCGATGCACGTCGAGGCGAAGACGGCGATGCTCGTCGAGACGCTCGCGGAGGGCGGTGCCGAGGTCGCCGTAACGGGTTGCAACCCGCTCTCGACCCACGACGACGTCTCCGCGGCGCTCGACGCCCACGAGAACATCACCAGCTACGCGAAACGCGGCGTCGACGACGAGGAGTACTACGCCGCGATCGAGGCCGTCATCGCCCACGAGCCGACGATCACGGTCGACGACGGGATGGACCTCGTCGCCGCGATCCACGAGGACTACCCCGAACTGATCGACGGCATCGTCGGCGGCGCGGAGGAGACCACCACCGGCGTCCACCGCCTGCGCGCGATGGACGACGACGGCGCCCTCGAGTACCCCGTCTTCGCCGTCAACGACACGCCGATGAAGCGGCTGTTCGACAACGTCCACGGCACCGGCGAGTCCTCGCTGGCCTCCATCGCGATGACGACGAACCTCTCGTGGGCCGGGAAGAACGTCGTCGTCGCCGGCTACGGCTACTGCGGCAAGGGCGTCGCGAAGAAGGCCGCCGGCCAGAACGCCAACGTCATCGTCACCGAGGTCGAACCCCGCCGCGCCCTCGAGGCCCACATGGAGGGCTACGAGGTCATGCCGATGGACGAGGCCGCCGAAGTCGGCGACGTCTTCCTGACGACGACGGGCAACCGCGACGTCATCGTCGAGGAGCACTTCGAGAAGATGCAGGACGGAGTCCTGCTGGCGAACGCGGGCCACTTCGACATCGAGATCGACCTCGATGCGCTCGACGACCTCGCGGTCGACCGCTACGAGGCCCGCGACGGTGTCGAAGCCTACGAGATGGCCGACGGCCGCCGGCTGAACGTCATCGCCGAGGGCCGACTCGTGAACCTCGCCGCGCCGATCTCGCTCGGCCACCCCGTCGAGGTCATGGACCAGAGCTTCGGCGTGCAGGCCGTCTGTGTGCGGGAGATGCTCGAGAACGGCGACGAGTACGATGCGGGCGTCCACGAGGTACCCGACGAACTCGACCGCGAGATCGCGGAGATCAAACTCGAGGCCGAGGGCGTCGAGTACGACTCCCTGACGGACACCCAGCGCGAGTACATGGACTCCTGGGATCACGGGACGTAACGACGGACCGACAAAATTCGAGCGTCACGGGCCGGGAATCGCTCACCCCTGAGCCCGACAGGCTCGAGAACGCTCCCGAGTAGCTGGCGGGCTTATTCTTTCGTTTCTCCTTGCTCGAGCGCATCCACGGCGAACACGAGCGTGCCGTCCTCGAGGCCGTCGATACGAACCGTCGCCTCGAAGTCGGCACCGTCAGGTCGTCGTCCGGTCGCCGTCCCGCTCCAGCGCCAGCCGTCCTCGACGGTTGGGATCGCGGTCTCCTCGAGGCGGTCGACCGCCGTCGGGGCGAACAGGTCCTGCCACGGACGGCCGACGAGCGCGTCCCGATCGGCGCCGAGCTGGACGGTAAACGCGCGGTTCGCGAACTCGATCGTCCCGTCCGGGGCGACGATCGCGATCGCGTCGCCGGCCAGTTCGAGGCCCGAGACCGACCGGTGTGAGAGCGCCGAGAGCCGCCGCCGCTCGACGAGCCGGGGGAGTCGGTGGGACAGGCGGTCACGGAGTCGACTCGGATCGGCTGCGACGACGACGGCCGCCCACCGGTACTCGCTCGCCACGTCCCGTAACTCGGGGCTCCGACCCGGCTCCGTCGTCACGAACAGCACCGGGAGCGTCCCGAGACGGCGCGCTCGCTCGAGGACGGCCGTCGGCTCGGCGGACGCGAGCGGGTACTGACAGACGAGACAGTCGACGCCGTCGATGGACTCGGCAGCCGAAAGCGAGGGCGTGGTTCGTAGTCGGACTCGCTCCTCGCGGTCGCGGTCGGGGTCGGGGTCGGGGCCGGGGCCGTCCTCGGAGTCTGGATCGCGCGTCCAGTGTACCTCGAGCGGCTCGATCGACTCGACGAACGCCTCGGTACCGAGGGCGAGCACCTCGAGGGATTCCGAAGCAACGCGTTGATCGCGGAACGTGCCGGTTATCGACGGTGATGCCATCGGTGATGTCGTGGAAGCGCAGCGCTCGTGGGCCGGGGCGCGGGACCGGACGGCGCTCGCTTACACCGGCTCATGGACGGTTCCGTCGACCGAGATGGTACCGTCCCCCCGAACTTCGACCGAATGTCCCTCGTACTCGAAGGAGACGGCGGCGAACGCGTCCGACTCGTCCCGGAATAGCTGGTCGAGTGCCTCGGGGTCGACTACCTCGTACAGCGGATCGAGTTCGAGCGGGTCGGTACCGGTCGTGGATGCGAGCGCGTCGATGACGCGGAGACTGGGCGAATCGTTGTGGTGGTCCAGAGCGGATTCTACCATCTTACTCCACCGAAGGCGAGGAAGGGGCATTTCCCTGTTTACTATATGCGTTCGGTCGTCGGCCGGCGGACGCTACATGTATAGCCCCGGACCCGGTCCAAACGACGTCGAGTGCACGACGGCGAGCGAGCATTCCTGCCGCTGGATACCGGTTGCGGTCGGTCCGGCGGTCGAGAACGCACCCAACATATAATCGCTGACACTGTGTATTGCGGGTATGTGCCACGGTTCGACCCCGCACCTCGCGATCGGTCCCGGATCGCGGCTCCGTAACGACCGATCCGCGCGATCCGCGAGACCCGGTCGGTTCGGCCGGGACTGGTGGTGGCTCGCGGCGACTGTCGCCCTCGCGGCGGTCGCGGTCGTCGGGGGCCTCGAGTCGACGCCGGCCGTCGACCTCCACCGGTTCGTCGCGATCGGTCCGGCCCTCCCGTTTCCAGCGCTCCCGGCGGTGCTCGGGCTCGCCGCCGGCGGCAGCGATCGATTCGGCCCCCTCGAGCGCCTCACTGACGACGTCAGAACGGTCTCCGACGCGCTCGAGGACGCCGAGAGCGTCGCGGACGCGGAGCGGCGGTTTCCGGCGGTCGACGCCGAACTCGAGCGGGACGACGAACTCGGCGAGCTGTCGGCGGCGGTCGACGACCTCGCGGCCGTCCTCGACGAACGGGTCGAGCAACTGGCCGCGAACGAACGCTCCGGGGAGGCGCTCGACCGGATCGCGTCCGATGCCGACCTCGAGCCCGAAGAGACGATCCGGCGGCTCCTCGAGGTCGGTCGCGAACGGCTGGGCGTCGAGGCAGGGTTCGTCGTGCGACGGGATCCCGACCGGGGCCGCTACGAGGTGCTGATCGCGGAGGGGAGCGAGGTCGTTCCCGAGGGCGCACACGCGCCGATCGAACGGGAACACGGCGGCGAACCCGGCGACTGCACCGGCGGGACCGTCGAATTCACCGACGGTACCGGGGCCGAACTCGAGGTCACCGACGGGGCCCACCCTATCTGCGGAGCCTGGGACGACCGAGGAGTAGAGTGGGCGGCCGGCGGGCGGATCGACGTCGACGGGGAACCCTACGGGACGGTCTGTTTCGTCGATCGCGAGCCACGCGAAGCGCCGTTTACCGGGATCGAACGAACGTTCGTCGACCGCGTTCGGCGGCGGTTGAGCCACGTCCTCGAGCGCCGGGAGTACGTGCGAGAGCTTCGGCTCAAGACCCGGACGCTCGAGTACGCCCCGATCGGTGTCACGATCACGGACCCCGACGAGCCGGACAATCCCATCGTCTACGCCAACGAGGAGTTCGAGCGGCTAACGGGGTACTCGCCGGCGGAGTACCTCGGGCGAAACTGCCGGTTCCTCCAGGGTGAGGAGACCGATCCCGAGCGGATCGGCGAACTACGCGAGGCCGTCGAGGCCGCGGAGCAGACGACCGTCGAACTTCGCAACTATCGGGCGGACGGGACGCCGTTCTGGAACCGGGTGACGGTCACCCCGCTCGAGGACGAGGACGGGGCTGTCACCCACTTCGTCGGGTTCCAGGAGGACGTCACCGAGCGCAAGCGCCGCGACCGCGAGCTTCGCGAGCGGGAGCAGGAACTGTCGACGCTGATGGACAACGTCCCCGGGATGGTCTATCGGTGTCGAAACGAGCCCGACTGGCCGTTCGAGTTCGTCAGCGGTGGTGCCGAGGAGATCACCGGCTACGAGCCCGCGGAACTGGTCGAAGGCGACGTCAACTGGGGACGGGACGTCCTGGTCGAGAACCGGGACGATCTCTGGGACGACGTCCAGCGTGCGCTCGAGAACCGGGAACCGTACCGGGTGACGTACCGGATCGAGACCGCGGACGGCGAGCGCCGGTGGCTGAGCGAACAGGGGCGGGGCGTGTTCGACGAGGACGGCCAACTCGCCCACCTCGAGGGCGCGATCGTCGACATCACCGAGCAGGTCGAGAACGAACGGGCGCTCGAGCGGACCCGCGGACTGCTCGAGCAGGCCCAGCGGATCGCTGGCGTGGGCGGCTGGGAACTCGACGTTCGGGAGGACGAACACGAGGTGACGTGGACCGAGGAGACGGCACGGATCCACGGGCTCCCGCCCGGGACCGTCGCCGACCTCGAGCGCGGGTTCGAGGGCCTGCTCGACTACTACCACCCGGAGGACCGACCGCAACTCGAGGACGCGATCGAACGGGCGATCGAAGACGGCGAGCCGTACGACCTCGAACTGCGGTTGATCCGGGCCGACGGCGAACAGCGATGGGTGCGGACGATCGGGGAGCCGATCGCCGACTGCGATCGTGGAACTGCGGCGCGGAGCCGATCCGACGATCACGACGGGGGCGTCGTGAAGGGAGACGTCGACGCCGTTCGCGGGTCCATCCAGGACATCACCGCCCAGAAGGAACGCGAACACGACTTAGAGCGTACCCGGGCCTTCCTCGAGCGGATCCAGAAGCTGGCCGACATCGGCGGCTGGGAACTCGACATGCGGACCGATCCGCGGACGCCGACCTGGACGGACGAGCTGTTCCGGCTCCACGGCATGCCCCGCGAGGACGAACCCGACCTGTGGGAAGCGATCGACCAGTACCACCCGGACGACCGGCCGAAGGTCCGCGAAGCCCTCGAGTCGGCCATCGAAAGCGAGACGATCTACGACCTCGAGGCGCGGCTACAGCCGGAGCCGGGCGAGATCAGGTGGGTCCGCGGATTCGGCGCGCCGATCTTCGAGGACGGCGAACTCGTCAAGTATCAGGGCGCGCTCCAGGACATCACCGACCGGAAGGAACGGGAACTCGCCCTCGAGTCGCTCCACGAGGTGGCCAGAGGCCTGCTCGGCACGGAGACGGTCGAGGACGTCGCGGAGCTGGTCGTCGAGGCCACCGACGACCTGCTCGACGCGTCGGGGGTCGCCCTCTACGGGCTCGACCCCGACGTCAACCGGCTCGTCCCGATCGCACACACCGAGGCGTATGGCCGGCTCTCGAGCGACGATCCGTCGGCCGCCGTCGGGAACGGCGATTCGGTCCTCTGGAACGCATTCGTCACGGGTGCACAGACCGTCGTCGACGACGCGGCCGCGTTCGACCGCTCCGAGGCCTTCGAGACGGGCGTCGAGACCGCCGTCGTCGTCCCCATCGGCGACCACGGCGTGTTCGCGGTCGCCTCCGACGGAGAGCCGATCGACGTCGAGGCCCGGCGGCTGATCGAGACCCTGGGCGCGACGACCGAAGCCGCGCTCGACCGCCTCGAGAGCGAGGCCAACCTGCGGGAACGCGACGCGGAACTCGAGGCGCGCAACCGTCGGCTGCGACGTCAGATCACGATCAACGAGACCATCAGGCGGATCAACCAGTCGCTGATCGGCGCGACGAGCCGGGCCGAGATCGAACGCACCGTCCCCGAACAACTGGTCGCGGTCGAGGAGGTCGCGTTCGCCTGGATCGGCCGGCCGGGGCCGGACGGCGAGTCCCTCGAACCCCGTGGGTGGGCCGGCGACGGCGAGGAGTACCTCGATCTCGTTTCGCTCGATGCGGCGGGGGCCGGCGACGGGGACGGGGACGGATCGATCCCCCCGGCCGTCAGAACCGCCAGCAGCGAGGGGACGACCGTCGTCGAGAACGTCGTCGAAGACCTCCAGCGCGAATCCTGGCGCAAGCGCGCCCTCGAGGCCGGGTTCCAGTCGGTCATCGGCGTCCCGCTGGCCGTCGAGGACTACTCCTACGGCGTACTGACGGTGTACGCGACCGAGCCGGACGCGTTCACCGACCTCGAGCGGACGGTATTCGCCGAACTCGGCGAGGCCATCGCGAACGCGATCACGGCGACGAAGACCCGCGAGGCGCTGCACGCCGAGACGGTCGTCGAACTCACCCTCGAGATGACGGACGCGACCGACGTCCTCTCCCGGATCGCGTCGCTGACGGACGCGCGGGTCGAGTACGAGGGGCTCGGCACCCACTCTGACTCCGGCGAGGAGGCGCTGCTGTTCTTCGAGACCCGCGGTGCAGACCCCGACGCGGTCGCCGCGGTCCTCGAGGACCTCGTATCGGTGTCGGAGTATCGACTGCTCAGCACCGGAGGTGACGACGGCGACGGGAACGGCGACGAGGACGGTGGTGAAGACCGGGACGAAAGCGACCCCGACGCGAACCGCTGCCGCTTCGAAGCGCTCGTCACCGGCCCCGTCATCGCCTCGCGGCTGGTCCGCCACGGCGGCAGCCCCCGGTCGATCCTGGCCGACGGCGACGAAACGGTCGTCACCGTCGACGTCCCCGCCGGCACCGACGTCCGCGAGTTCGTCGAGACGCTCGCCGACCACACCGGCGACGCCGAACTCCGGCGTCGTCGCCACGTCGAACGCGCGCTCCAGACCCGCCGGGAACTCGTTACCTCGCTGTTCGACGCCTTGACCGATCGCCAGCTCGAGGTACTCCGGACGGCCTACTTCGCGGGGTTCTTCGAGTGGCCCCGGGAGAGTACCGGCCAGGAGGTCGCCGAGGCGCTGGGGGTGAGCCAGCCGACGGTCAACCGCCACCTCCGGATCGGCCAGCAACGCCTGTTACGACAGCTGTTTGAAGACGGTACGGTCGCGGTCGGCGAGTAGCGAGGTCTCGCCGCCCGCGGGTGTTGACGAGCGTGACGGACGATCCGCTACGGAGCCGGCCCCGTCGCCCGACACAGGAACGCCCAAAAGGCCAGTTCCCGTAGGGACGTGCATGGAAACCCCCTCGACGTCGACGTCCTCCTACCAGCGCGACGACGGGCCGGTACGGGCGACGCTCGTCGGCATCGGTCTGACCGTGTTCGGACTCCTCATGGCCAACGTCTTGACGACGCCGGCGTTCCTGTTCGATCCCGCCCTGCTCGAGGGGCTCGGGAACGGCTCGATCGCGGGCCGGACCCTCGCGCTGATCCTGAACTTCGTCGGAATGTTCCTGGCCGGCCTGCTCTACCTGCTGGCGACCGGTCGCGGGGTGGCGTGGATCGACCTGCGGATCCCGTCCCGGCGCGACTGGAAGTACATCGTCGCCGGCGGCGTCGGCAGTCTCCTCTTCCTGTTCGCGTTCAACATCGTCTCCACCCTGCTCGAGGTGTCGGCCGCGGACAGCCAGATAATGGAGATCATCGGTGGAGACCAGACGATGATCCTGATCATGATCGCTATCGTCTTCCTGTTCAACGCGCCGGCCGAGGAGTTCCTCTTCCGGAACGTGATACAGAAGCGGCTGTACGCGGCGTTTACCCGAATGCAGGCGGTCGTCGTGGCGAGCGTCATCTTCGCACTCGTCCACTTCCCCATGTACGTCGCCTTCGCCGACTCCCTCCTCTCGACGCTCGCGTCGCTGACGGTGATGTTCGGCGGCGCGCTCATCTTCGGCTACGTCTACGCGAAGACTGACAACCTCCTCGTCCCGACGGCCGCCCACGCGGTGCTCAACGCCTTCCAGTTCGGCGTCCTCTATCTCGCCATCGAGTACGGTATCGAGGAGGTCCAGGCCGAACCGTCGACGCTGGCCGAGGTCGTCGACGTCGCCTGGACCGTCGCCACAGCCGTGGCGTAGCCCTCGAGTCCCCGACCGCTGTCCGTTCCTTTATTATTCGCCGCCGGTGAGAGGGGTGTATGTCCCACGCGAAGGGCGACCGCCGCGAGCGGGAACTCGTCAACGAACTCGACGAGGCCGGCTTCGCGGTGATGCGAGCGCCCGCCAGCGGCTCCGCGACGGAACGCGAACTCCCCGACGTACTCGCCGGCGACGGCGAGACCTTCTACGCCATCGAGGCGAAATCGAGTTCGGGCGACCCGATCTACCTCTCCGGCGAGGAGGTCGAGGCCCTGACCTACTTCGCGCAGAACTTCGGCGCGAAACCGCGCATCGGCGTCCGGTTCGACCGCGAGGACTGGTACTTTTTCCACCCCGCGGATCTGCACGTCACCGACGGGGGCAACTACCGGGTCAAGAAGGAGACCGCCCTGGCCGACGGCACCGACTTCCCCGAGTTCGTCGGCGACAGCGAGAAGGTCACCCTCGAGGAGGTCGGCGAGGACAGGGGCGACAGCCACGACGAGGACGTCCTCCGGGTTCTGAATGCCGTGAAACAGGGGACGATGGAGATCGAGGAGGCGGCCGACCTGCTCGAGTGACTAACTATCGTCGAGCGTAGTCAACGACGTTACAGCGGTCGTCGACCACGAGTTCGAGGCGCTCTTCCTCGAATTCGAAGCCAAGTTCGAGACGCGGCGGCTCTTCGAGAAGCGCCGCGTCAGGGTCAAGCAACGGGGTGAGCTCCCAGATGTACGTCGTTCGGGGATCGAGGCCGACGTCGAACAGCGTCGCGACGACGACAGGGTGACCGATCAGTACGATTCCCGCGTTCAGATGTGTCACGTCGCCACACTCCCGACACTCGAACGTGACGTCCAGATCCGGGTTGTGAGCGACCGGTTCGCGTGCCGACGCCGCGGTAAGCATTGCCTCGACCCGCCCCCGACACAGTTTGCAGAGGCCGCGATTCAACGCCTGGACGCGCAGTCGGAGATGATCGTTGATCGCACGCGGGACCGCTGGTGCCTCGTGGCTCGCGAGAACGACGGGCGGGACCGGCAGCCGAAAAATAAAGCTCCCACAGGCCTCACACTCGAGGATACAGTGACCGTCCTCGTACCGGATCGTCACGGCCTCGTCACAGAATAGGCAGGAGCCGGCTTCGATGGTCTCGGCCTCGAGGCGGTCAGCAGCGGTGTAACGTCCGGAGAGGACTGCCCCGATCACGTCTCGACCGGCAAAGGTGAGGGCGTAGCCGCTGTCGGCGGTCCGGACGAATGCCGGCGTCAGCCTGTCGAGGTGGTAACTGAACTTCCCCGAGTCGCGGGTGTCGACCTGTTTGAACAGGTCAGAAAACGCGAGTGTGTCCGACTCGGCCTCCCAGAGCCGCTGGAGAATCTCGAGTCGGAGTTCGTGTGCCAATAGCTCGAAGACATCCTCGAGTTCGCTCGCTACCGGACCGTGTTCCGACACGGCGGAGAACACGTCGCGGAAGCTCATTAAGAGTTCTGGAGCGAGTCTACGCGGCAAAAGTGTCAATATTTCAACTTAAATACAGCTCAGATGACACTTATCGTCGATCAGGGCCGAGATGTCGCCATGGATTCGATCTCGAATTATCTGCGGGCGGTATTGTATGGGAGCCGAAATGATCGTCCGCGAGCGCTCTGGCGCGGGCTGGTTCCGTTTCTGGTCATGCTCGGACTGACGTTCGTCGGGATGACGGTGTACGTCTCAGTTGTGGGATCGGTCGTCCGGGCCTGGGACCTGCCCTTCACCAGAAGCCACGACCTGTTCGTAGTGGGACTCATCGCGCTGGGGAGTTTCGGAGCGGCATTCCGGCTAGCAAAGCGTATCGATCGCCGGGAGTACGTGGAGTACGGACTCGAGAACTCGTGCTCCTGGTGGACCGATCTCGTCGGCGGACTCCTGATCGGGTTCGGGATGGCTGCGATTCCGTCGATCGTCGGCGTCGCGCTTGGCTACGGAGAGGTGACAGAGGTTTTTCGAGCCGCCGGCGGCACCGGTGTAGTGGTACTAGGCGCGTTCTCGCTGTTCGGCCTGCTCGTCAACGTCGTCGGTGAAGAACTCCTTTTTCGGAGCGTCATGCTCCAGAACTTCGCCGAGGGGATGGCTACCCGGTCGTACCCGACGACGGGCGCAGTGACGGTCGCCCTCGTGGGCAGTAGCGTCGTGTTCGGTCTGTATCATATCGTCTTCCAGGGCGGTGGCGGGTACGAGGGCCGCAGTCTCGCGCTCGTGATCTCGAGTACGCTGTTCGGCCTCGTCTGGGGGGTCGCGTACGTGTCCACCGGAAAGATAGCACTCCCGCTCGGGATGCACCTCGGATACAACGTGACGAATGGACTCGTGCTCTCTATCCCGCCGATGGCCGCGGATGCCACACTTCCGACGTTGGTCGTGGTCGGAGCGATCGAGGAATGGTTCTGGGAGTCGTACGCACTCGTCGCCCTCCGAACGATCGTCGTACTCGGGTTGCTCTTCACGTGGCTCCTGGTCGTTCACGGACGCGTTCGAATCGTTGAGGACATCGCTGCCCCCGGCACTACTGGCAGAGCCTCACCGAAAGCGACTGACACCGCCGGTTCAGCTGGCGACGACGATTGATCAGACGGTCGGGACCGCCTCGAGGTCCGCGACCGAAATCGCCTCGTACCGGACGACTGCGTCGAAGCTCTCCAGTGCGAATCGGTCGCCGCTCGTGATCCCACGGGCGTCCCGGTCCTCGAGTTCGTTCGCGACGAACCGATTCGCAACGAGTGCAAGCCGACCCTCGCCGTCTTCGATTTTCGCCTGTGCCTCCTCGAGCAACAGCGCCGCCGTGAAGACGTCGAAGACGTAGTGTGCCAGCCGCTTTGCCGACAGCTGTGCGTACTCGGCGTCCTCGCCGGCGAGCGTCACCAGCGCCGTCTCGAGGTCGTGGAACTCCGATTCGACCGTCTCCGCGGCGTCCTCGAGCGCCGGGTGGGTGACTGACTCGAGTCGCCGCTCGACGGCCTCGCGGAACGGCTCGTGGGCGTCCTCGCGCTCGAGGGCCCGGAGCACGTCAAGCGAGAGGATGTTCTCGGTGCCCTCCCAGATCGGCAGCACCTGGGCGTCCCGCAGGAGGCGGTTGGTGACGAAGTCGTCGACGTAGCCGTTGCCGCCCTGGACCTCCATCGCGTAGGAGGCGGTGTCGACGGCCATCCGCGCGGTGCGGAGTTTGGCGACGGGGATCAGCAGGCGCATGAGCCGATAGGCGTCCTCGGCCCCTTCACCCGCGCTCGCGGTTCCACCGCTCGTGGATTCCGCGGATCGTGGCTCCGCACCCCGCTCGGCACGCTCGCGTTCCGAAAACAGCCGCGCGACCTCGAAGACGAACGCCGTCGCGGCCTCGTGGTCGACGGCCATGTCCACCAGGTCCTCGCGCATCAGCGGATACTGATCGATCGTCTCGCCGAACGCCTCCCGGTTCGCGGCGTGGATCTTGCTCTCGAGCAGCGCCCGGCCCATGATGCCGCAGGAGGCCGCCGCGTTCGACAGCCGCTCCAAGTTCAGCATCTCGGTCATCTCCTTGAAGCCGCGTTCCTCCTCGCCGACGAGATAGGCCTTCGCGCCCTCGAGTTCGACCTCGCCCGTCGGGACGGAGATCGTCCCGAGTTTGTCCTTGAGCCGCCGATAGCGTTGCTCGTTGACCGCATCGGGGTCGAGTGGGCCGTCCTCAAGGCGGTCGCCCTTGGTCCACGGGCCGCCCGCCGCGTCGGGGTCGGCGTGGGGCACGAGGAACATCGAGAGGCCGTCGGTCCCCTCCGGCGCGTCCTCGGTACGGGCCAGCGCGAGCGTCCCCTCGGCGTCGATGTTCGAACAGAACCACTTCTCGCCCGTGAGCCGCCAGCAGTCGGCTTCCTCGTCGTACTCGGCGCGAGTCTCGGTCGCACCGACGTCGCTGCCGCCCTGCTTCTCCGTGAGGAACATCGCGCCCTCGATCACCGCCTCGTAGTCGCGGCTGGTCAGGGCCTCGTAATACTCGGAGAGCGAGCCGTCGTCGAACTTCTCGAGGACGAGCGCCGCGCCCGCCGTCATCGCGACCGGGCAGTCGAAGCCCGGGTCCGCATACGAGAGCAAATACTGCATCGCGAGGTTGTGTGCGAGCGGCATCGGCTCGTCGCGACCCGGCGGAGCCTCGAACGCGTCGGCGACGATCCCGCGATCGTACGCGAGGCGCTCGGTCTCGAGCAGTTCCGCGGGGTATCGGACGCGGTTCACGACGTCGCCGTGTTTGTCGTAGGTCTCGAGTTCGGGGCCGTGGTCGTCGACGTAGTCGGCGTTGTCGGCGACCGTGTGGCCGACGACGTCGCCGAACTCCGAGAGGCGGGGCTCGGCCCACGCGAACTCGTCGGCGGCGTAGATCCGACGGAGTTCGCGCCGGATAGCGCGATCGAGGTCCCAGTAGTTGACGTGCCGTCCCTCCTCGAACTCGCCGTAGTCGATGGCCGAACCCATACCGTGGTAATCCCCCACGAACGCCGATAAAACCGGGGTAAACAAACGCCACGTCGGTGTTCACCCGTTTTTCCGTGCGGTCGACCGCCTCGACCCATGCGGGAAACGCTCATGGTTCCCGCCGTCGTCTGCTTCCCTATGACTTCGGACGACCGAACGATCGTCGAAGACGTCATGTCCACGCCGCTCGAGACGATCGCGGCGGACGCGACGGTGATGGAAGCGACCCGCCGGATGCGGGAGAAAGACATCAACGCGCTCGTGGTCCGGACCACCCCGCGGGCGATAATCAGCAGTACCGACGTACTCGATGCCGTCTCGGAAGGGAAGGATCCCACGGGCCTCGAGGTCGCGGACGTGATGACGACCGACGTCGAGACCGCCGCGCCGGACCTCTACATGGAGGAGGTCGCTGCGATGATGACTACCTACGGGATCAAACACCTCCCGGTCGTCGACGACGACTACGTGGGGATGGTCTCTTCGACGGACGTCACCGCGCACCTCTCGTAGGCGCGGCTACCGCTGGCCGTCCGTATCTGCGGCCTTCTCGAGTCGCGTCCGCGGGAAGACGTAGACCTTCAGCGACGAGGGGACGACGCCGTTGGATTTAACGTTTGCATGCGGGTAGACCGCGCCGACGACCGGCACGTCGGGGTCGTAGTCCTCGTTCGTCCAGTAGTCGGCGACGGTCCGGTCGGCCGCCGGGATCTCGACCGCGTCGGCCCGGTACTCCGAGACATCGACGACGGTGAGCCGATCGCCCGTCTCGCGGTCGACGACGGGAGCGCCCGGGTAGATCGCGTGCTCGTCGCAGTAGGCCGGTTCGATCGCCTCGTCCTCGTCGACGAACACCGGCGCGTCGCAGTCGTGACACTCCAGCGCGATCTCGCCCGGCGGCGGCGTGCGTCCTTCGGTGATCTCGATGGCGACACGACGGACGTGCTTGCACCGACCGCCGCGGAAGACGTGGTCGGGACAGGTACAGCGTCCGGCCTCGAGGTCGACGAGATAGGTGTTGTCGCTGGCGGATTCGACCTCGTAGAGTCCATCGCCCAGCGGGAGCACCGACATCGGTTCGGTGCGGGCCCGGAGCGATCGCTGCTCGAGGCGGTCGACCTCGGGAGACGAGACGGGAAGCGGTGCTTTCGGTGATGCTTTTGTGTTCATGGATGCATCGAGTGTGCTCGCGGACGGTCGGCGGGCTATTCGATTCCGCTAGGGGCTCGAGCCCTATAACGGCCCCGCCGGGTGTTAGCGGGACTGTCCGTCCGGAATTCCGACTTGATCCGATCGGAACGCTCGGGATCGCCTCGGGAAGTTCTAAAGGGAGGACTCCGTTGAATCGGGTATGGGACTGCTGGACGGACTCCGGGCCGCCCTCGGCCTCCGTGCCGAAGCCGACGCGAGCCGCGACGCCGACCCCGACGACCTGTTCGGGATGAGTACCGCCTACCTGACGATGGAGGCCGAACTCGGCTACGAGTCGGCCGACGTCGGCGCGCTGTGTTTCTCCGGCGTCGACTCCCGTAGCTTCCGGGAAACCGTCGACGAGGTCGAAGCCATCCTCGAGGCCGGACAGGAGGAGACCGGCACCGCGTTCTCGGTCTCCGAGGACGATCACGGCTATCACTGGGTCGTCCTCGAGGACGACGACCCCGAGGATCTGATCACGAGCATGCACTTCGCCGCGGACACGTTCATCGAGCACGGCTACGGCTCGCGACTGCTCGCGGCGGTCTTCGCCTACAGGGGGCGTGACGGCCCCGCCTACTGGATCTACTCGTTCCGCAGAGGCGCGTACTACCCCTTCGCGCCCCGGTCCGGCCGGGAACGGGACTCCAGCGCGGAGTTCAAACTCGAGTCGGCGCTTGACGGCGAACTCGAGATCGAACGCGACAAGGAGTACTGGTACCCGCTGTGGCCGAGCGCGAGCGGAACCCATCCCTGGGAGTGAGAAGGAACCAAATTCTTTTGGAAGAGATCGTATTACCCTGGGACCGGAAGGAGGAAGTACGGCAGGACGCCGACGCCACATCATCATCATCATCATCGCTGCGCCATACACAGCGATCTTCGGTGCCTGCCGGGTTTTCCCCCTTCCGTTCCCCCTTCCGCAACGTCCTCTCGAGCCCCGCGGCTCCGCAGTGGCCCGACGACCCCGTACGACGCCGGAGATCCGTTCCATTATACCGATCCGACGAGTAGCCCCGCGCAGTGACGACCTGGGACCAGCACAAGGGCGACGCGCACAACGGGGGCGTCCGTCGCGACCTCGAGGGACCGCTCCGGGTCGAGTCCGCCTGGACCGCCGACCTCGCCGGAGCCGTCGGCTCGCCGGTTCTCGACCGCGACACCGTCTTCGTCGGTACCGAGCGCGGGAACTGGTACGCGCTCGAGCGCGAGAGCGGTCGTCGCCGGTGGGTCTTCGAGACGTCCGGCGGTCCGGCCGCGACGCCGGTCGTGGCGCGCAACCGGGTCTACGTCGCCACCGCGGACGGGACCGTCCACGCGCTCGAGGCTGCGACCGGCGACGAAGCCTGGGCCGCGGCGCTGCCCGGCGCGGACTCGAGTTCGCTCACCGTCGCCGACGGGCGGCTGTACGTCGGCCACACGGCGGGTACGTCCGCGATCGCGCTCGAAAGCGGCGCCGGTAGCGTGCTCGAGGAGCCCGAAGGCGGGACCGCCGAGCCGGGTGAGATCGTCTGGACCCACGGGACCGACGCGCCGGTCGTCGGCCGCCCGGCAGTAGGCGACGGGGGGAACGGCGAAAACCGGTTCGGCGAGCCCGAGAACGCGAACGCGAACGCGAACTCGCTCCCGGACCCGACCGCGAACCCGAGTTCGAGTGCCGAACCCGACGTCGACCTCGAGACCGGGTTCGACGCCGACTTCGACCGCGGTTCGGCGACGTCCCGCGTGTTCGTCGCCGACGAGGACGGGACCGTCCACGCGCTCGCGGCCGCGACCGGCGACGAGGAGTGGACCGCCCCGACCGACGGGGTCGCGACCGGCGGGCCGACGGTCGCCGACGGGCTGGTCTACGTCGCCGACGACGACGGCACGCTGCTCGCGATGGACGCCGACTCCGGCCGGGCGTGGTTCTCCTACGACATCGACGCCGCCTTCACCGGCTCGGCGACGGTGCTGCCCGACGAGGAGACGACGTTCGTCGGCGCGACCGACGGCTACCTCCACGTCACCGACACGTCGTTCGGCCGGCGCAAACTGCGCGGCTGGCTCTTCTCGAAGAAGGGCGTCGGCCTGGACGGCCCGGTCTCCGGGAGCCCGGTCGTCGTCGGCGACGTCGTCTGTGTCGGCGACGAGACCGGCTCGCTGTACGGACTCGACACGGCCGACGACTGCACCCACCTCTGGCACTTCGACACCGGGACCGCCGTGACGGCGACCCCCGCGGTCGGCGACCGACAGCTGTTCGTCGGCACCGAGGACGGCCGCTTCCACTGCCTGATCTGGAGCGACGACGACCGGCGACCGTAGTCAGCCCTGGACCCGAGGCCAGTCTCGACGACCGCCGATCCGCGCCTCTTCCTACCTAAACCCGTTGACCGCCTCACGACGACCAGCGCGCCCTCCGGCACTTTCACTTTCACTTCCCTGTTAACGAGGGTTTATGGGGGGTCCGGCACAACGACGGAGTATGCCCGAAGCAGATCTCGAGGAACTCCCCGGCGTCGGACCGGCAACGGCAGACAAACTTCAGGACGCAGGCTTCGACTCCTTCCAGAGTCTCGCCGTCGCCTCCCCGTCGGAACTGTCGAACACGGCCGACGTCGGCGAGTCCACCGCCGCGGACATCGTCAACGCCGCCCGCGACGCCGCCGACGTCGGCGGCTTCGAGACCGGTTCCACGGTACTCGAGCGGCGGAACAAGATCGGTAAACTGAGCTGGCATATCGACGAGGTCGACGAGCTACTCGGCGGCGGGATCGAGACCCAGTCGATCACCGAAGTGTACGGCGAGTTCGGGTCCGGCAAGTCTCAGGTGACCCACCAGATGGCCGTCAACGTCCAGCTCCCCAAGGAGGTCGGCGGCCTCCACGGGAGCGCGATGTTCATCGACAGCGAGGACACGTTCCGTCCCGAGCGGATCGACGACATGGTTCGGGGCCTCCCGGACGAGGCCATCGAGGCCACCCTCGAGGACCGCGACATCGAGGGGTCGGCCGACGACGAAGAGGCGCTGGACGAACTCGTCGACGCCATCCTCGAGAAGATTCACGTCGCGAAGGCGTTCAACTCCAACCACCAGATGCTGCTGGCCGAGAAAGCCCAGGAACTCGCGAGCGAACACGAGGACTCGGAGTACCCCATCCGCCTGCTCTGTGTCGACTCCCTGACGGCCCACTTCCGTGCCGAGTACGTCGGCCGTGGTGAACTCGCGGACCGCCAGCAGAAGCTCAACAAGCACCTCCACGACCTCGACAAGGTCGGCAACCTCTACAACGCGGCCGTGATCGTCACGAACCAGGTCGCCTCCAACCCCGACTCGTTCTTCGGCGACCCGACCCAGCCGATCGGTGGGAACATCCTCGGCCACAAGTCGACGTTCCGCATCTACCTGCGCAAGTCCAAGGGTGACAAACGGATCGTCCGCCTGGTCGACGCGCCGAACCTCGCCGACGGCGAGGCGGTCATGCGCGTCCAGGACGAGGGGCTGAAGCCGGAGTAACGCGCCTCCAGCACCGCCCGCCCGATCTCCTACTCCTCGAGCGCGAGCGTCTCGAGTGCCGCCCGCCGTTTCTCGGCGACGCTCTCGATCCGATTTTTCTTGTCCTCCGGATCCTCGAGCCCGTCGAGCCAGTAGAGCGCGCTATAGAAAGCCACGAGCCGGCCGATTTCCTCCTCCGCGAGCAGTCCGAGGTCGTCGGCCGCGGACTCGTAGATTATCGGCGGGTCGACCCGAGTCGTGACCCGCTCGTACCCTCCGTCCGCGATCAACTCGTCGAGGTGGTCGTAGGCCCGTAGCTCCTCGGCGAACGCGCGGCGAAGTCGACGGGTGGCGTCCCGCTCACGTTTCCAGTAGAGCAGGTAGGAGCCGGTGGCGGTGGCGATTGCGCCGATGATCGCCCCCAGCACGAAGCCGATGGCGGTCTCGACCATGGACGGACAAGCGTCGCCACCGGGGTAAGCGTGCCCCTGGCGACGGCCGTCGAGCGGGGAGCACCGAAACGGAAGAACAGCGAACGGCGGACCCGGGAGCCGACGTCGGCTAGTCCTCGGTCGTCGTCTTGTCGACGTCGAGTTCGTCCCGGTGGATCTTCGCGCCATCCTGGGCGACCTTCTCCGCCAGGACAGCACACTTGACCCGCATCGGCGAGATGTCGACCCCGAGCATGTCGACGACGTCGTCGCGGTCCATCTCGAGGAGTTCCTCGACGGTCTTGCCCTGGAGTTCCTTCGAGAGCATGCTCGCGGAGGCCTGGCTGATCGCACAGCCGTCACCGGAGAAGGCGACCTGCTTGATGGTCTCCTCGTCGTCGCTTTCGCCGTCTTCCGCGAGTTTTACGTCGATCCGAATCTCGTCGCCGCACATCGGGTTCTCGCCGACGTGGGTGAAGGTGGGATCCTCGAGTTCCCCGTAGTTACGGGGGTTCTTGTAGTGGTCGAGGATCTGCTGTCGGTACATGTCCGAGCCCAGTCCCATTGGTATCTGCGAATAGATCGGTGAGTTGTAAAAGGGTTCCGGGGCCGCCGACGCGCAGATACCGAAATCGGTTACGTAACCCTCTCTTCGATCGGGAGCGCACAAAAAACCGCAACGAGTGCTGTTGCTCGAGGCGGAAGCGGGAACCGGTTGTCTCTCGGTGTGTCGAACGGTTGGTGGCCGATGCCGTTACGTCGACCCCTGGTCGGTCGGGGGGTTGCGGTAGCAGGCGTCGACGATGACGAGCACGCCGATGGTCGCAGCGACCAGCAGTGCCTGCGCCATCGAGAGACTCGCCACGCCGGCGACGACCAGTGCAACCGCGAAAGCGACCGGCACGATCCCGAGCAGGAGGTCGTACCGGTCGGCCGCGGCGAGAACGTCGACCAGGGCGTCGAACGGGTCCCGTTGGGGACGGCCGATGGGTTTCTCGTACATGCGCTCTCACCTCGGCATCGGTCCGTACGAACAGAAGCGGCAAAAACCTACTGCCAGTTTGTTGTTGTTTTCAACGGACGGCCACCGGCGGTCATCGGTCGCCGCGAACCTCCGCGTCGAACCGGGCGACGTACTCCCGGACGAACGACGCGCGCTCGTCGGCGAGTTCGCGCCCGACGTCGGTGTACATCCGCTCGGGCAGGTCGAGGATCTTCTCGTGGATGTGGCCGTACTGGCTCTCGCCCTCCGGGTGGGCCTCCGGCGCGTCGGTCGGAAGGACCGCCGACCCGTGGATCGGCGACCCCATCTCGCCGCCGTAGGAGAACACCCGGGCGATCCCGACCGCGCCGAGGGCGTCGAGGTTGTCGGCGTCCGACAGGAGTTTCGCCTCGAGCGTTTCGGGGTCCGGATCGGTCGAGTACCGGTGGGCCGCGACGCAGTGCCGAACGCGGTCGACGACGTCGGGGTCGGCGCCCAGGTCCTCGAGGATCCGTTCGGCCTCGTCCGCCCCCCAGGCCGCGTGGTCGTCGATCTCGCCGCGGTCCTCCTTCGCGCGGCCGACGTCGTGGAGGAGGACGGCGAGTTTCAGGACCCGTTCGTCGGCGACGGGATCCGGGGAACGGCGTTCGGCGAGCGTCTCCGCGAGGGCCTCCACGCGGCGCACGTGGTTCCAGTCGTGTGCGGGAGGGGCGTCTTCGAAGTACGGGCGAGCACGGCGTCTGACCTGCTCGAGCATGGCGACGGCGTGTTTCGCCGAACGAGAGATAAATGAACCGTTCCGTTGGCGTCCGCACCTCAGTCGCTCGTCGAGGCCGAGTCGCCGCCCTCGTCGGCGACGTCCCGCTCTTGTCGCCGCTCGAGCCTTCGACAGCCGTCGACCAGTTGCTCGGGGATCGCGCCTGCGTTCGCGTACAACGAGTCGAAGACGACCGCGACCTCCTCGAACCGCCGCCCTCGGGACGCCCGGAGCGGCGTTCCCTCCCAGCGGACGTAGTCGTGGCTCTCGAGCATCGGGAGGTGCGTATGCCGGAGTTGGACCTGCAGGTAGTCGTGGTCGACCGAAAGCCGAGGATTGACCGCGGCTTCCGGCAACGGGACCGACTCGTCGTCGGAGACGTCCATGAGTGCGTCAACGAGCTGCCGACGCGGTTCCGCTGCAAGGGCCGTGAACGCACGGTTCCATCGGTGAACGACCCGTTCGGGGTCCCGCTCCCGGTCGAGAGACATACCCGACTATGCCAGAAACACTGTAATAAAAATTAGTGTAAGTATGGGCCGTTCGACGAGCGTCGCCCGCTCCACGGGCTTACGCGAACAACTGCCGTGCGTCGTCCAGCGCCGCGACCAGCCTGTCGACCTCCTCGCGCGTGTTGTAGACGTAGAACGACGCCCGCGTCGATGCCGGAACTCCGAGCTTGTCGTGCAGCGGCTGAGTACAGTGGTCGCCCGCCCGGACCGCGACCGTGTGATCGTTCAGGATCGAGGTCAGGTCGTGGGCGTGGACGCCCTCGAGGTTGAAGCTGACGAGGCCGCCACGATCCGAACCGGCCTCGGGGCCGTAGATCTCGACGTCGCCCTCGCCGTCGAGGCGGTCGTAGGCGTAGGCCGCGAGTTCCTGCTCGTGGGCCCGGATTCGGTCCATGCCGATGTCCTCGAGCCAGTCGATGGCCGCGTGGAGGCCGACGGCCTCCGCGATCGGCGGCGTCCCGGGTTCGAACTTCCAGGGCAGTTCACCCCAGGTCGATTCCTCGAAGGTGACCTTGCGGATCATGCCGCCGCCGTAGAGGTACGGCTCCATCTCCTCGAGCAGTTCCCGCTTTCCGTAGAGAACGCCGATCCCCGTGGGTCCGGCCATCTTGTGCCCCGAGAAGGCGTAGAAGTCGGCGCCGATCTCCGCCACGTCGACCGGCCGGTTGGGGACGGCCTGTGCACCGTCGATGAACGAGAGCGCGCCGTGTTCGTGGGCCAGATCGGTGAGTTCGCCCACCGGGTTGACGGTGCCGAGCGTGTTCGAGACGTGGACCGCCGAGACGATCTCGGTGTCGTCGGTGATCAGTTCGCGGGCGTGGTCCATGTCGAGCCGGCCCGAGTCGTCGATTCGGATGTACTTCACGTCCGCGCCGGTGCGCTTGCCGATCTGTTGCCAGGTCACCAGCGAGGCGTGGTGTTCCATCTCCGTGAGGACGATCTCGTCGCCAGGCTCGAGTTCGTTCAGGCCCCAGGAGTAGGCGAGCAGGTTCTCGCTCTCGGTCGTGTTCTTGGTGAAGATGACCTCCTCGCGGCCGTCCGCGTTGATGAACTCGGCGACGCGGTCGTGGGCCTCCTCGTAGGCGATCGAGGCCTCCTGGCTCAGGTGGTGGATCCCGCGGTGGACGTTCGCGTTGTACTGACGGTAGTAGTCGCTCATCGCGTCGACGACCGGGTCGGGCGTCTGGGTCGTCGCGGCGTTGTCGAGGTAGACGACCTGCTGGCCGTCGAACTCCCGCTGTAGAATGGGGAACTGCTGGCGGATCCCCTCGACGTCGAGCGACTCGAGGTCCTGGGAACTCATTACGTGACTAGCAAGTACCGCACACAAAACACTCCTTCGGTTCCGCCAGATCCCGTCGCTATCACGGACGGCTGGCGGTGTAAGGCGGCCCCGAACGGAACCGTGGTCGAAACCGATTTCGGTTTCGGTTTCGGTTTCCGCTTCTTCTTCGGTCGTATGCGATCAGGCCGACACCTCGAGGATCCGCGCCCCGCAGTCCTCGCAGGTGATCGCGTACACCTGGTGGGAGCGACAGCACGATTCGACGGTTTCCTCGTCGAGCGAGATCGACCCCTCACAGTCCGGACACCGGTCGACGAACGCCCGGAGCCCGCTCGCCAGTTGGCTCCGGTTCTCGAGCGCGAATCGCTCCCAGTCCGGCAGTCGCTCCTCGAGGACCCGGGCTCCGGCCAGGTCCGCGAGCGCGGCGGCCCCCGACTCCCAGCGGGCAACCATACGGCCGTCGACGCGGGCGATCGCATGCTCGTCCGACTCCTCGAGGGCGAGGGAGTCGGGTTCGACCTCGAGGAAGCGCGCGACCTGTCGTTCGCGGTCGCCGTCCCGCAGCGCCTCGAGGTGGGCGTGCCAGTCCGTCTCGACGTCGTCCGTGAGACAGAGGTCGTCCTCGGGCCCGTCGCCGTCGCGTTCCTCGCAGGGGACGACGATCCCGTGCTCGCGGAACTGCCGTTCGGGATCGACGTGGTCGGGACCGTCGACGTCGTCCGGCGCGGCCGCATCCTCGGGCCCGTCGTCGGCCTCGAGCGCCGTCCCGCCGGGTCCGGGGCCGGGGCCGGAGGCCGGCGCTTTGTCGAACTTCGCGAGCACCCAGTCGGGGAAGTACCGTTTCGTCAGCGTCGGCGTCCCGGGAACCAGGTACCCCCGGAAGTAGATCGCTGCGAGCGAGACCGCGAGGACGGCGGGCGCTGCTGGAAGCGAGATCGCCGCGATCCCGAGCGTGAGGACCGCGGCGATCGCGACGTTGACCGCCGTACAGGGGACACACCGGTTCTCGCCCGTGTACTCGGGCTGGCGCAGTCGCTCGAGGGGGCTCGATTCGTTCGAGCGGTCCCGGTTCGACCGTTCGGATCCCATACCCGTGGAGAACAGAGCGGTCGGCAAAAAGGTACGGCCCGTGACGTGTTCGACGCTCGCGAGCGTCAGTACAGCCGCAACAACTGCGCGTGTCGCGTCGAGCCGACCTCGAGGACGTTCGCCTCGTCGACGAACCCCTCCTCGACGGCGAGTTCGACCGAGCGGGTGCCGACGATGTTTGCCACGTCGGCGCGGGCGAGGCTGTCGACGACGGCGGTCTCGTCGACCTCGTCGCCGCCGTAGAACTCCTCGGTAACCGTCAGCGAGACGGACTCTGACTCGAAGGTCTCGCCGAGGACGTCCGTGTCACAGACGGCGACGAGCAGTCCCTCCTCGGTCTCCCGTTCGTTGACGATCATCGCTACTCGAGTTCGAACTCGCGGTCGCGCTCGGTGCGCTCCTCGCCGGTTCGCCGGCCGGGGTCCGCGAGGTCATCGAGCGGTTCCTCGCCGGCTTCGCCGAACGGGGCCTGTCCGCCGGGGCCTCCAGCGCCGCCGGCACCGCCCGCGCCAGCGCCGCCAGCCTGCCCACGGCCGTCCATGCGATCCTCCATGATTCGCTGTTCGGCCTGCTCGAGCATCTCGTTTGCCTCCTCGGCGATCTCCTCGGCCTCGTCGTACTCGCCGAGTTCCTCGAGGATCTCGGCTTTCTCCTCGAGGACCTTCGCGTTACGCAGGCCGAGTCGGATCGCGTTGTCGATGCAGTGTAAGGCCTCCTCGGCCAGGCCGCGCTCCGAGAGGAAGAACGCGCGGTTGAACCAGCCCTCGGCGAACCGTTCGTCGATCTCGACGGCTCGCTCGGCGTGTTCCAAGGCCTGGGCGGTCTCGCCGAACTCCCAGAGCGCGTACGCGAGGTTCGTCTCCGCGGTCGCGGCATGCTCGCTCGAGTCGTCGATCCGCAGGGCCTCGCGGTGGGCCCCGATCGCCTCGTCGTACTCCTCGAGTTCGGCGTGGGCAACGCCCTTGTTGACCCACGCCTCCTGTTCGACGCGGTCGTCGTCGGCGAAGGAGGCGGCCCGCTCGAAGGCCTCGGTGGCCTGCTCGTAGCGGTTGATCTGCATGTAGTTCAGGCCGACGTCGATGAGTTCGTGCGCGTCGACGTCCTCGTGGTCGATGGTGTGCTCGTCGAGCGTGTCCGTCACCACCCGGGAGTCGACGGGGTCGACCTTCGACGGGTCGACGCCGAGTTCGGGCGGGTCGAGGTCGAACTCGTCGTACGGATCGTCGAACCCCTCCCCTTCGGAGAAGTCGTGGTCGCGGTCGTCCGCTGGGTCGGTCATCGGAGAAATTTGGCGACGCGGACTGTTAAGGTCTGCGACCCGCGAAGCGACGCCGGGGCGGGCTCACGCCCGGCCACCGAGGCGCCTGGTGAGCGACCGGACCGACTGGGTGACCTCCGCAGGGTGGGGCAGCCCCAGGCGGTAGCGGACCCGGTCCTGGCGCTTGAACGGCTCGAACGCCGCCGGCTCTCTCAACTCCCAGATCTCGGCGGGAACGTACGACCCTCGTGCATGGCGCTCGAGGATGGCGTTGGCCGCCCGGCGGCCGGCCTCGTTGGCCGACTCCATGGAGGCGAGATCGGAGTTCGTCCGGACGTAGTCCGCGGCGAGCGTCAGGTTCGGGACACCGACGTCGGCCGGCGGGCGGTTCCGCAGGGAGCCGGCGGTGTTGATCAACAGCGGCGAGCGGTTCTCGACGCGGTCGCCGTCGCCCGGGTCGTCGACCTCGACGATCGACGGGTCGAGGAACCAGTCGACCAGCAGGTCGTCCGACAGCGTCGTCCCGGTGACGTTCAGGTGGGCCTTCAACTGCGCCCAGACTTCCGTCGCGATCTCCTCGCGGGTACACTGCCTCGCCGGTTTCCCGTAGACGATCCCGGGCGTGTCCCAGTCGGAGGCGATCGCCGAGAGCACGCCCTCCACCTCGTCGGGGCCGCGCTCTCC
This sequence comes from Halobiforma lacisalsi AJ5, assembly GCF_000226975.2. Lineage (NCBI taxonomy): Archaea > Methanobacteriati > Methanobacteriota > Halobacteria > Halobacteriales > Natrialbaceae > Natronobacterium > Natronobacterium lacisalsi. The sequence continues at coordinate 1,072,636 of NZ_CP019285.1, read as the reverse complement.
GACGTCGTACTCGTGGTCGCGCCAGAACTGCCGCTGTGAGATCGACGTCAGCGCCCACGGCGAGTCCGCGTAGACCTGGTGGCCCCGCGTCAACTCGACGTCTTCCGAGAGGTAGAACTGGATCCCGTTCATCCAGGCGGTGTCGAGGCGCTCGATCCGGCCCAGTTCGGGGGCCGCCCGCGCGAGTTCGGGCGTGACGAACTCGGGGGCCACCTCGACCGGCACCGCGAGAACGAACTCGTCGGCGACGACCCGCGCGCCGTCGGCCAGCGTCGCCCCGGTGATCCGGCGGCCGTCGAACTCGAGGGCGCGAACCGGCGCGTTCGCCCGGAGGTCGACGCCCAGCCCCTCTAGGTAGCGCACCCAGGGGTCGATCCAGGCGACGCTGGTCGGCGCGTTCAGCACTTGCTCGGTCGGTTGCGTGGGATCGAGCTGGCCGAACAGCAACTGGAGGTAGATCGTCCCGATCGTCCGTGCGCTGCCGACCTGCGGGCGCAGCGCGACCAGCGCCTGCGTGGCGTAGGCCAGCCGATCGCGGAACTCCTGGGAGCGATTCTCGGCGTCGATGAACTCCCACCAGGAGACGTCGTCGAGTTCGTCCTCCCGGCGGTCGTCACAGGCCGTCAGCAGGTACAGCAATCGCTCGAGGAGAAACCGGACGTCCTCCCGGGGCAGGTCCTCCGCGAACGCCGGCCGCAGCGCCTCGAGCCATCCCCGGAGGGTGTCCGGCGTGCTGGTTTCGGCGATCTGGGGCGGCCCGTCGACGTTGGCGATCAGGGTCGCGCTGGTTTCGACGAGGTTGTCGGCGACGGTTCCCCCGCTCCCGCCTTCGAACTCGAACTCGCCGTCCGGAATCCGCTCCATCGTGTCGGTCACGTGCCGGTAGAACGCCGGGAAGAAGCGAAAGCCGTGTTCGCCGTGCAGCGGTGGCGCGTCCATCGATTCGGTGGTCGGCTCGGTCCCGCCGCTCGTGTCGGCGATCGGCATCGACCTTGCCTTGCCGCCGAACCGATCGTTCGCCTCGAGGACGGTCACGTCGAACCCGCGCTCGGCGAGTTCGTGGGCCGCGGTGAGGCCGCCGATTCCGCCACCGACGACGGCAACGTCGGACTCTATCATTAGCGTAGACACGGCTTCGTCGGATATAATGGCCTCCCCTAACGGTAGTTGGCAGCCGGCGATCGACGGACGGCCCTCGGCCAGCGGCGACCGTCACCGTTGAGTGATCCGCCCGCGAACCTCCGACCATGCGACTGTTCGTCAGCGTCGACCTCCCCGACGAACTCGCCGACCCCGTCGCCGACCTCCAGGCGGAGTTCGACGACGCAAGCGGCCTGAGCTTCACCGATCCCGAACAGGCCCACGTCACCCTGAAGTTCCTCGGCGACGTGGACGAAGATCGCCTGCCCGACCTCCAGCGGGAACTCGCGGCTGCCGTCGAGGACGCGGGCATCGACCCCTTCACCGCGCGGTTCGGCGGCCTGGGGGTCTTCCCGACCCTCGAATACATCAGCGTCCTCTGGCTCGGGGCCGAGACCGGCGGTAACGAACTGACGGCGCTGCACGAGGCGATCGAGGAGCGAACGACGGCGATGGGCTTCGACGAGGAGGACCACGAGTTCACGCCACACGTCACCCTCGCCCGAATGGAACACGCCGGCGGAAAGGAACTGGTCCAGGACCTCGTCCGGGAGCGGGATCCGACCGTCGGCGAGACGACGGTCGAGGAGGTCCGACTGACCGAGAGCACCCTCACCGACGAGGGACCGGTGTACTCGACGGTCGAGCGGTTCCCGCTCGAGTGACGGGGGTAATCCGGCTTCGAGCCCGAAGACGGCGACGGAAGTTCTCGAGGCCTGAACCGCCCCTCGAGACGCGTTACGAGTCCAGTGGGATCACCCTCGAGAGATGGACAAGATTTTAAGCCAGCACGGGCTACGTCCGGCTACTATGGGTAAGAAATCGAAGGGCAAGAAAAAGCGTCTTGCCAAACTCGAGAACCAGAACAGCCGCGTTCCGGCCTGGGTCATGATGAAGACCGACATGGAGGTCCAGCGGAACCCGAAGCGACGCAACTGGCGACGTAGCGACACCGACGAATAACGATGAGTGCAAGTGATTTCGAGGAACGCGTCGTAACCGTTCCGCTGCGAGACGTCAAGAAAGGGGCCAACCACGAGGCCGCGGACCTCGCGATGCGACTCGTCCGCGAACACCTCGCGAAGCACTTCGCGGTCGACGAGGACGCCATCCGCCTGGACCCCTCGATCAACGAGGCGGTCTGGTCGAACGGCCGATCCAACCCGCCGCGAAAGCTCCGCGTCCGCGCGGCCCGCTTCGACGAAGAAGGTGAGGCCGTCGTCGAGGCCGAGGTCGCCGACTAAACTTGCAACGCCTCGCCTTCGCCGGGTCGGCCTACGTCGGCGTCTTCGCCCGCGCGACCGACTCGTGCGTGCTCGTTCGCCGCGACGTCGACGACGACGTCGTCGCCGACCTGACCGACGAACTCGAGGTGCCGGCCGTCCCGACGACCGTCGGCGGCTCCTCGACGGTCGGCGCCCTAGCGACGGGTAACGAGAACGGCCTCCTCGTCAGTTCGCGGATCCTCGACTACGAGCGCGAGCAACTCGAGGAGGCGGTCGACCTCCCCGTCGCCGAACTGCCCGGCAGCATCAACGCCGCCGGCAACGTCGTCCTTGCGAACGACTACGGGGCCTACGTCCATCCGGACCTGCCCCGGGAGGCGATACGGATCGTCAAGAACACGCTCGACGTGCCGGTCGAACGCGGCGACCTGGCGGGCGTCCGCACCGTCGGAACCGCCGCGGTCGCGACCAACTCCGGGGTGCTCTGTCACCCGAAGGCGACCGACGAGGAACTTGACTTCCTCGAGGACGCCCTCGACGTCCGGGCCGACGTCGGCACCGTCAACTACGGCGCGCCGCTCGTCGGCTCCGGACTGGTCGCCAACGACGCCGGCTACGTCGTCGGCCAAGACACGACCGGACCGGAACTGGGCCGGATCGAGGACGCGCTGGGCTACCTCGAGTAGGTCGGGCGACCCTCGTTCGTGCCGTCGGCGCGGCCGTCGACGGTCAGCTGTCGACTATCGACCGTCGATCTCGCCACGGCCGTCGCGGCACCGTGTTTTCCGGGTCGTGGACGCCCGGTTCCGTTCTACCCGCTCGAGTGTTCGATCTCGCGGAGCGACGCCTGTGCGTTCCCGTCGTTCCCGTCGTTCCCGTCGTTCCCGTCGTTCCCGTCGTTCCCGTTGCGGGGTGTTCCGTTCCGACAGAGACAGAGCGCTCGAGTCGCGAGCGTTGCGTCCCGCCTGTGGCTCGCTACCGTGACCGAGCGACCGGCTACCGTGAGTGTTTCAGTGTCCCAAACGGTTCCGGTTTCGGAACGTTTGTGGCCGCCCGTCGGAAATAGTGGTCGTGAGCCGCGCTCGACTCTTCGCCTCTCTCTGTGGACTCGTCTTCCTTCTCAACCTGGCCAGAATTATCTTCGCGCCGCTTCTCAACGTCATCATCGGGGAGTTCGCGATCGGGGAGGCGACCGCCGGGCTCCTCGTCACCCTCGCGTGGGTCGGCAGCGCGTCGCCGCGCCTGCCCACGGGATGGCTCCTGACGAAAGTGCCGCGACACTACGTCGTGCTCGGGTCCGGGTCGATCCTCGCGGTCGCCTCCGCGTTCGCCGCGACCGCAGTGTCGATCCGCCACCTCATGGTCGGCGCGTTCCTGATGGGGATCGCCTCCGGCGTCTACTTCGTCTCCGCGAACCCGTTCCTGAGCGAACTGTTCCCGAATCGCGTCGGTCGCGTCATGGGGATCCACGGCGCAGCCAGCCAGATCGCCGCGGTGATCGCCGCGCCGCTGGTCACGATCACGGTCGCCATCGTCGCCGACTGGCGGCTGTCGCTGTGGCTGATCGCCGTCGTCGCGGCCGCGGTCACGGTCTATACCGGTCTCGAGGCGAAACGAACCGAGTTGCCGCGGGCCGGCGAGGACGACCGTAACTTCGTCGCCGGAGCGCTCTCGGAGTGGCGGATCATCGTCACGACGCTCGCGATCGTCGGCATCGCCTCGTTCGTCTGGCAGGGCGTGTTCAACTTCTACGAACTCTACATGCAGTCGAAAGGCCACTCGGACCGGATGGCGGGGACGATGCTCACCATCGTCTTCGCCGCGGGCATCCCCGCGTTCTACTTCGGGGGCGACCTCGCCGACAGGCTGCCCCGGGTGCCGTACCTGCTCGGGGTCGTGGGGGCCTTCTCGGCGACCCTGCTTGTACTGACCGCGGTCGAAGGACTGATCGCCGTGATCCTCGTCTCCGGCGTCCTCGGATTCGTCATCCACGCGCTGTTTCCGGCCACGGACACGTTCCTCCTCGATACGCTGCCGGATTCGACGCGGGGCAGCGCCTACGCCGTGTTCAGTTCGATGTGGATGCTCACGCAGGCGCTCGGCTCGTTCGTGCTGGGACTGTTCATCGAGGGCGGATACACCTACGATCTGGTGTTCCGGACCGCGGCCGTCTTCCTGGCCACGCTGGTCGTCGGTCTCCTGCTCCTCGAGCGGGCGGATCGGCTTCCGGTCTGATCGCCTAGCGGATCCGGAACCGATCCGGCTCGCCCTCGGAAAGCGTCGCCGCCTCGCGCAGTTTGACGATCTTTCCCGTCGGCGTCGACTCGAACTCGGCCTCGGCGTCGACGCCCTCGAGGGTGCCGAGCAACTGGGCCCGCGGCGGCTTCTGGGCCGCGCCGCAGTCGTAGATCGTGAGCAGGCCGCGCTCGCCGTCCTCGTCCTCGCACTCGCGGTCGTAGACGACGACGTGGGCGTGGTTCGGGAGTCGCCATTCGCCGTCGTCGAGCGGTGGGAGATGGTTCATGTCATGGAGTCCTCACTGCGGTTCGAACCGGTGCAGGACGACCTCGCTGTCGTCGTCCCACTCGAAGTTCTCGTGGGCACGCTCGAGCAGTCGGCGATACCCCTCGAGGTCCGCCATGCCCTCGGCCCGTGCGTCCTCGTCGGTGAGGTCGCCGAGCGTCCGGTCGGTCACCTCCCGCACCTCGAACGTGGTATCCTCGATGGTGAACGTGTCGCCCTCGTCGGCGTACTGCTGGCCGCGGTGGATCTGGGTGACCTCGCCCTCGAGGGCCTGTCGTTTCATGCGATCGTTCGGGAGGAGCGTGCCGGGATCGATGTCGGCCATGGAGGCCCGTACGGGCTCCCGGGCAAAACCGTTTCTCGTCCTGTGGGTTCCCGTCTCCGACCCCCTCACACTCGGGGGAGGCGATGGCCGCGTTCGGGCCGGCCGGAGGTACTGACACGACTGATTTCGACCCCACCGGCGATCAGGGATCGACACCCGGCCGAAAATACGGAAGGGAAGATTCTTCCGACTGCCTGCCGGAGGAACAGCCATGAGTCAGTTTACGGTGACCGGTCAGTTCAAGACCCGCGACGGCTACGCGGAGTTCGAAACGACGGTCGACGCCGAAAACGAGGACGTCGCCCGCGAACACGCCCTCTCCCAGCTCGGGAGCCAGCACGGGCTCAAACGCACCGAGATCGACCTCGAGGAGGTCGACGCACAATGAGCCAGCAGCAACTCCAGCAGCTCTCCCAGGAACTCCAGGAGATCCAGGAAGAGATCGAGGCCCTCGAAGCGAACGTCGAGTCGCTCCAGCAGGAGAAGATCGAGGTCGACGAGGCTATCGAAGCCCTCGAGACCTTAGAGACCGGCTCGACGGTTCAGGTCCCGATCGGCGGCGGTGCCTACCTCCGCGCGACGATCGAGGACATCGACGAGGCGATCGTCGACCTCGGGGCCGACTACGCCGCGGAGTTCGAGGAGGACGACGCCGTCGACGCCCTCGAGAACAAAAAGGAGCACCTCGACGACCGGATCGACGAGGTCAACGAGGAGATCGCGGAGCTCGAAAGCGAGAGCGAAAAGCTCGAGCAGCAGGCCCAGCAGCTCCAGCAGCAGGCGATGCAACAGCAGATGCAGGGGATGGGCGGCGGTCCCGAAGGGGACGAGTAACGGAGCGTCGGTTTCGCCCGTCGGCGGCCGCGAACGCGGTCGCAGTCGGACGTACGGAGCCGTCATCGCCACTTCTATCACCGTCGATCGCGATGGGTCAGGTATCCACCCTATCGGTCCCGTTCGACGGTCGGTTTCGACTGCAACTGCCACTGTAACCGTCCCTATCACTGCCACAGCCATCCATAGCCATGTTCGATAACCTGAAGAAGAAGCTCGGAAGTTTCCGAGAAGACGCGGAAGAAGCCGCCGAAGAGAACGTCGAAGAAGTCGATCCCGAGGAGGACGACGTCGAACTCGAAGAGACAGAGCCGAAGCCGGAACAAGAACTCGAGGACTCCCCCGAGGGAGACGCCGGCCACGAAGAGACGGAGGCGGTGGCCGAAGCGGAGGCCGCTTCCGATCCCGATCCCGATCCCGGTCCCGGTCCCGACGCCGCCGACACCGACGCCGCGTCCCCGTCGGAGGCGGGCGTTGGCGACCGACTCGAGGAACCCGACGCGGAGCCGGCCGCTCTCGAGGACGAGAGCGACGAAGCCGCCACCGACGACGAGTCCGACGAAGACGAATCCCGGGAGGAGTCCAACTCGACCGGCTTCGGCCGCAAGGCCAAATCGCTGGTCAAGGGCAAGTTCGTCATCGAGGAAGAGGACCTCGAGGACCCCCTCTACGAACTCGAGATGGCGCTGCTCTCGAGCGACGTCGAGATGAACGTCGCCCAGGAGATCCTCGACAACATCCGTGACGAACTCGTCGGCGAGACGCGGACGTTCACCACCTCGACCGGCGAGGTCGTCGAGGACGCTCTGCGGGAGGCCATCTACGACGTGATCAGCGTCGGCCAGTTCGACTTCGACGAGCGCATCGCCATCGAGGACAAGCCCGTTACCATCGTCTTCACCGGCGTCAACGGCGTCGGCAAGACGACCACGATCGCGAAGCTGAGCCGCTACTTCGAGGAGCGGGGCTACTCGACGGTGATGGCGAACGGCGACACCTACCGCGCCGGGGCCAACGAGCAGATCCAGGAGCACGCCGACGCTCTGGACACGAAGTGCATCAGCCACGAGCAGGGCGGCGACCCCGCGGCCGTGCTCTACGACGCCGTCGAGTACGCCGAGGCAAACGACGTCGACGTCGTGCTCGGCGACACCGCCGGCCGTCTGCACACCGACGAGGGCCTGATGGACCAACTCGAGAAGATCGACCGCGTCGTCGATCCCGACATGACCCTGTTCGTCGACGAGGCGGTGGCTGGCCAGGACGCCGTCAACCGCGCCCGCGAGTTCAACGAGGCCGCCGAGATCGACGGCGCGATCCTGACGAAAGCCGACGCCGACTCCAACGGCGGCGCGGCGATCTCGATCGCCCACGTGACGGGCAAGCCGATCCTCTTTCTGGGAGTCGGGCAGGGGTACGACCACCTCGAGCGGTTCGATCCCGACGAGATGGTCGACAGACTGCTCGAGGACGACGAGTAGCTGCGGTTCGGCGGTGGCCGACGGTAGTCGGTCGTGGGACGATCGCTGGAGTTTTCTCGCCCATAGTGAACGAAATCAAGGATAACCCTCGTATAGGGGTATGTGGAACCGTACCGTGTGGAGTGGGAACGAGCGACAAGTAGTCGAGACCGGTCGGGACGGCGAGACCACAGTCCCCGGACGTGGTGCGTTCCCGGGGCTGTCCTGGTTGCTGAGACGGCGAACCGCACGAGAACGAGATTCGATCACAGCAACGATGCCAGGGAACATCAACCGACGGACGTACGTCAAGGGATTGGGTGCAACAGGGACTGCTGGACTGCTCGCCGGCTGCATCGGCGAGGAAGAAGACGTCATCGAGGAGTCGGAGGACGGCGACGACGAGGAAGAGGACGCGGAAGCGACAGGCACGGATCCCGACGAGCGGGAGGTCATGCTCGGGATTCTCCAGCCGGAAACCGGCGACCTCGGTGAACTCGGGACGCCGATCGCGGACGCCGCGGAGTTGCCGGCGCTCCAACTCGAGAACGAGGGGAGCCCGGTCACGGTAGCCGTCCAGCGGGAGGACACGCAGACGGAGTCGGAGGCGGGCATCAGCCGCGCCGAAGACCTCGTCGCCGCCGGCGTCCCGTCCTTTACGGGCGCCGCGGCGTCGGACGTGACGATCCCCGTCGCCGAGAGCGTCGCGATCCCCGAACAGGTCGTGATGTGCTCGCCGGCCAGCACGTCGCCGCTGATCACCGACCTCGACGGCGACTACGTCTTCCGAACGGCGCCAAGCGACGCGCTCCAGGGCCAGGTGATGGCCGAGGTCGCCTTCGAGGAACGCGGCTGGGAGAGCGCAGCCTCGTTCCACCTCAACGACGACTACGGCCAGGCGCTCTCCGAGGTGTTCGTCGACTCCTTCGAGGAGCTCGGCGGCGAGGTGACCAACGAGGTGGCGTTCGAACCGGAACAGCCGTCGTACACCTCCGGGCTCGAGGACGTCCTGAGCGACGAGCCGGACGTGCTCATCGTGATCGCGTTCCCCGTCAGCGGGATCCAGATCTTCCGGGACTTCTACGGGGAGTTCAGCGACGAGTTACCGATCATGGTCACGGACGGGCTGATCGAGGACGGCCTTCCGGAGGACGTCGACAACCCGATGGACAACGTCATGGGAACGGCACCGGCCGCCGACGGTCCGGAGGCCGACGCGTTCGCGGAACTGTACGAGGAGGAGTACGGCTCCGGCCCGGGCGTGTTCAACGCCCACGCCTACGACGCCAGCGCGGTCCAGATCCTGGCGAACCTCCGGGCGGGCGAGAACGACGGCGACGCGATCAGCAGCCAGATGCGCGAGGTCGCCAACCCCGGCGGCGAGGTGGTCGGGCCGTCGAACTTCGCCGAGGGCGTCGAACTCGCGGCCGACGGCGCGGAGGTCGAGTACCAGGGCGCCTCGAGCACGGTCGACTTCGACGAGAACGGGGACATGGAGAGCGTCTCGTACGACATCTTCGAGTTCGGCGACTTCGAGATCGAGGCCGTCGAACGCATCGAGTTCGAGGCCTGAGACGACGGCTCAGCCGCCCAGGAAGTCCCGCCGAACCTGTTCGTCGGCAAGGAGCGCGTCGCCGTCGTCCTCGTATCGGTTCTCGCCCTGGACGAGCACGTAGCCCCGGTCACAGCGGCGCAACGCCTCTTTGGCGTTCTGCTCGACGATCAAGACCGCGGTATCGTCGTCGTTGATTGCGTCCACCCGGTCGAACATGTCCTCGACCAGGTCAGGCGCGAGTCCCGCCGAGGGCTCGTCGAGCAACAGCAGATCCGGATCGAGCATCAGCGCCCGGCCCATCGCGACCATCTGCTGTTGGCCCCCGCTCATGCTCCCGACCGTCTGGTCCTGGCGCTCCTCGAGGATCGGGAACCGGTTGAAGACCTCTGCGATCGCGTCTTCGGGCACCTCGTCCAGGATGTACGCGCCCATCTCGAGGTTCTCACGGACCGAGAGCGACGAGAAGATGTTGTCGTTCTGGGGGACGTACCCGATCCCGTGGGTGATGATGTCCTCGGGCCGAAGACCGCTGATTTCGCGGCCCTGGAACTCGATTCGTCCGCCCATGTACGTCGTCAGGCCGAAGACCGACTTCATCACGGTCGACTTCCCGGCCCCGTTCGGGCCGACGATGGCGACGTACTCGCCCTCGTCGACCTGGAGGTCGACGTTGTGAAGGACCTGCAGATCCCCGTAGCCGGCGTCCAGACCGTCGACGACCAGCATCAGACCTCACCCCCGAGGTAGGCCTCGATGACGCGTTCGTTCGACTGAATGTCCGCCGGCGTACCCTCCGCCAGTACCGATCCCTGGTGCATGACGATCACGTGCTCGCAGTTCTCCATGATGACGTCCATGTCGTGTTCGACGATCAGGAACGTGTAGCCCTCGTCGGTCAGGTCGTGGATCCGCTCGAGCAGTTTCCCCTCGAGCGTCGGGTTGACGCCCGCCATCGGTTCGTCCAGCAGCAACATCTCGGGGTCGGTCAGCAGCGCCCGCGACAGTTCGAGCAGTTTCCGCTGGCCGCCCGAAAGGTTCCCCGCCTCCTCGTGGGCGAGGTGGTCGATCTCGAACAGTTCGAGCGTCTCCCAGACCCGCTCGAGGAGATCCCGCTCCTCCTCGACGACGCGACGGCGGGCGACCGGCAGGACCGACCGCCACAGCGCCTCGCCGCGCTGTCCTTTGAACGCCAGCAGCATGTTCTCGAGGACGGTCATCTCGCCGAGTTCGCGGGTGATCTGGAACGTCCGGACCAGCCCCCGTTCGGCGACCTGATGGGGTTGCAGGCCGGTAATGTCCTCGCCTTCGAAGTAGACGTGCCCGGAGTCGGGCGCGTGAACGCCGGTGATCAGGTTGAACGTCGTCGACTTCCCGGCCCCGTTCGGGCCGATCAGCCCGGTGATGCTGCCCCGTTCGACGGCGAAACTCGCGCCGTCGACGGCGAGGATCCCGCCGAACGTTTTCGTCAGGTTCGAAATGCGAAGCGGGTGGGTCGCCTCGCTTTCGGCGGCCCCGTCGGCCCCGCTCACCTCGACGTCACTCATCGTCGTCACCCCCGTCGACGCTCGAGGGGCCGTCCGTCGGCCGTTCGGCCCGCAGATCGAGCGGCGACGCCGGTTCGTCGCGGTGGCCGAGCAACCCGTCCGGCCGGTAGATCATCAGGAGGATCAGGATGACCCCGAACAGGACGAATCGCAGGTTCGCGAGTTGGCCGACGGTGTAGCCGACGAGCGGCAACGGATCGAACGAGCCGAGGGCGACGACCGCGTCGTAGATCGTCGTGGGCCGGGGCAGATCGATCACCTGGTTGATGATCCGCTGGACGTAGGGCGGCCCCTCGAACAGAACCCCGGCGAACACGAGCGCGCCGACGACGCTGCCCGTGTTCGAGCCCGAGCCGCCGATGATCAGGGCGATGAAGATGTAGAACGTGATGATCGGGAGGAAGGCGTCGGGGTCGACGTAGCCGTTGCGGCCCTGCCAGAAGATTCCGGCCAGCCCCATGATCGCACAGCCGAGCACGAACACCTTGATCTTCACCAGATCGGTGTTCTTGCCCAGCGACTTCGTCGCGAGTTCGTCCTCCCGGATTCCCTTGAGCAGGCGGCCGAACGGCGAGTTCGCCGTCCGGACCGACAGCACGAACACGATCGCCACCAGTCCGACCAGCACCGACGTGTAGATCGCCGACTCGACGACCGTCCGCTCGATCCCGAGCCGGTTCGTCACGGTCAGCACCTGGACCCCGACGAAGGTGGCTCCCTGAGCCGGGTCGCCGCCCTCGTAGAGGACCCAGCGCGGGATCGCGTGCTCGAGCAGGGGGAAGTTGATCCCCCGGCCGCCGCCGGTCCCCAGTTGGCGCCCGAAGGCGTCGACGTCGGCCAGGGCCCCGGAGTTGATCGTGAGTCGGATCACTTCGGCGAAGGCAAGCGTCACGATGGCGAAGTAGTCGGCCCGGATGCGCAACGCGGGCAGGACGACGATCAACCCGACCAGTCCCGCCAGGGCCACGCCGACAGGGATGCCGACCCACATCGGGAGGCCGAGGCCGGGCGTCGTCGTCCCCTCCGTCGGGGCCGTCAGGATCGCCATCCCGTACGCGCCGACGGCCATGAACCCCGCGACGCCGATGTTGAACAGGCCGGTGTACCCCCAGTGGAGGTTGAGCGCGAGGACCACGAGCGCGTAGGCCGCTGCGAGAAACGTCACCGTCTGTAGCTGGCGGAAGACGCCGCCAAACCCGAGTCCCGTCAGCAGGCCGAGGGCCGTGATCAGCGCGTAGATGCCGATCGTCGTGAGGACGATGTAGCCGAGGTCGACCTGCCACCGGGGACGTGACTCCGTGACGGCGGCCGCGCCCTCGAGCGGCGACGCCGGGGCCGCGCCGGAGCCGTCGGCGGCGGTTCGGTCGGCGTCCGCGTCGGGGTCCGCGTCGGTCTCGTCAACCGTCATGCCGTCTCGACACCCCCGAACAGCCCCTGCGGGCGGAAGATGAGGATGAGGATCATCAGCGTGAACGCGGCTACGCGGGTGAGATCACCCGAGATCCAGACGAGCATCACGTTGTCCGCCAGGCCGATGATGAGCCCACCCGTGATCGCGCCGTAGATCGACCCGATCCCGCCGAGGATGACCGCGGCGAAGATCAAAAGCAGGAGGAACCAGCCCGTGTTGAAGTTCAGCGTCTCCTGCTCCAGGACGATCAGGTAGCCGGCGACGCCGGTCAGCCCCGCGCCGATGATCCACGTCGCCAGGATGACTCGCTCGGTCGGGATGCCGGTGATCAGCGCCAGGTCCCTGTTGTCGGCCATCGCCCGCATCGCCGTCCCGAGTTTCGTGTACTGCAACAGCACGTGTAATCCGACCATCAGGACGACCGCGGAGCCGACCATGATGAGTTCGTGGACGACCAGTCCGTCCGTCCAGAACAGCAGTGGGTGATCAACCGACGGCGAACTGCGGACGACTCCGCGGGTCCGTTCGCCGTACAGGAACACGATGAGGTACCGCAACACCAGCGCGACCCCGACGCTCGCGATCAGCAGCGGGATGCCGCCCGAATCGCGCATTCGCCTGTAGACCAGCCTGTCGATCGCCAGCGCCACGAGGATCGTCACGAGGGCCGCGATCACCAGCCCGGCGACGATGGCCAGCGGTTCGGCGTAGACGTGCACGTCGAGTGCCCGCGCCGAGGTACTCCGATCGGCGTTCAACAGCAGCCGGGAGCCCAGATCCGCGGCCCCGAGCCCACCGATCACCCAGACGGCCGTCCAGCCGGAGAACGCGCCCGTCGTGACCAGATCGCCGTGCGAGAAGTTCGCGAACCGAAGGATGCTGTAGGTCATGGACAACCCGACCGCGGCGAGTCCGACGATCAGCCCGTCGACGAGCCCACGCCAGAGGAACGTCGTCAGCGTCGACGCACCGAGGTCGCCGACCGCGAGCCGCCTGAGGAGGTCCAAGATCAGTACCCCGACACCAGCGAGCAGGAGCACGCCGAACCACTGCTCCCACGTGAAGTCCGTTACATCCCCCATACGGTTGTGCTATCCTGCACCGTCAATAAATAGCTCACGCTATATGATATCATTTCCCATAATCCGATGGTGCGTCACGTCGGGTAACGTGATATTTCCCGGAAGTTACGGACGGTCGCGACGTGCCATCGAAGATCAGGCCTCGAGCACTTCGGCGAGGCCCTCGAGTCCCTCCGCGACGAGGTCCGGTTCCGGCCCGAACGGCTCCCACGGGCGGTCCTGTCGATCGAGCCAGACTCCCTGCATTCCCGCGTTGACCGCGCCCTGGACGTCGAACCACAGCGCCGAGACGTGGGCGATCCGATCGATCGGCGTCCCCGTCCGGCCGGCGGCGTGGCGATAGAGGTCGGGGTCGGGCTTGAACGTCGCCACCTCGTGGGCGCTGATCGCGTCCGTGACGTAGTCGCCGATTCCGGCCCCGTCGATCATCGACGCGAGCATCTCCGGCGACCCGTTCGAGAGGACGTAGAGGTCGTAGCCGGCCTCGTCGAGGCGCTCGAGGGTCGGCCGGACGTCCGCGAACGGCTCGAGGTCGTGGTAGACCGAGAGGATCTCCGCGCGGTCGTCGGGCGTCGTCTCGATGCCGTGAACCGCGAGGGCGTACTCGAGGGCGCGGCGGTTGACCTCGTAGAACGACTCGTAGCGGTCGAGGGCGTTGCCGACGAGGGTGTACTCCATCGACCGCCGCCGCCAGGTGTTCGACACGGAGGTCGTATCGACGTCGGCGACGGCGTCGTGTTCGACGAGCGCGGTCTCGACGGAGTCGACGTCGACGAGCGTGCTGTAGGAGTCGAACGTGACCGTGCTGACGCGATCCGGGTCGAAGGACATACCCGTATTTCGACGGCAGAGGGCAAGAAACTGAGCCAGGACAGGGATCGGGTCGGCGTCCGGTGGGCCCGCGGAACGTCCCGCGCGTCGACCGAAGCCGCTTAGTGACCGACCGCCGCCACCTCGAGTATCGAGTATGCCTCGGAACGCCGCGGAGCCGTCGAACTGGCGGACGTACCTCGTCACCCAGGAATCGGTCTCGAACGGGCGGTCGACCCTCGAGATCGTCCGCGAGGCGATCGCGGGCGGGATCGACGTCGTCCAGCTACGGGAGAAAGAAACCGACGCCCGATGGCGACACGAACTCGGCCTCGAGTTACGGGAGCTAACCGCCGAGGCGGGCGTCGACCTGATCGTCAACGACCGGGTCGACATCGCCGAGGCGATCGACGCCGACGGCGTCCACGTCGGCCAGTCCGACCTCCCCGTGGCTGTCGCCCGCGACCTGCTCGGGCCGGAGGCGATCGTCGGCTGTTCGGCCGCAACCGTCGAACAGGCCCACGAGGCCGAGGCGGCGGGCGCGGACTACCTCGGCGTCGGCACGATCTACGGCACCACCTCGAAGGACGTCGCCGAGTACAAGGACGGCGTCGGCCCCGAGCGGGTCGCCGAGATCGCCGACGCGGTGTCGATCCCGGTCGTCGGGATCGGCGGGATCACCGCCGAGAACGCAGGGCCGGTCGTCGAGGCCGGTGCGGTCGGCGTCTCCGTCATCTCCGAGATCACGGCCGCCCCGGACCCGCGGGCCGCGACGGAGTCGCTCGCCGAAGCCGTCGAAACCGCGAAGGGCGTGGGAGACGGAGAGGGAACGGAATGACCGATATAGACGTAACCGGCGCGGAGCTCGCGGAATCGCTCGAGGCCGTCGGGGAGACCGAGCCGCTGGTCCAGGCGCTGACCAACGAGGTGACGATGAACGACGTCGCGAACCTGATCCTCCACTGGGGCGCGCTGCCGGTGATGGCCGACTCGCCCGGCGACGCAGGGGAGATGGCCGAGGCGGCGAGCGCCGTCCTCGTCAACACCGGGCAGGTGCCCGACGGAAAGATCGACGCGATGCACGAGGCCGTCGAGACGGCCAACGAGCGCGGGATTCCGGTCGTCCTCGATCCCGTCGGCGTCGGCTCGACCCCAACCCGCGAGTCGGTCGCCGAAGGGCTGCTCTCGGCGGCCGAGTTCTCGATCATCAAGGGTAACTACGGCGAGATCAGCGCCCTCGCGGGCGTCGAGGCCCAGGTCAAGGGCGTCGAATCCGTCGGCGACTACGATGAGATCGAGCGGGCGGCCCGCTCGCTGTCCGACTCCACGGGCGCGATCGTCGTCGCCTCGGGCGTCGAGGACGTCGTCGCCGACGCCGACAGCGCCTATCGGCTCGCGGCCGGTCACGAAATGCTCGGCGAGGTCGTCGGCACCGGCTGCATGCTCGGGGCGACCCTCGCCGCGTTCGGGGGAGCCGTCGACGACGAACACGCGGCGGCACTACACGGGACGCTCGCGTTCGGCCTCGCGGGCGAACGCGCCGCCGAGATGGATTACGCGGGACCGGCGAGCTACCGGACGAACTTCCACGACGCCGTGTACGGGTTCGCCGCCGACGCCACGGCGGACGGCGACCGCGACCTCGAGTTCGACCTCGAGCACCGCGTCGAACGAATCGTCTAGCCCGCTCGAGCCCCTTTTTCCGCCGCCAGGAGAAGCCGACCCGCCGAAGGCTCGGCCGCCACTTGCCAGTGCAGGCTCAATCGGTTCCTCCGGGACGGCGCTACCGGTGAGTACGCGACAGAGATGGCGGGCGTCGGCACCCCGACGACGTGACGCCCGACCGCTTCTCGGCGCTGCGCTGTGAGGGCGGCCCCCTGCCCCGCTCGAGCGCCGCGCAACGCGACGCCGCCGCGACCGCACTACACGACCGCAAACCGCAATCCGCGATCGCGGCTCCAGCCAACCACACCACCGGAAACAGCCATGAATACGAGTCTCGAGGCGGAGTACTGGGTCGTCGACGACGACGGCGAACTGGTACCGCCCGGAACACTGCTCGAACTCTCGGATCGGATCGATCCGGAGTTCGTCGAACCGATGATCGAACTGAAGACGACGCCGTGCGCGACGATGGCGGAACTGCGTGCGGAGTTTCGCGACCTGCTGGGCGCCGTCGTCGAGGCTGCCCACGAACGGGACAAGCGGCTCGTCCCGCTGGCGACGCCGCTGCACGCCACGCCGTCGGAGATCCCCTACCGGGACAAGCGCGGCACCGACCTCCAGCGCCGGATCGTCGGTCCGACCTTCGACGACGCCCGCGTCTGTGCGGGCACCCACTTCCACTTCGAACGGGCGGACTCGAGCGACCGCGTCGCCGACCAGCTCAACGCCCTGACCGCTATCGATCCCGCGTTCACTCTCGTCAACAGTGCGTCCCACTACCGCGGAGAGCGGATCCTCGAGTGCGCCCGCCCGTACCTCTACCGGCGGTCGTGTTACGACGCCTGCCCCGAGCAGGGACAGCTGTGGCCCTACGTCGAAAGCGTCGACGAGTGGGAGCGCCGGCTCGAGTCCGCCTACGACCGGTTCCGCGAGCGCGCGCTCGAGCGCGGCGTCGATCCCGCGGCGTTCGACGACGAGTTCGATCCCTACGACACGGTCTGGACGCCGGTCCGACTCCGGGAAGAAGTACCGACCGTGGAGTGGCGATCGCCCGACGCGGCACTGCCCGGGCAGACGTTCCGGCTGGCGGAGACGGTCCGTTCGATCGTCGACCGGGCGGCGACCGCCGGCACGGTCGTCGACGTCGAGGACGGCCGGCGCGTGGGCGTGGGCATGGGCGTGAGCGGCGAGGGACCCGTCCAGCTCCCCGCGTTCGAGACCGTCGAGGAGATCACCGACGCGGCGATTCGGGACGGAATGGCCGACGACGGCGTCCGCAGCTACCTGCGCGACCTCGGCTTCTCACCGGAGGCGTACGATCCGCTCGCGAACCGGCTCCCCGATTCCCGGCTCACGAAACCGGAGGCCAAGCGGCTCCGGCTCGAGGCGGCGAGCGAACTCGAGCGGGAGGTCGGCAAGCGTCCTGCTCGAGCCTGACGGCGGATCGACTCCCGCAGTCTGCTGTGACGATTTGCCGGCCCGACCGCAGGCGTCGGACCCTCGCGGTCGGGCCGCAACGACTCATACGGATTGCTGTAACTGTTTACCGGTACAACCGCAGGACGGTCGCGGTTGCACCGGTAATGACTTACAGCAGTCCGTATCAATAGCCCGTCTCAGTACCGCTCCCGGTCGACGACCTCGAGCGTCTCGTCTACAGTACACTCGAGGGCCTCCCCGTCCAGTTCGACGGCGGTCGTGACCCGCCACGGGTCGGTCGCTTCGACCGTCGTTCGCCGATCCGTCGCGGCGAACTCCACCTCCCAGATCGGAGTGTCCATGAGGTCGAGACCCCGTCGCCGACAGAACGCGATCACCTCGCTCTCGCCGAGCAGGAACTCGCCGGTCGTGAGCGTGTCCTTGTTTCCACAGTGCGAGCAGCCGCGCCGAACGATCGTCGATCGGAGGTCGCCGCGCGGATATCCCGTCGTTTCCGGCTCCAGAAACTCCGCATCGACCCCGCCGCCACAGAGCGGACACGTTCCCTGCGCGAACGCGAACCGTTGCTGACGGTTGTACGCCGCGACCCGCTCGAGGAGCCGATCGTCCGGGCCGTTCAGGATCCCGGGGGGTGTGAGATTGTAATCGTACAGGTACTCGCAGTCGGCACACTGGATGGCGAAGATGGCGTTGCGGTACTGTGCCCGGATCGACCCGCCACAGTGATGACAGGACTGCTCGAGATCGAACGGCTCGACGGTCGCCTCCCCGGCGACGGACCAGGCCCGGATCGTCCGGACCATCGTCGTCCCCTCCGGCCGGAGGCGAAACCCCTCCTCGTCGGTGGCCGCCATCTCGGATACCGGTTGCGCGTCGTCGGCCCCTGCCTCGGCACGGGGATCGACCCGCTCGACGAAGGTGCCCACGAGTTGCTGGAGGTGGTAGTTGAAGCGACTGCTCTCGACGGAGCCGTCGGTCCGTTCGCGGAGTTCCGAGAACGGCAGGACCGGCGGCGGTCCGCGTCCACCGCGGGCTTCGCTCAGTGTGTGAAGGATCTTCGCTCTGACCTCGTTTCCGAGCAGTGCGAGCGCCTCGTCTGGCGGCAGCGATCCGTACGTTCGCTCCGCCGAGCGTTCGGTCATGCGTTCGGATAGCACGGGCATCGTTGAATCCGTTCGGGTAGGTTCCAACTGGGGGCAGTACGTGTGATCCCCTCGTGAAAGGATCCGGACCGTCGGACGTCGGCTACGGTGTCGACTGGGCCTCGATCGGCTTCTCGGCGACCTCCGGGTAGGACGTTACTCCCGCGTAGTCGACGAGTTCACGGCCGAGTCGGCGGGTACGCTCCCGGAGGTCGTCGTCGACCAGTTCGCCGTCGGCGAACCGCTCGTGGGAGTCGGGAATCCCGACCTGATGGGGGAGCGTCCACGCGCCGAGCGCCCGGGCGACCGACCGGAGATGCTCGAGCGCCGGCGTCGGGAACGAGCCGCCGGCGACGGCCGCGAGTCCGACGGTCGTTTCCTCGAACTCGTCCCCGCCGCAGTAATCGAGCGCCGTCTTGAGCGGCGAGCTAACCGTTCCGTGGTACATCGGCGTGCCGAGGACGACCCCGTCCGCACGGTCGACGTGCCGCCTGAGCTCCGGCGCATCACCCGCGTCGGGGCGGTGCGGTTCGAACATCGGCAGATCGTACTCCCGCAAGTCGACGAGCGTCGTCTCCGCACCTGCGCGTTCGGCGGCCGCAAGCGCTTCGCGAACGATGACTCGAGTACCGCTGTCGGGTGCCAGACTGCCGCAGAGACCGACGATATATACGTCGTCCTTCATTTTCGTGTGTCGTACAGTACTGCCGGCAGCCACTTAGGTTCTCTCTGAATCGAGTTATTGTATAGGATATTATGTATAGGCAGGAACGGCGGATGTGGAGAACGAGTTTCCGTTCTTTCCCTGTCACAACCACGATATCGACGCGAAAGACGCGACCATCGACTCTCCGAATTCGTCGAAATGATAGATCCAGTACAAAAGCTTGCTTCTGAAAGTCGCGATACAAAAATCGGCTTTCGGAAAATGCCATCAAAGTGGTAACTGTAGTCGGGTGCGATGGCCGTCCCACGGACCGTCCGCTGGACGTACTACCTCTATCGGGCGACAACCTCATCCGGGTTCATCGTCCCGATCAGCGTCCTCTACCTCCTCGATCGCGGATACGGTCTCGAGTTCGTCGCGCTCGCACAGGCGACGTTCTCCATCACGCTCGTCGCCACGCAGGTTCCGTCGGGCTACCTCGCCGACCGGATCGGTCGTCGCTCGACGCTCGTCCTGGGAACGGTTCTGCGCACCGTCGGGCTGGCAGGCTACCTGCTCGTCGATTTCGCCGCCGGCTACCTCGCGTTGAAGGTGTTCGTCGGCTCCGCGTGGGCGTTTCGCTCCGGAACGGCCGACGCCTGGCTCTACGAACTACTGGGAATCTACGGCGAACCGGACGAGTTCGCCCGCCTCGAGGGACGGGGCAGCACGCTGCTTTTCACGACGTCGGCGGCGAGTGCGGTGATCGGCGGCGTCCTGTACGGAGTGAGCCCGGAACTCCCGTTTCTCGTCAACGCCGCGCTGGCCGCGCTCGGGCTTCCGCTGCTCGTGGCGTTGCCAAAGACCGGAAAAGGGGCCGGGTCGGCGACCGATTGCCCTGGCCCTGACCCGGGCCACGACCACGATCCCGACCGCGACCCTGACCGCGACAACGAACCCAACCGACACCGACTCCGGGATGGCCTCCGGTCGCTCCGGCGGGAATTCACCCGTCCCGCAGTGGGATGGGTCGTCGTCTACACCGGGTTGCTCTTCCTGCTCTTCGACCTCTCGCGTACGTTCGAACAGCCGGCGCTCGAGGCTGTCGGCCTCCCCGTCGCCGGGCTGGGCGTGCTGTACGCCGGGTTCAAACTCGTGTCGGCGGGAGCCGCCTCGACCGTCGGCTGGCTTCAGGATCGACTCGGCACGCGACGAACGCTGGCGCTGGCCGCGCCGGTACTGGGAGCAGCCTACGTCGTCCCCCTGTTCGTTCCGGCCGCGATCGTTCCGGCGCTGTTCCTCTACCGGAGTTCGCGAGCCGTACTCCGACCGATCCGCAACCAGTATCTCAACGACAGACTGGGCGATACGGACCGCGCGACCGTCCTTTCCGGCGTGTCAATGGTGTCGTCCCTCGCGGCGGCCGCAGCGAGGGTCGTCGGCGGCGAACTCGCCGCGATCGCGGGACCGATCCGATTTCTCGCGTTCGCCGGCGGTGGCCTCGCGCTCGCGGCGGGCGCCCTCTGGCTGACCGTTTCGCCTGTCCGAGGTGCAGGCGACTCGAGCGACGGCGAGGCCGAGCGAAGAATCGCCGCCGACAGTGGTGACTGATGCCGACCAACGACGATAACGGCGGTCACGGCACAACTGACAAGAACCGGACGTCGGTAACGGAGACCAATGCGAGCACGACGCGACCTGTTGACGACGCTCGTCGTCAGTCTCGCTGGCTGTCTCGAGCCGCCAGCGACCGGTTCGCCACCCTCCCATCCACAGGGGAGTTTCGAGTTCGATTTCCGAACAGTCGACGGTGCCGAACTGGTTCGGATTACGGCGACGAACCTCAGCGGTGAACCATCGAATCTGCGGGTTCGGATCGGCGATACAGTGGCCTACGCCGACGGACGATACGGCGAGCAGTACGTCGCCAGCCGCGAGTACGTCGACGAGTGGGACCAGGGACAGGGAGTCGACTCGGGCGACGTTCTCGAGTTGACGACCGGAGACGCGTTCCCCGAGAGCGAACGGCTCGTGATCGAAGTCGAGCACGACGAGAACGACGAGTTCGTCACCATCGGGGAGACACGGATATCAGAGGGAGCTTCCACCATGGCACATCGCAGAACGGGGTACTGAACGTACACGTCTCCCGTACTCGGGTCTTTACTGCTAACGTTGGTACAGATAGCACCATGGGAGTTGAACCACGCCGTCGGCTCGCTTCGCTCGCCCCCGTCTAGTTCGAACCCATCTCAGTATCGTGCTGTCGCGAACAACTCATGAGCGACAGCAACGGGCACGATGGGATTTGAACCACGGTCGCAGCAAGCTGTTCCCTGATTCAAATCCCACGTCCCGGTTCGCTCACTTCGTTCGCTGCACGGGCACGATGGGATTTGAACCCACGACCGTCGGATTAGAAGTCCGACGCTCTATCCGGACTGAGCTACGTGCCCTCGTGTAGGAATGGACGACGGAATAGTATAAGCGGTGTGGATTGTGCCTTCTCGCACGGTCCGATTGAACGCTTTTCCGGTCCGACTGCAGGCGTTTGCGGTCGGACCGACAACGAGTTGCAGGAGTCCGTCTCAGCCGTGGAACCGGTACAGCGACGTGACGTACGGAAGCCGGTTCGCCAGCCAGATCGCGACCGGCAACCCGATGATCGTCATCGCGAGCAGCGCCGCGAGGTTCGCCCAGAGGAAACTGAGCCACCAGCCGACGAACACGAAGTAGAGTGCACGCACCGGAAGCGAGTGCTGGGTAGTCCCGTCGCCGGCCTCGAGGCGCACGGACGATTCCCCTGGCCCCCGTCGAGAGCGGGGTTCCTGGAGCGTGAGCACCGTCGGCACGAGGTTGATCAGTTTGATCCCGATCGGCGCGAGGATTACCGTCACGTTCAGCGCCCACGCGATGTTGACGACGATCGGCGTCAGCCACCAGCCGACGAAAACGAACCAGATCGCTCGAACGAGAAACGACCGCTGTGTCATACTATATCTGGGGAGGGTCGGGGAATAGGCGTGTCGGTACGAGCGGGAGCGGTTCGGCCTCGATCGAGGGGATCGATCTCGAGTCGTGAACCGATCAGAGCCCGAGAAAGCGCAGGAACAGTCCCACGAGCAGAATGCCGGCACCGATGAAGGCCCCGACGAGCGGCGGCAGGATCGGAATCGGGATCACGATCAGGAGGAGGCCGACCACGATCAGTGGCGTGGAGAGGCGCATACCGCCCAGTCCACGCCCATACATAAAGCGGCGTGGGGAGGGGCGTGGTCGATTTCGGGACACGGTATGCAGCCCCGTCACGGCCCCGTCCTGGGACCGGGACCGGGACCAGGATCGGGTCCGGAATCCCCGTTCGCCGATCACGGGCGGGGTTAGGACCAGTATAAGAAAACCCCGGACGCGCCGACGGTCCTGGCATGCAAACCGTCATTCTCGCCGCGGGGCGAGGCACGCGAATGCGACCGCTCACGGAAACCACGCCGAAGCCGATGCTCCCGGTCGCCGGGAAGCCGCTGGTGGCCCGCACCGTCGAAGCCGCGGCCGCGGCCGGCACGGACGAGATCGTTCTCGTCGTCGGCTACGAAGGCGGCGCTGTCCGCGAGTATTTCGGAGAACGGTACGCGGGAACGCCGATCCGGTACGCGACGCAGTCCGAGCGGGACGGAACCGCCGGCGCAGTCGCGGCCGCGAGCGAGCACCTCGAGGGGCCGTTCGCCGTGATCAACGGAGATATCGTCTTCGACCGGGAGTCGCTCGCCGACCTCTACGCGGCCGCTCCGGCGGTCGGTTCGATCCGCGTCGACGACCCGTCGAACTACGGCGTGTTCGACGTTGCGGACGGGACCGTCACCGACGTCGTCGAGAAGCCGTCGGACCCGCCCGGTCAACTCGCGAACGCGGGTGCGTACGCCTTCCCCCAGGAGGCGCTCGAGTACCTGGACGTCCCCCGCAGCGAGCGCGGCGAGTACGAACTCACGGACGTCCTCGAGCGCGTTCTCGCGGAGACCGCCGTCGGCCACGTCGAGTTCGATCGGTGGCTCGACGTCGGCCGGCCGTGGGAACTGCTCGAGGCGAACGAACTCGCACTCGAGTCGATAGAGACCGATATCCGCGGCGACGTCGCGTCGGACGCCGAACTCGAGGGGCCCGTCGTCGTCGAGGAGGGCGCGACCGTCCGGTCGGGAGTCGTCGTCGAGGGACCGGCGCTGCTCCGGGCGGGGGCGACCGTCGGCCCGAACGCCTACGTCCGTGGGGCGACGGTCCTCGGCGAAGACGTCTCGGTCGGCCACGGCGTCGAGATCAAGAACAGCGTCGTGATGTCGGGAACGAGCGTCGGCCACCTCTCGTACGTCGGGGACAGCGTCCTCGGCCGGAACGTCAACTTCGGCGCGGGGACGAACGTCGCGAACCTGCGTCACGACGAGGAACCGGTCCGGATGACCGTCAAGGGCGAGTGTGTCTCGACCGGCCGGCGGAAGTTCGGCGTCGTGCTCGGCGACGGCGTCAAGACGGGGATCGACACGAGCCTGAACGCCGGTGTGACGCTCTCGGCGGGCGAGACCACGAAACCGGGTGCCGTCGTCATGCAGGATCGGTAAGAACGACCCCGAGCCGTCACTTAACCACTGTATAGTAATCGGTCCGTCCGCTCGAGAGGCGGTATGTTCGGAACGAGCGGTATCAGAGGAACCGTCGGCGAGGACGTAACCGCCGATCTCGCGCTCGACGTGGGTCGGGCCCTCGCCTCCGACGGCTACGAGCAGGTGGTCGTGGGACGGGACGTTCGCGAGAGCGGTATCGTCATGTTCGACGCCCTGACAGCCGGGCTCCGCGAGTGTGGGGCCGACGTGCTCGAGGTCGGCGTCGCGTCGACCCCGACGGTCGCGAGGGCCGTCCCGCGGACCGGCGCGGACGCGGGCGTCGTCGTGACGGCGTCGCACAACCCGCCGACCGACAACGGGATCAAACTCTGGTCCGCGGACGGCAAGGCGTTCGACCCCGACCAGCGGGAGTCGATCGCGACGCGAATCGAACGGGAAGCGTACGACCTGCAGCCCTGGGACGGACACGGCTCGAGTGCGCCGCTCACGGACGCGGTCGATCGGCACGCGGCGGCGCTGATCGAGTCCGTCACGATCGACGACCCGCCGAGCGTCGTCGTCGACGTCGGGAACGGGACGGGCGAAATCACCGCCCGCGTCCTCGACGAACTCGGCTGCGACGTCGTGACGTTGAACGGCCAGCAGGACGGGTCGTTCCCCGGGCGACCGAGCGAACCGACGCGCGAGACGCTGGCCACGCTGTCGTCGTGTGTCGCCGTAACCGACGCGCAACTCGGGATCGCACACGACGGCGACGCGGACCGTATGCACGCCGTCGACGGGACCGGCACCTTCGTCCCGAAGGACGTGCTCTTCGCGCTGTTCGCGCGGGAAGCCGCGGAAAACGGCGACGGCGACGTCGTCGCCGCACCGGTCGGCACGAGCGTGACGGTCGACGACGAGGTGGCGGCCGCAGGGGGAAGCGTGAGTCGAACACCGGTCGGCGACGTCCACGTCGCCGAGCGTGCGGCCCGTTCGGACGCCGTCTTCGGGGGCGAACCGAGCGGGGCGTGGATCTGGCCCGAGGAGACTCCCTGTCCCGACGGGCCGCTGGCCGCCTGCAAGCTCGTCGAACTCGTCGCGGAGCGGGGGCCGCTCTCCGAGCTCGTCGCGGACGTCGACAGCTACCCCATCCGCCGGCGATCCGTCGAGGTCGCCGACAAGGAGGCCGTGATGGAGCGGGTCCGCGAACGCGTCCGTGACCGGTACGAGGACGAGGATCAGAGGGCGGAGATCGATACGCGCGACGGCGTCTACGTCGACCTCGAGAACGGCTGGCTACTCCTCCGGGCGAGCGGAACCGAACCGGTCGTCAGGCTCACCGTCGAGGCCCGAACCGAGCGACAGGTCGAACGACTGGAGGGGGACGCGGTCGGCATCCTCCAGCGCGCGATCGAACGGTTCCCGTCCGAGAGGCGGGGCGAGAGCCGCTCAGGCGCGGGTTTAACGGACCGATAATGAAGTGAGTTCGAGCGCAGGCCGGACGTGGCGTGAACTCTCGTGTCGTACAGCCCTCGCTGCCCGGAAGTCCGGCAGCGATCGACACCGAATATCAGCGAGCACTTTCGAATCGATGAGTCGGACACATCGCCGAGACGAGACCGTATCGACTACGACTACTGGAAACACCGCGCCGAACGGATCGAGCGGCCTGGAGACGCTGGTCGTCGGCATCGACGCGGGCTGTCTCCCCGTCTTCGAGCGGCTGTTCGAGGCCGGTTGCGTGCCGACCATCGAACGGCTCTGTTCGGAGGGGGCGACGGCGCCGCTCGAGTCGCAGATCCCCCCGTGGACGCCCAGCGCCTGGCCGTCGATCTACACCGGCGTCAACCCGGGGAAACACGGTGCGATCGGCTTCGTCGGCTACGACGGCTACGATTGGCACGTAACGAGCAACGACGACGTCCGCGAGCACCCACTGTGGACGCTGCTCGATCGCCACGACCGCTCGAGCGTCGTCGTCAACGCCCCGGTCACGCACCCGCCCGACGAGTTCGACGGCGCGGTGATTCCGGGGTTTCTCGGGCCGGAGGATCCGCCCTGCCACCCCGACGGACTGCTGGACGACGTGCGCGCGGCGATCGGCGACTACCGCGTCTACCCGTGCTACTCGCGGGACGATTCGCTGTCGGACGCCGAGAAGCTCGACGAGTACGAGAACCTGATCCGGATGCGAGGCGAAGCGTTTCGGTACCTCGTCGGCGAGTTCGACCCCGACTTCGGCTTCGTCCAGTTCCAGAAGACGGACACCGTCTTCCACGAGTTCGATGGCGACGAGGACGCGGTCCGACGCGTCTACGGAGCGACCGACGACCAGATCGCCGAAATACTGGACGCGTGCGACCCCGATCGGGTGTTCCTGGTCAGCGACCACGGGATGGGGCCCTACGACGGCTACGAGTTCCGGATCAACGAGTTCCTCCGCGACGAGGGGTTCCTCGAGACGACGACCGACGGGAAGGGGATGCCCTCGTGGACGCCGATGCGCAGACGGCTCCGCGAAGGCGAGGAGTGTGACACCTGGGAGCCCGGCGCTGCGGCGCGGGCCGCTTCGGTCGCCGCCCGGTTCGGCGTCACCGCCAGCCGGATCAGGAGCGCCCTCGAGCGGGTCGGCCTCGCCGAGTTCGCGATCGAACACGCGCCGTCGGGAATCTCCCGGACGGCGAACGAACAGGTCGATTTCACCGAATCGACGGCGTACGTCCGGGCACGGACCGAACTCGGCGTCCGGATCAACCTCGAGGGGCGGGACCCGCAGGGGACCGTTCCGCCCGAGGAGTACGAACGGGTCCGGGACGAACTCGTTCGGACGCTTCGGTCCGTCGAAACCCCCGAGGGGGAACCGTTCTTCGAGACGGTTGCGCCCCGCGAACAGTACTTCCACGGGGATCGGCTCGAGGAAACCGTCGACGTCGTCACGATCCCGGCGGGCTTCGAGCACGCGCTCACCGAGCAACTCGGCGGCGACGGTGACGGCTACTTCGGTCCGGCCGAGCCCTGGAACCACAAACTCGAGGGGGTCTTCGTGGCGACGGGTGCCGGGATCGACGAGGACGCCGCGATCGACCGCGCCCACGTGTTCGACGTCGCGCCGACCGTCATGGCGGCCATGGGGGTGCCCCCAAGCGACCGGATGGACGGCGGCGTCGTGCCCGTCGTCGATCCGGTCGAGCCCGTCGCCTACCCCGCCTACGACGCGACGGAAGACGATCGGGAGCGAGCCGGTCCGGGCGAGGACGTGACGGAGCGACTGGCCGACCTCGGATACGTCGACTGAACCGGGCCTGCAGGGGCGTCGTCGATCGTTCGAGCGGATGCAAGGGTCGTTATCCCCGGTATAAGTATAGGTCGACCCGACGACGCCGACGGTACCGATACCTCGATGGGATTCATCGCAGACGTTCGTCTCGGGCACGACGAGCTGCCGCTGGTGCCGACCATGAAGCGACAGCCGGACGTGACGCTGAGACGCGAGTACGAGAGCGCAACGGACGGAAGCCGGGTGCTGTTCGTCTCCGCCTTCGGCGACGGGTACGCGAGCCTCGAGGAGACGCTGGCCGACGACCCCACCGTCTCGGAGCCGACGTGCGTCGCGACGTTCGGACACCGGGCGATCTACCGGCTCGCGGTCGAGACGGGCCTGGCGATCCTGCCCGACTGGTGTGCCGAACACGGGCTGTACGTCTTTACGGTTACGAGCGACAGAACCGGGTGGGTCGCCCGGGTTCACCTTCCGGACCGCGACGCGCTGGCCGCGATCAGACGGCGATATCGGGAGCGCGGCGTCTCGTTTCGCGTGGACAGGCTGCACGACTCGTCCGCCGCCGACGACGGAACCTACTTTCTCACCGATCACCAGCGCGACCTCCTCCTGATGGCGTACGAGGCCGGCTACTTCGACATCCCGCGGCGGGTCACCCAGGACGAACTCGCCGAACGCCTCGAGGTCAGCGACTCGGCGGTGTCCCAGCAACTCCGGCGCGCGATCTCGACGCTGATCGCCGCCACGCTCGAGAACGGTCGGCCGGTCGACGATCCGGTCTGAGCGGGACGGTCGTCGGGCACCTTCGTCTCCGTATCTGCTCCAGCACCCCCATTATACGAGTGATAAACCGCTTTCGTCGACGGCACGGGCCCATCGGCGCCGCTTCGGCTCCTACTGTTTCGAATCGCACAACAGTTCTCGAGCGACGAATCGAGAAGAAACCATCAATTATCGTA
Source organism: Halobiforma lacisalsi AJ5 (assembly GCF_000226975.2). Classification (NCBI taxonomy): domain Archaea; kingdom Methanobacteriati; phylum Methanobacteriota; class Halobacteria; order Halobacteriales; family Natrialbaceae; genus Natronobacterium; species Natronobacterium lacisalsi. The sequence continues at coordinate 1,045,002 of NZ_CP019285.1, read as the reverse complement.
CCGGATATCTGACTTAAAGGCTTGCTATCCGAACCCCTAGTTACTGGCTCTCCTTACTGCTTCAACTAAAGTGACTATCAATGACGGAAGGAAGCGGCATGGATGATTCGGAGGGTGGACGATCTACAGGGGGGAACGCGACCAACGGTGCTGCTCACGAAGCGCCGGCCCGAAGGGGACGGTCCAGGCGAACGTTCCTGCGCGGCGTCGGTGTCGCGGGCGCCGCAACGGTCGGACTCGCGACGGTCGGGAGCGATCCGGCGGCCGCGTTCCACGGGGAGTACGATACCGTCGTCGACGTCGTCGAGGCCGGGGCCGACAATACCGGCGGGGAGTCGATCACGCCGGTCCTCGAGGACCACCGGGCCGACGACACGGCGTTCGTCTTCCCCGAGGGGCGGTACTACATGGACTCGCAGTTCCGGTTTACCGGGTTCGACAACGTCGGGTTCTTCGGGCAGGACGCGACGCTCGTTCCCGCGGACTACCACGCGTTCGACGGCCCGCAGTTCCGGCTGTTCCGTCTCGGCGTTTCCTACAGTCCGGGGCGCAGGCTCCGGTTCGAAGGGTTCGACGTCGATCAGACCGCGTCCGATACGGGGATCAGGACGATCGAAGCGACCGTCTCACAGCACCTCGAGGTCCGCGACGTCACGATCCACGGGGAACACGACAGCGGAACCTGGGGCCCCGGGATGTTCGCGGTCAGCGACCCCGACGGGAGCGGGGTCGTCGAGCGGTTCCGCGCGCCGGACGGCGGTCTCCACGCCGACTGGACGCCGAACGCGGGGAACATGTGGCGCGGTCCGATCGGCATCGAGGCGAACACCAACGTCGGCCACCTCGAGTTCAGGGACTGCGAACTCGGCGGCTTCCCCGACAACGGGCTGTACGCGGTCAACGACGAGGGGACGATCGTCGTCGACGGCGGTCGGTTCGTAAACAGCAACGGCGCGAGCGTCCGTCTCGGCGGCCAGGGGAGCGAGATCAGGGGCGCGACCGTGGCGGTCGATCGTACCCGATCGTACGACGACAGTCAGCGGGGCATCCGACTCGAGCACGGCGACGACCTGCAGGTGACGGACGTCGACATCTCGATCACCTCGCCGAAGCCGACGAGTCACGCGATTTCGGTGATGAACTCCTGTCAGTCCTCGCGGATCGAGGAGACCTCGATCGAGATCCGCGGCGACCGGGTGAACCACGGGATCGTCGTCTCGCCGGAGGCCGGCGAGACGTACATCGGGGGCGGCGGCGTCGTCCACGAGGCCGGCGGCGGCTACCCGCTCTGGATCACGGATACGGACAGGCGAGATCGGGTCCTCGTCGAACTCTTCGACGTCTCCGGCGAGGCCGGGGTCACCTCGGCCGGCTTCCGCGACGGGATCCGGTGTGAGCGGGACAACTGCCGGTTCAGCCACGTGACCGTCGATCAGCCGGGCCGCAACGGCGCCGATCGGAACGGGATCGTCATCTCGGGCGACGAAACGACGGTGTACAAGGGAACCTTTCACGCGAGTCAGTACCCCTACATCGACCAGGGCGACGGGAACCACCTCCGGAACTCCGAGACGGTGTCGTACGAGGACGGCCTCGAGGGCGTCCGCCTCTACCCCGGCATCGAGGGGCCGGAGTTCCGGGTCAACCGGATCGTCAACGGGATCGACGACCTGGGCGCCAGCAACGTGCTGACCTGGGAGAACACCTACGAGTAACTGGTCGGCGGCGCAAGCGAGCTACCGGAACCGCTCGAGAGCGTCGGTCGCCGCGACCGTCTCGCAGGCGAGCCTCGAGATGACCGACCGCCGGTCAGCCGGACGGCGGAAACCGCCTCCCGGGGCGCTTAACACTGCTATAATAACGACCCGTCGGCGAGACCGGGTCGATACTGTGGCGATCGTGTACGACGCCGACCGGTCGAACGAGGCGCATCGCCGGCCGTCGGCACTGAGGGGAGGACAGCGACCGTAACCATGAACAGGAGCATCGCCAGTGGCATCCTCTCGGTCGTCAGCGCGAAGGTCGTCGTGTTGGTCGTGACCGCCGTCTCGACGCCGCTCCTGTACCGGTTCCTCGGCGCGTCGGGATACGGGGACTACGCGTTCCTGCTGTCGGTGTTCGCCATCTACATGATCTTCGTCAGCTCCGGGATCACCGACGGCGTCCGGAAGTACCTCGCGGAGGATCGCTCCGTCCCCCACTGGGAGGCGTACGTCGCCGGCTTCTACCTGCGGTTGGCGATCTGGCTCGCGGCCGTCGGGACGCTCGTCATGGTCGCCGCCGCCGAGTTCGGCTACGTCGCCCTCGCGTTCGGCGATGGACTGGCGTCGTACTTCTACGTGCTCGCGATCCTCGTGGTCACGGCCCAGTTCCGTGACTTCGCCCGGAAGACGCTGATGGGGTTCGGCCTCGAGCGGTACTCGGAACCGCTGAAGATCCTCGACAAGGTCGGCTTCGTCGCGGTCGCGATCCCGCTCGTCTACGCCGGGTTCGGCGTGACGGGCGCGCTGCTCGGCCACATCGTCGCGAGCGCGCTCGTCGCCGTCGTCGGGCTGGCGCTGGTCCACCGCCGGATCTCGCTGGTTTCGGTGTTCTCACACCCGAGCACGGGGTTCCCGCGAAAGCGGATGCTGACGTTCAACTCGATGAGCATCGTCCTCGTGCTCCTTCTGATGTCGCTGTACCACGTCGACATCCTGATGCTCCAGCAGTTCCGGGAGAGCGCGGAGGTGGGCAACTACCGGGCCGCCCTCCAGCTCGCGGAGTTCCTCTGGTTCGTCCCGCTGGCGCTGCAGACGGTGTTCGTCCACTCGACCTCCGAACTGTGGTCCCGGGGCCGCACCCGGAAGATCACGGAACTCGCCTCCCGCACGACCCGGTACGCGTTCCTCCTGACCGCCGTCATGGCGGTCGGCCTCGCGGCCCTCGCCGACGTCGCCGTTCCCCTCTACTTCGGCCCCGAGGCCGAGCCGGCGATCGAGCCGCTCCTGCTTCTGTTGCCCGGCGCGCTCGGGTTCGCGCTCGCCAGGCCGATCCTCGCCGTCTCCCAGGGGAACGGGACGCTCCGGTACCCGGTCGTCGCCACCGGCGTCGCGGCGGGGATCAACGTCGTCCTGAACGCGTTGCTGATCCCGTCCTACGGCATGCGAGGCGCCGCGGTCGCGACCAGCGTCGGCTACGGCTCGATGTTCGTCCTCCACTGCTGGAGCGCCCGGCTCGTCGGGTTCGATCCCCTGGCCGACGCACGCCTGGCACGGACAGTACTGACGACGGCCCTCTCCGCCGTCCCCATCGTCGCGCTGGCGGCAGCGATCGAGAACCCGTGGCTCGCCCTGACCGTCGTCCCGCCGGTCGGTCTGGCGCTTTTCGTCACGGTCGCGCTACTCGTCGGCGCACTCGACCCGACCGAACCGCTCGAGGTGCTGGCGGCGTTCCCGGACCCCGTCGGTTCGGCGGCGGCCGGACTGCAGGCCCGCCTCGAGGGGGTCGGGGGTACCGCCTCGGGCAACTGGCTCCAGATCCTGCTGTTCGTCGCGGGCCTCGTCCTGCTGGTTGCGGGGCTCGTCGTCGGCCTTCTGGGAATCGACGCGGGAACGGTACTGGCGTAGACGGGAACGGAGACGAGAACGAGAGAGGGCCGAACGCGAACGGGAACCGGTCACTCGAGCCGCGACGAACGGCTACCGCACCTGCGTCTCGAGGTGTTCGCTCTGTCCCATGTCGAACACCATCGCGAACAGGAGGAACGCGACGCCGGCGACGAGCAACAACAGTCCGCCGACTCCGGCCACCGGCACGGCGACTACCGCGAGCGCCGACAGCAGGGCCAGGCCGAGCGCGAGGACGCCGGCCCCGGCCATCCCCGCGCCGACGAGGTAGAACAGCGCGAGGGGGTGGAAGTCGAGCACGAGGTACTTCGTTTTCAGCCGCCACAGGAAGTTCCGCAACAGCATGGTCGACACCTTCGGGACGTACTCCGAGTAGCGGATGCTCGACTCCTCCTCGCCGTAGACGGCCGGCATCGCCACGTCCGCGACGCGCATCCCGCGGACGTTCAGTTTCACCAGCAGGTCGTTGCAGTAGCCGTAGTACTCGTAGAGGCCCTCGACGTCGATCGCCTCGAGCGCCCCGCGGGAGATGGCCGTGTACCCGTTCTGGGGGTCCATCGTCTTCCAGTAGCCGGCGGCGACCTTGGTCAGGAACGACAGCATCGCGTTCCCGACGAAGCGAAACCGGGGCATGGCCGCGCGGTACTCCGCCGAGAGGAGGCGGTTCCCCTTCGCGTAGTCCGCCTCGCCCTCGACGATCGGATCCAGCAGCCGCGGCATCCGCGAGAGGTCCATCTGCCCGTCCGCGTCGACCGTCACGGTCGCATCTATCCCGTCGGCTCGGGCGGCCAGATAGCCGGTCTTGATCGCGCCGCCGGCACCGCGGTTCTCCCGGTGCTGGATCGGGACGACCCGTCCGATCCGCTCGTGAACGAAGGCACGGGACTCGAGGGCGGCGGTGCCGCCGTCGGCCACGAGACGGTCCGGATCAGGGTCGGAGCTTCCGCGGGCGGGACGCCCGTCGCCGGCGTCCGCTCGCGCGGCCTCTAAGATCTCCGTCCAGGTGCCGTCGGTCGACTGGTCGTCGATCGCGTAGATCCGATCGACGTAGTCGGGCATGTCGCGAATCACGTCCCCGACGAACCCCTCCTCGTCGTAGGCAGGTAACACGACGCCGACGGTCGCGTCGTGGTACATCAGCGCCACCCCCGTATCGGGCCGACTCCGTCGGCGATGGCGGGGCCGTTCGGGCCGGTGGCAGCGGGTTCAGTTCCGATCATGGTCCAGGAGTTCCGTCGCGGTGACGACGTCGACGTCCGCCCGATCGACGTGCTCGAGCAGGTCCGCGAACGCCCGCTCGGAGAGGCCGTCGTCGCCGACGTGTTCGAAGTGAAGGACCGCGAGCTGGCCGAACTCGGCCGCGCGATCCACGTACTCCTTCGTCACGTCCCCCTCGGCGCCGGAGAAGAACCCGAGGTTGTGCGGGTCCGTCACCGGCAGGGCGTTCGGCGCGCCGCCGAAGCGGAACGCCCCCTCGTGGTGGTCCTCCACGAGATCCATCGTGTTCGGGCCGACCACGTTCCGCGGCGCGACGAAGTAGTCGGCGCCGTCCTCGAACCCGTTCGTCTCGAGGTAGGCCTTCGTCCGCCGGATCAGTTCGGCCTGCTCGTCGGGCGCGTAGTCGGCGAGCGATCGAGCCCCGGTTCGCGGTCGCGCCGCCAGGTCCCAGCCGGCGTCGGCCAGATCGTCCAGTTGCTCCCGGGTGAGCCTGCCGGACCGGGTCTCGCCGACGGCTTCGGGAATGATCGCTTCGACGCCCGCGAAGCCGTGCTCCGACAGGCGCTCGAGCGCGACCGAGTGGTGGCTCTCGAGGGTCCCGTCGAACAGCAACAGGACCTTCCCCGTCTCCGGCCGGTCGACCGCCCGGAGGTCGTCGACCCGACAGTCGACGGGGCCGGTCGAATCGCCCCGGGGCCGGACGCTCAGGCGAATCTCCCGGACGTCGGCGAGCGACGGCTCTCCCTCGACCCGTCCGGTACCGAAGTCGACGCGCACCCACCTGTCGGTCGGGCCGATCAGCGTCCGGCGCAACGCCACCGCGTTCCGGTGGTCGGGGGCCAGCAACTCGAGCGTGAGCTGCAACTGTTCGCGTTCGGCGGCCTTGACCGCAAGTGAGAGGTTCGACTCCCGGAGGTCGATCCCGTGCGGGTTCGTCGTGTAGACGGCCGCGTACTCGGCGTCGTCGGCCCGTAGCCGGGCCGACTGCGTCCCCGCGTACGGGTCGTCTGTCGCGGCCTCGAGCGTCCCGGCGTCGATCATCGACACCCAGTCGTCGAGCGGTTCGAAGGAAGCGATCCGCTCGCCGGGCAGGTCGGGCCGCTCCGCGGCGGTTTCGTTGCCGTCGCCGTCGACGTCGCCGTTGGCGTCCTCCACCGCGTTCGGGGACGATTCCGCCGGCCTCGATCCGTTGCTGCCGTCCCGGCCCGAAACGTTCGAGAGGCACCCGGCGCTGCCGAGCGCACCGGCCGAGACGACCGCGGTCACGAACGATCGTCGGGTTCTGTCCGTCATCATCGGCCGGGACGAACCGTCCGCCCTTTCTTATACAGGCGTTAGTCCGGCGTCGGTTCGACGCGGGCCCGCGGATCGGGCGGGCGACCCTCGAGCCGAATCGTCCCGCCACGGCGGTCCGGTGACCGCGAGCGGCCGTTTAGCGACGCGATAATAATCCCGCGGGGGTTCGAACCCCCGAAAAATGACTCGCGTTAGCGTGGTTATCCCGACGTACAACCGGGCCGAGACGCTCCCGCGCGCCATCGACAGCGCGCTCGAGCAGACGATCGACGACGACCTCGAGGTGATCGTCGTCGACGACGGATCGACGGACGGAACCGAATCGGTGCTCTCGGCCTACGAAGAGAAGGGCGTGGGAGTGGTACCGGTCGCCCATTCCACCAACCGCGGCGCCAACGTCGCCCGGAACACCGGCATCGAACACGCGAGCGGCGAGTACGTCGCGTTCCTCGACTCGGACGACACCTGGCATCCGGAGAAACTAGAGCACCAGCTCGAGGCGCTCGAGGGCCGGTCGGACGAGTGGGTCGGCGCCTACTGCGACACCGCGTACGACCTGTCCGGCGCCAAGGGGACGCTCCGCTCGGCCGTCGCATCCCTCCTCGCCCGCAGCGACGCGGAGCCGACCCGGGAAGGCGACGAGCAGTTGATGGCCGAAATCCTCGCGGACAACGTACAGCCGGGGGCCGGCTCGACGCTGCTCGTCCGGACGGACGTCGCCCGGGCCGTCGGCGGCTTCGACGAGACGCTGGACCGGTTCCAGGACCCCGAGTTCTGTCTGCGCGTGCTCGAGCGCGGGAAACTCGCCTACGTCGACGAGGTCCTCGTCCGCCGGGACGAGACCGGCCACCCGCCGGCCGACGTCGTGGAGGAAGCCAGCGAACGGTATCTCTCGGCCTACGAGGCGGAGGTCGAGCGGTTCGAGTCGGAGGGGTACGAGATCCGCTCGACCCACCGGTTACTCCTCGCGAAACGGTACCTCGCCGAGGGGCGAACGCTGCATTCCGGTCGCCACCTCGCCGGGGCGTCGGTGTCGGCGCGACACGTCCCCGGGCTCTGCTGGACCGCTGCCGGCGGGATCAGGCGGCGTCCGCTCCCGCTCGTCGCGACCACCCTTCTCGCCGCGGCTGCGGGACTGCTGTGGTGGTCGCGACTCGGCGGCCCCGCGGGAGCGGGCGAGTCGGACGGGAAAGACCCCTCGTAGTCGGTACTGTCGTCGCGTTCGACCGGTCAGCGAAACGCAGCCGCGAAGGCGCGGGACGCGGACGCGATCGTCGTCGGATACGGTTGCGGCCGCCGGAAACGGCCTTGAGCGTTCGATAACTATTATCGGCCGTCCGGCAGCGACCGACGTGAACGTTCGACAGCTCTACAACACCGTCAGAGGGCTTCAGGGATTGGCGACGGCCGAGCGCGAGTCCGGCGACCGGATCCGTCGGTGTTACGCGCGTCACGGCGTCTGCGAGAAGAATTGACTACCGTTTCGGACAGCACAACAGTTCGGCACGGCGAAACAGTCGGCAAAACGGGCTCAGGACTGTCTCGAGGTCCGCAGTTCCCACAGGTCGTCGAACGTGATGACCTCGACGTCGGCCTCGTCGATGTGTGCCAGCAACTCCTCGTAGTCGCCTTCGGACATCGTGTTGTCCGCCTCGAACGCGTGGAAGTTCAGGATCGTACACTGGTTGTGCGCCGCCGCGAGGTCGACACAGCGCTTCGAGATGTCGAGGTCGTGCCCGATCGTCCGCGGGAGCGCCAGCGGATCGAATCCATGGACGCTCGTCGTGTTGACGTTGCCGGCCTGGTTGAACCCGCCGCAGTAGTGGTAGCCGGTCGCGTGCTCGAGGCTCGTTTTGTCGAAGCTGTTGTGCGGGAAGACGATATAGTTCGCCCCCTCGAAGCCGTTGTCGACGAACCATCTCTTGTCCTGTCGGAGTCGCCGTTCGATCGTCGACTCGTCCTCGTACTCGTGGATCGGTTCGTGCGTTCCGTGGACGACGATCTGGTCGCCCTCGTCCTGGCGTTCCTGCAGTTCCGAGACCGACATGACGCCGTCGCGTCCCTGCTCCGTCCACCGCGGAACCGGCGCCTGGACCGTCCGGAATCCGTACTCGTCGTGCAGCGGCGACGCCGTCTCGTAGTAGTCGCGGAACCCGTCGTCCCAGGTCAGCACGACGTACCCCCCATCGGGTTTCTCGTGACGGCGGAGGTCGTCGATCCAGACTTCGGCCTCCTCCATCGAGTGGAGGACGTGGACCTCGAGCCGGTCGAGGTGGTCCATCGCGGGTTCGTGCTCGTCCTCCTCGAAGACGCCGGGGCTCGCCCGGAACCAGCCGACGTCCGGTGTCCGGTACGTGACTTCCCGAAGCGAGTGTACCCGGGCGCTCCCGAACTGGTCGACGATCCGCAGATTGACCGTCAGGTTCTGCGGCGTCGTCGTCCGAATCGCGACAGACAGGTCCGTCTCCGTCAGGTCCGTTTCCTCGAGGGACCGCTCCGCGACGATCGTCTCACGGCCGTCGGACTCGAGGTGGAAGCTCTGCTCGCCGTCGAAGACGACGTCCTCGTCGGCTTCGCCCGATCCCCGAACGACCTCCCAGGCGTCGAGGTCGCCGAAATCGTCCAGCGACTCGCCGGGCTGTCGGTACCGTTCGCGGCTGTCGTACTCGGTTTCGATCGGCGGAACCCCGTCCGTGAGCGCCGCAGGAGTCGACGGATCATCGTCGGTCGCCTCGTTGCCGGCGTCCTCGCTGGAGTCGGTCACCGACTCGAGCCGATCCGCGCAGCCGGCGACGCCGGCGAGACCGGCGGCACCCGACAGCGCGAGGAATCGTCGTCGAGTCGCGTTCGTTCGTGACATTGACGGATCGACGCTACCGACGGCCACCCCATTATTATAGAGCCGATAGGCGGGGACGACGGACGCCACAGGGGAGCGCGAACCGCCTCGAGAGGCCGGCTCTTGGGCTTAACGATGCCATAGTTATTGAGACGTCCGCCGGAGTCGAAGAGGAGCGACGTATACGGGCACCCGGCCTCCCGCTCGGACCGTCGGGTCGCCTGCAAGCGCCGCATCGTGCGGCGGAGTCGACGACGAACACGATGAACAGGGAACTCTTCGGCGTATTCGGCGACAGAGAGGCGTTCGACCGGTTCAGAGACGACGACGAGTTCGACGTCGTGCTCACCGGATCGAGACTCACGGTCGGGATCAGGGATCCCGACCTCGGCACTACCGGCTGGACCGACGCGTACGGCGACGACGCCGGCTGCTGCGTCGTCTGGGGGGAATCCTACGTCCCCGACGGGGAGTCGAACGCGGCCCGGTGGCTCCTCGAGCGATACGAGCACGACGGAACGACGGCCTTGTCGACCCTCAACGGCTCGTACCTGGCCATGCTCGATCACGAGGCGACCGACGAGGCGTTCGTCGCCACCGACCCGGTCCGGTCGCGCGGGTGTTTCTACACCGACGACCCCGGGGTTCGGGTCTTCGGAACCGACGCCGCCGCGGTGGCGGAGACGGTCGCGGATCCGACGCCCGATCGGGACGGCGTCCTCGAGTTCCTCCATCTGGGAGTGGCGCTGGGCGAGAAAACGCCCCTCGAGGAACTGCGTCGGCTCCCGATGGACGGGCGACTCACGCCGACGACGGTCGAGTCCCTCGATCGGTTCGTGTATCGGCCGCGCGAGGATCACGATCACGACCACGACCACGATCACGACCACGACTACGTCGGCGACCTCGCGAACCGCCTCGAGCGGGCGCTCGAGCGCCGCTCGAGGCTCCCCGGCCGAAAGGGGGTGTTGCTCTCGGCCGGCTACGACTCGCGGATCATCCTCTCGCAAGTCCCCGACCTCGAGCGGAGCTACACCGTCGGCGCGCCCGACGCACAGGAGGTGGTCGGTGCCAGCCGTCTCGCCGACCAGTACGGTACGGCCCACACCGCGTTCCCGCCGGACGAACGCTACCTCCGGCCCGACGAGTCGAAGGCCCGATACTCCCAGGGGATCAAGGAGTCGCTTCACATCCATCACGCCGGCTATGCCGACGAAATCGACGTCGAGACGATGTATCACGGCCTCCTCTGTGATACGTTCTTCCGCGGTCACTTCACCGCACGCGAGACCGTCGATATCGCCGGAAAGCCCGTCCCGCTCGGGCGACTCGACCCCGATCCGGACCCGGTCGATACCCTCCTCGAGAAGTTCGGATACAGCCGCGAGGCGAGCTATGACCTGGCCGAGCGGACGGGGCTGGACGTCGATCCGGAGACGTTCGTCAGGGACGCGATCGACGACGAGTTCGCGTCGAACCGGTCGCGGGCGGACGGCGTCCAGAACGCCCTGACCTGCTGTGGCATCGCCAATCAGCCCTCGATCCCCTTCCACGACCACCTGTCCGACCACTTCGTGACGTCGTTCCTGGCGACCGACCGAGAACTGATCGACTGGCACCTCCGGACGCCGCCGGCCCACCGGACGACCGAGACCTTCCTCCGGGCCTGCGAGCGGCTGGACGACGACATTCTGCGCCACAGACCCCCCGATCGTCCGCACGATACCGAGCTGTTCAACGAGATCGAGGGATTCGTCCGGCGGAAGACGCCGTTTCTCTCGTCGTTCGAACCCCCGTGGCCGGACCGCGAGACGCTCTTCGAGCGCCACGACTTCGACCGCCGCCTGCTCGGCGATCTCGAGCACGTCCACGAGTTGCCCGCGAGACACAAACTCCGAATCGTCGACCTTCGACGGTGGTTCGATCGGTGGGGTGGCCCGAAATCGCGGGTGACCTTCCTGCTCCGGCCGACCAATCCGACCCTCGCGTGAACCCCCGATCGCGTCTCGAACGTGACGGGTATCTTATCGATACGGAATCAGCAAATTCGTCCTGAAAGACGCTCTAAGCGGCTGTTATTTTGGTTTAGAAATATAAACCGTGAAAATGCTTATATACCAAGGGAAGATAGGCCGGAATATGCGTCTGACGCCGTCGTGGTTGCGCTCTTCGTCGGACACTTCTCGGGGGGAGTGTCGCGACGACGAGACGTCCACGGAACCGGAAGTAGCCATCTATCACGACCCGAAAGGGAAGTTCTCGAGTGAAGCGAGAGACGCAGGCGAGTTCGTTCCCGACTCCGACGAGGAGTTACTGGCCGTCCTCGAGGGGATGCAGATGCCCGCCACGGTCGACGAGGTGACCGACCGACTGGTCGAACCGGCTCAGCCGCCGATCGATACGTGGGCGGCCGTCCACGAACGGCTCCACCGAACGCGACTGCCCGCACTCGACGCGTCCGGCGACATCGAGTTCGACGACGCACAGGGCATCGTCGACCGCTCGAGATCGCGAGCGGCCGGTCGAAATCCGTTCTCCCCCGCCGTGTTCGGAACCCTGTCGATCGTGGTCCTGTTCGTCGCGATCGCTCTCGTCTGGGCGTCTCTTCTGACCGCGATGACGGTAATGCTCGTTACGACTACGTTCGTTGCGTGGCTCGTACCCGGGCTCGTATAGGGGCGCGAATCGGCGAGCACGACCGTCGTCCTCAGTCGATAAAGCGGGTGATCGTGAGCATTGTAAAGAGGAACAGGATCAACGCGCTGAGCCCGAGGCCCGACAGGATCGACATGAACGGGAGTTCGATCACCGCGCCGAACACGAGGACGTAACAGAGGGCAGTGGCGCCGATGTAGTAGTCGTCCCAGTTCGGCTCCGCCCCCTCGTCGTCCGATTCCTCCGTCGACTCCTCGCCCGGTTCGATCTCGAGGTAGGCGTCGAACTGATCGGCGAGCGGTTTTCGCTCGACGATGCCACGATCCTGCTGGTAGTCGATGATACCGGCCTCGTCTAGCTTCGAGAGGTGAGACTGATAGAGCGGAATGTAGACGCGCTGTCGCTGCTTCGACGAGAGCTCCTCGACGGTCGTATCGTGTTCCCAGGCGGCGACCTGCTCCGCGACGTCGCGCATGCGGACGGGACCGTCGGTACCGCGCAGATACCGGAGAACCATCCGACGGCGTTCGTTCTGGAGCAGGTGGAAGATTTCGTCCTTCGAGAACGCGGACTCGTCGTCGCCGGACTCGTTCTCGAGGGGAACGTCTCGGTCAGACTGTTCTTCCAATTTGATAGATTTCGATTTCATCGCGCCGATTCCACCTAAAGAGAAGTGGGTAATAAAGGATAGAAACCGTGTCCCTCGGATTGGTTCAATTTGCGTGACTTTAATTGTCACGTGAGTATTTTTTCTTGTTTTTAAACCCTGCATTTGCTGTTTCTGGGGTCTGAAATCCGATATCTCTCGATCGGAAAACCGGCTTAATTCTCCTCTATATGGACGTCAAATATCCGTAATCTATCCCAGATTTTCCGTTAATTGCGTTCACTGAGATAGTTCATACGGACCGAAATTCAGGCCGAGACAATCTATATCGAGATTGTGATAGAAACCAGTCAGACGCCCGTCGAACGGCCCCGGCCGAGCCGCGTTTACCGGAGCGATAATAAACCCCCATCCGCCCGTCGATACGAGCAAATGAGCGACACAGACTGGTGGTTCTTCGATCTGGCGCTCGTCGTCGCGGCCGTCGGGGGGCTCACGCTCGCCGTCGTCGCCGGCGCCGGCGGCGTTGCACGGATACTGCTGACGATCCCGCTCGTCTGCTTTCTCCCGGGATATGCGCTCGTCTCGGCGATGTTTCCGGACGGGCCGACCGACGACTATCAGGCTTTCGACGAGGGGAAGACGGGCCTCGGAAACCCCCTGCTGGTAAGCGGGGGGCTCGAGGGGGTCGAACGGACCGTCCTCTCGATCGTGTTCAGCGTCGCACTCGTCCCGGCAGTTGCCCTTTTCGCGTCCGCAACCCCTGGGGGTTTGATTGCCGATCAGGTGCTCCTCGGGATTTCGGCGCTGACAGCTGGACTCGCCGTGATCGCGATCCTCTCTCGATACCGCTGTGAGCCCGAGAGACGGTTCACACCGTCCCTCTCGTCAGCCTCACCGTTTTTCGACTCGCGGAGTTCGTTCTACGAGCGGCGTAACGTGGGGCCGTACAACGCGGCGATCGCGGTCGGCCTCGTGCTGGTCGTTCTCAGCGCCGGTTTCGCGCTCGCCAGTCCCCCCCAACACGACGGGTTCACCGAGTTCTCGATCGAAACGGAAGCGGTCACGGGAGAGACCGACACGATGTACGACTCGACCTACGAAATCGATTCCCAGCCCCAGGAGCTCGAGGCAACGATCACGAACCACGAACGCGAGGAGCGAACCTATACGACGGTGGTCGCCCTCGAGCAGGTGAGCTACGGGGACGGCGGCGTGACCGTCCACGAGCGGGACGAACTGGACAGACAGCGGACGACGGTTCCGGACGGGGAGAGCGCCCGGCAGACCCTCGAGATCGATCCGACGATGTCGGGTGACGATCTGCGCTTGCGGCTGCTCCTGTACGAGGGAGAACCGCCGGCCGATCCCACCCCCGAGGAGGCGTACCGAGTCGTGACGCTCCCGATCGAGGTCGAATGATGTGGCCCTGGGAACATCTCCTCGTCGCATACGGGCTCTACTCGCTGACGACGAACGTCTTCCTCCGGCGGTCGCCGTCAGCCGCCGAGACGATCGCCATCGCGATCGGCTCACAGCTCCCGGATCTGGTCGACAAACCCCTCGCCTGGACGTACGGGGTCACGGAGACCGGCTACGCGATCGGCCATTCCGCGTTCGTCGTCCCACTCGTCTGTCTGGCGACCCTCGTCGCGGCGGACCGATACGGGGATCGAATCCTCGCGGGTGCGTTCTCGCTCGCGTACGGTTCGCACCTCGTCACCGACGTGTTCAACCCGATGCGGTCGGGACGACCACCGGAGCCTCGAGTGCTCCTCTGGCCGCTTGCATCGTCGCCTGCGGGCGATCACGGCGGTCTGTTCGACCACTTCGTCGTCTACTTCTCCCGGTACGCGAACCACCTCCTCGACGGCGGTCTGTCGGCTGCAGTAGCCCTCCAGCTCGCCGCCGGGTTCTCGATCGTCGCCCTCTGGCTCGTCGACGGCGCGCCGGTCGTCAGCGACTGCTTGCGGTTCGTTCGCGATCGGCTCCGGTAAACGCGTCTCGAGGCGATCAGCGGTCGGTCAGCGGGCCCCGTTTTCAAAAGCGAGCGCGTTCCGAGGTTTCCCCGCAGCGATCGGAGCAACTCAAGAGCGGCGACGAAGGCGAGAAAGAGTCCGTCTAGCGATCAACCGGACGCCGGCGAGGGCGTACACATCGTCACCTCGCCGTTGGTGTAGACCGTCGCCTGGTCCGGTTGGCAGAGCCGTTCCTCGGAGATCCGTTCGATCCGTCCCTCGCCGTTCTCGTCGGAGAAGTAGACCGCCGTCGACGACTGCGCGGCTCGATAGACCGCGTACTCGTGGTCCGCCGCGCCGTCGTCGGGGACGGTCGCGGTCGTCGTCGACGGGTACGCCCCGGTTCGAGAGAACAGCGTCTGATACGGATGGTCCGTGTAGAGGCGCTGATCGGGACGGATCTCGCTGCCGCTTGGGGAGCCAGTCATCTCGGCGATCGACTCCGCCGCCGCCAGTTCGGATTCGTCGTACGCGAGTTGCTCGTGGTGGTCCGAGAACACCGGGTTGTCGATGTTGCTCTCGGGTGCGAGGATCATCGCGCCCGGAAAGACCAGGGCGAAGAGCAACAGGACCGAGACCGCGACCGCGGTCGTGACGTTCCCGCTGAGCGTCCGAATCCCGATCACGCCGAGCACGGCCATCGGCGCGAAGAGGAACGCGAACCAGCGGTTCGGAATGAAGTTGTGGATCCCGAACATCGGGAACCCGAGGACGAAGACGAGCATGAACGCCGACGCCAGCAGGAGCGTAAACACCGACTGCTCCGCCCGCCGCCTGTGGACGACGTACAGGCAGCCGACGAACGTCGCGCCCAGCAGGAGGAGAAAGCCGAGCGCGTCGACGTAGGGGACGACCTGATCGAGCAACGTCGAGGGTGCCGTCGACGCCGCCTCGGCCTCGGCTCCGCCGTCGGACGACCCGCTCGCGATGTTGAGGAAGCCGGCACTGTCCTCGAGCGTCTGCGTGAAGAAGCTCAGGACGGTCGCCAGGAACGAATCCTGCCGGTACGGCGTCAGCGACCAGACGAAGATCGTCAGCCCGAAGTTGAACACGACGAGGCCCACGAGGTTGACCGGCTTCTTCGCGCGGAAGACGCTCGTATCGAGCCGCGTGAGCCCGAGCGGGCCGACGACGAACACGAGCTGGGCGACGAACGCGGCGAGCAACAGCACGAGCATGATGAACGTCGACACCTGATGCGTGAGGATCACGGCGACGCTGAACAGGACCAGCAACGAGAAGTCCCGGACGGTGTACTCGATGCGCATCACGCGGATCAGGGCGTACAGCATCGCGAGGAAGAACAGCAGGCCGAGGCTCGTCGGGATGAGGTGGATCCCCCACATCGAGACGTGGCTCGCGAGGGCGTAGAACGCCGCCGCCAGCACGGCCCACCGCTGGGAGACGAGCAGGTTCGTGGTCGCGTACACGAGCAGGACCGAGAGCGGCATCACGACGCCCACGGAGAGGTACACCGCGAGGCGAATCGGGACGTCGTACAGCAGCGCCGACGACGCGACCAGGAGATGATAGAACGGCGCCGCGTAGTGTTTGTCGTCGGAGATCGCGCCGAGCGAGCGTTCCTCCAGGATCGCGTTTACGAGTTCCGTGTGGGTCCAGATGTCGATGCCGACGTACCCCGGCGTCACGTACAGCGCAGTAAAGCGGAAGACGACCGCGAACAGGACGATCTGGAGCAGCAACAGCCCGGGGTGGAACTCCTCGTCGCGCGCGAAGACGATCTGTGCGATCAGGAGCGTGCCGACGACGCTCGCGGCCCCGAAAAAGAGGGGCGTCCGCGATCCCTGGATCACGGTCAACGTCACGAGCGCCGCGAGTCCGGCGAGGACGACGGCGGGGAGCGCCATCGTCGCGCTCGAGGGCAGCGTCGGAGCGGCCCGGGCGTCCTCTCCCTGGTACAGCGAGAGGAGGTACAGCACGCACGCCGTACCGAGGAGTATCGGGACCGTATCGAGGTAGACCTGGGACGCGAGAAACCGCAGCGGGAACAGGGCCAGGGCGATCACGAGCCCGCAGAGCGCCGCGACCGTGTCGAGCCGGAGCGGTCGCAGCTCCGACAGGGACCTGTAGTTCATACGCCTCCCCCCACTGCGGTTTCCGGTCGATCGGTTTCGCAGCCGGTTCGACCGAGCGCCCGCCGATAGACGTCGGCGAGACGGTCACCGAACGCATCGAGTCCGAGCCCGTCGATCGACTCGCGGGCGTCCGTTCGCTTCCCGTCCGCGAGAACGCGCTCGAGGCCGTCGACGAGTTCCCCGTCATCGTCGCCGACGACGCAGTTCGTCACGCCGTCGACCGTCTCGCGAACGAACCCGACGTCGGTCGAGACGATCGGCAGGTTACACGCGGCCGCTTCCTTGACGACCATCGGGCCGCTCTCCCGGCGCGAGGTGACGAGAAGCACGTCGCTCGCGTTCATGTAGTAGGGCATCTCCTCGTACGCGACGCCGGAGACCGGCCGGAGGTCGACGTCGACGTCCGCGCGCTCGACGATCCGTTTCGCCCGCGGGAAGTCCTTCACCGCCCGGGTGCGGTCGTACGGGAACAGCGCGATCGGTCGGTCCGACTCCCAGCCGACGCACGTGCGGGCGGTCTCCCGCGGGATCGGCCTGAACAGGTCGGTGTCGACCGCGAACGGGAGCAGTTCGTGGTCGACCTCGAGTTCGCGGGACATGGGCCGGCTCGGTACGATCGCGGCGTCGGCCCATCGGGCGCCGAACCGGCTGAGCGACCGGAGCCACGACTGTTCGCCCAGCAGATCGGTTCCCCACAGCGTGAGGACGATCGGCCGGACCGGTTGTGCGACCGCGAGCGGTGCGACGAGGCCGTAGTTGGCGTGTACCAGGTCGTACTCCGTCGAGCGGACCTCGGCGAGGACCTTCGAATAGAACTTCGCGTACGCCGTCGGTGACCGTGACGAGTCGCCCTCGTGCTCGCCGGGAGCGGTGAGGACCGTACAGTCGACGCCCTTCCTCTCGAGGGCGGCGACCTGCTGCTCGAAGAACGGCCGCGGCGACGTGGCCAGCTGTAACACCTTCATGCCGTGATCAGCCCGCGTTGGTCGCGGGCGTCGTCCCGTCGCTCGTACGCGTGCGAGCGAGCGATTCGACCTGACGAACGACGAACGCCGTCACGTCGATGCGCTCGTCCAGCAACCGTTCCCGCCGTCGCCGCCAGGGGTCGTCGGTTCGCTCGACGATCGAGGCCGCTCGCTCGAGCCCGCGGACGTGCCGGTTCTCGCCGTCGTGCTCGAACAACAGCCCGTATTCGGCGTCGAGTTCCGTCGTGTAGCCCAGCGACAGCGGATTCACGTAGACCGAAGGAGTCCCGAGGACGGCCGCTTCCGCCGCGGTGGTCGCGCCCTCGCTCAGGACGACGTCGGCGAACGAAAGCAGGTCGTGCAGCCGGTCCGGCGACGTCTCGAGCCGATAGGGCTCGAGGTCCGCCGGCGGCTCCCCTTCGGCCGAGAGCAGGACGTCCGCGCCGGCCGCCTCGAGGCGCTCGACGATCGCCCGGGGCTCTTCGAAGCCGCCGTGGCCGACGTCGTGGGACGCCCCCCAGTTGCTGAGTCGAACGACGGCGAACGGGTCGTCCGGCTCGAGGTCGACGTCGGCCTCGAGCGACTCGAGGACGGTCGGATCGGGCTCGAACCGGTCCGGGTGGAGATAGGCGAGTTCGTGATACCCCGGATACGTCACCTGGTTCGGTCCGATCTCCTCGCGGTAACACGAGGGCGTACAGATCACGTCCGCGAAGGGGTAGCCGAGCCTCGTGATGAGCGTCGCGTGTTCCGTATCGTAGAAGACGAGGCTCTTCGTGCCCAGTACCGACGCGACGTGTGCGGCCGCGACGCCGCCGATCGCCGTGATGACGTCGGGATCGATCCGGCGCGCGTGTCGCAGCAGCCGCGCCTCGTAGGTGGCCTGGACGGCCGCCAGCGAGACCAGCGAATCCGACGAGCCGGCCAGCACCCGGTGATCGATCCCGTACGCCTCCAGCAGTTCGACGGCGACGTCGTTCTCGCGGGCGAAGACGTGGATCTCGTGGCCTCGCTCCCGCAACTCCTCGATCGGATGCCGGAAGAAGTGCACGTGGCCCGGGTGCTGGATCGTGATCACGATCCGCATCGCGAGTCACCTCCGGGATCGACCGTCGCGTTCGGACGACGATCGACGCTCGCGGTCGCCTTCGGGGATCGCATCGACTCACAACCTCCGGTAGACGAACCCCGCCTCGATCGCCTCCGACTTCTCGAGGCAGCCGTTCACGTCGACGAGCGCGGGATTCTCCTCGAGTTCGGCGGCGACCGCCTCGAGGTCCATTCGCTCGAACTCCGCGTGCGAGGTCGCAAGCAGGATGGCGTCGATCCCCTCGAACGAGAGCCGTTCCTGTACCTGGATGTCGAACGCCTCCCGGACGGCGTCGTCGGCGGCGAACGGGTCGAACCCTTCGACGTCGACGTCGTACTCCTGAAGCTTGTCGACGACGTCGACGACTTTCGAACTGCGGATGTCCCCCACGCCCGGTTTGTAGGAGAGTCCCAGAACCAGGACGCGGCTCTCCCGGAGCGTCTTGTGACAGTCGTTGAGCGCCTTGATCGTCAGTTCGGCCACGTGGTCGGGGACGGATTCGTTCACTTTCCTGCTCGTGCGCACGAGTTCGGGGTCGAACCCTTCCCGGGCCGACCGGTGTGCGAAGAAGTACGGGTCGACGGGGATACAGTGGCCCCCGACCAGCCCGGGACGGTAGTCGTGGAAGTTCCACTTCGTGCCGGCGGCCTCGAGCACCGCCTGCGTGTCGACGTCCATCCGCTCGAGCGCCATGGAGAGTTCGTTGACGAACGCGATGTTGAGGTCGCGCTGGGCGTTTTCGACGACCTTTGCGGCCTCGGCGACCTCGATCGACGGCGCGCGATGAACGCCCGCGTCGACGACCGATTCGTACAGTCCCGCCACGTCCTCAAGGACCTTCTCGTTCTGTGCACCGACGACCTTGACGACGTCCTCGAGCCCGTGGTCGGGATCGCCCGGCGTCGCACGCTCCGGGGAGTAGCCGACGAAGAAGTCCTCGCCGGCAGTCAGCCCGGACGCGTCCTCGAGGGCGGGCACGAGCACCTCGCGGGTCGACCCCGGGTAGACGGTCGACTCGAGGACGACCGTCGTTCCGGGTTTCATCTTCGAGCCGACGGTTCGGCCGGCGCTCTCGACGTAACTGAGGTCGGGCTGATCGTCGTCGTCGATCGGCGTCGGCACGGTGACGATGACGTAGTCCGCTTCGGCGATCTCGCTCGCGTCGGACGTGTACGAGATGGCGTCGTTGCGAACCGCCGCGTCGGAGAGGTCGCCCGTAGTGTCGACGCCCGACCGAAGGCGTTCGACGGTCTCGTCGTCGACATCGTAGCCGATCACGCGGTAGTTCGACTCCGCAAAGCCGACGGCAAGCGGGAGTCCGACGTATCCGAGCCCGACGACACAGATCGTCGCCTCGCGCGTCGTCGCTGCCGTCGTCTCGGTTCCCGCGTCGCGGTCCAGGGGCGAACGCGACCCCGTATCGTCCGGGACGGACCCGCTCGCGTTCCCCTTTCGGTCGCTCTCGCGCTCGTCCGCTCGGTTCTCGGTATCGCTTATTGTTGTGGTCATAGCTGAGACGTTGTCGCTGGCCGTCGCACGATCGGGTACGACGGTAGGTTCTGTTTCGCCGCCCCGGATCGCCGGGGCGTTCCTCGATCCTTCCAAAACGAGGGGGGCCGTTTACTATACCGCGAATAAACGGTTGCAGCGCTCGCATCGAACGGTCGTTCCGCGCTCGGACGGCTCTCGAGGGGAGATACCGGGTGTTCGGAAGATCGGCAGTCTCGAGCGTTTAGAACGGTGTTAAACCCGTCTGTAGGAGTCCATAATGAAGAGGGAATAGCGGGAATCGCCGATGCGGTCGGCGGGCACGATCTCACGCGATCCACCCGCTCGGCCCGTCGACCGCAACGGAACCGCGACTAACGATGGTATCAAACGCCCCGACCGGAGTCCGAGCCGCCCTCACGTCGTCGGCCACCACGTGGACCGACGCCGACCCGGCAGCGATTCGGCTAGACGACACCCACTGGGTCGTGTCGGTTCTCGCGAGCGGCGATCACGTCATCGGAGCCCCGTCCCGGCGGATGCCGTTCCAGTCGTTCCAGTTGGCGTCGTCGTGGGAGGCGGCCCTGATCGCGGTTCTGTTCCTTCTCATCAGCGGCCTCGTCGGCCTCCGAGCGGCGGAGTTACTGTCGGAAGACGACGTCCGCGACCCGTCGTGCTGGCTGCGGACGGAGGAAAGCGACGACTCGGGCGAGAGGAACCGATCACACGACACGTCCGACTCACGTGACGATCATCGCTGGGGGACCGAGTACGACAACGACCACGATCACGACCAGAACTACCACCACCAACACTACATCTCGCCCGAAACGCCGCCGGACCTCCTGAGCGACGAAGGGAACGTCGTCAGGCTGCTCGTCGAGCACGGCGGGCGTATCCGCCAACACCGGATCGCGGACGAAACCGGCTGGTCGAAGTCGAAAGTCAGCCGTATCTGTTCCCAGATGCACGCCGACGGGCGGATCGAGAAACGGTCCGTCGGCCGGGAAAACGTCATCAGTCTATCCGAAGTCGATCCCGCCGACGGCGACGAACCCACCCACGATTCGGATACCGGGTCCGACGACCTCGAGAACCCGCTGACGTGAGCCCGCCGCGCGGAGGCGGGCACTCCACTCCTTGTCCGTCGATACGCACCGGTATCCGGCACCCACGTAGCTTCGAACCCCGGCCATCGAAGCCCGCTCCCGTTCCGACGCGACTGCGGCGAAACGTTGCACGAGATGAAACGGTATTCGGTATTATACGGCCGATAGCGACGGTCTTATCGGTCGTATAGTAATGCCCGTTGTCCCTGTCGGTGTGAGTGAAGACCCGCCCGTCCCGTACCGGACGACGGCGCGGGCAGGTGACAACAATGATACGGAACGATACGCCATCCCGACGGACGGTACCGAACCGAGTCGACGCGGCAGCCGGCGGTTCGCTCCCGCGAACGGTGGTGAACGGCTGATGTGCGGAATTATCGCACGCGTCGGCTCCGGAGACGCGGCCGACACGCTGCTCTCCGGGCTCGAGAACCTCGAGTATCGCGGCTACGATTCGGCGGGGATCGCCGTCCAGAACGGATCCGGCGTGAAGGTCCACAAGACGTCGGGCGAGGTCGACGACCTCAAGTCGACGCTCGAGACCCGGCCGAGCGGGAACATCGGCATCGGGCACACCCGCTGGAGCACCCACGGCCCGCCGACGGAGGAAAACGCCCACCCGCATACCGACACCGCAGGCGACGTCGCGGTCGTCCACAACGGGGTCATCGACAACTACGACGAACTCCGGGAGACGCTGCGGGAGAAGGGCCACGAGTTCGAGAGCGACACCGACACCGAAGTGATCCCACACCTCATCGACGAGTACCGCGAGGAAACCGGCGACACCGAGGGGGCGATCCGCCGGGCCGTCGAGACGCTAGAGGGGAGCTACGCCATCGCCGCGATCGTCGACGGCGAGGAGCGGGTGTACGCAGCACGGAAAGGGTCGCCGCTCGTCCTCGGACTGGACGACTCGGAGTGGTTCCTCGCGAGCGACGTCCCCGCGTTCCTCGATCACACCGACGAGGTGATCTACCTCGAGGACGGCGACCTCGTCGTGCTCGAGCCCGACACCTACCGTATCACCGACCTGGAGGGAGACCCGGTCACGCGCGCGGTCGACACCGTCGACTGGGATCCAGAGGACGCTGGCAAGGGACAGTACGACCACTACATGCACAAGGAGATCCACTCCCAGCCGACGGCGCTCGCGAACACCATCGAGGGTCGGATCGAGGACGGCGACGTCGCCTTCGAGGGACTGGCGCCGGGTTCGTTCGCCGACGTCGAGTCGGTCCAGTTCGTCGCCTGCGGCACCTCCTATCACGCCGCGATGGACGGCGAGCAACTGTTGCGGGCGGCCGGGATTCCGACCGAAGTCGTCCGCGCGAGCGAGTACGGGACGAACGCGGGACCGGTCGACGACGGGACGCTGGCCGTCGCGGTCACCCAGAGCGGCGAAACCGCCGACACGCTCGATGCGGTCCGGACGGCGGCCAGCCGCGGCGCACGGACCCTCGCGGTCACGAACGTGGTCGGATCGACCGCCGCGCGGGAAGCCGACGACGCGATCTACATCCGGGCCGGTCCCGAAGTCGGCGTCGCCGCGACGAAAACCTATTCCTCGCAGGCGGTCACGCTCGCGTTGCTGACCCAGCGGCTCGCGGCGGACGTCCCGGACGCCACGCCGGTCAAGGACCGCGACGGGATGCTCGAGGCCCTCGAGGAGTTGCCCCAGCACGTCGAGCGCGTGCTCGAGGTGGGACGTGCCACATCCCTGGCGCGCGAGTACCTCGACAGCGACTCGTACTTCTTCATCGGGAACGGGTTCGGCCACCCGGTGGCACTCGAGGGCGCGCTGAAGTTCAAGGAAATCACGTACGAACACGCCGAGGGGTTCGCCTCCGGACAGCTGAAACACGGCCCTCTCGCGCTCGTGACGCCGGAGAC
This sequence comes from Halobiforma lacisalsi AJ5, assembly GCF_000226975.2. Taxonomy (NCBI): domain Archaea; kingdom Methanobacteriati; phylum Methanobacteriota; class Halobacteria; order Halobacteriales; family Natrialbaceae; genus Natronobacterium; species Natronobacterium lacisalsi. The sequence continues at coordinate 1,022,120 of NZ_CP019285.1, read as the reverse complement.
GCCGGTCTTCGCCGTCTACACCGGCGGCGACGACGAAAAGACCAAGACGAACGCGATCGAGGCCCAGGCTCGAGGCGCGCCGATCGTCGCGGTCGGTCCCGACGACCATCCACTGATCGAGATCGCCGACGCACATCTGCGGGTTCCGGACACCCACCCGGTCTGGGCGGGTCTGCTCGCGAACGTCCAGCTCCAGTTGCTGTCCTATCACGCCGCGAAGCTACTCGATCGACCGATCGACAAACCGCGCAACCTCGCGAAGAGCGTCACGGTCGAATGAGGACGGGACCGAGCCGGCTCACCCGTTCCTGACGCACTTTTCCTCGCGTTCCCGTTAAAGTACGGCCGCTGCTGTACTACGGCCGGTCACACGTCATCCGAGACTCCCGCACGAATACCGTTCCGGCGTTCGTCCTCGAGTCCAGCGTTCCCGAAGTCTGCCGCACGATCCGCTTCGAGTCCGGACACTGGGTGCACCCCTACGCGAAGGGATTCCCGCCGAGACACCGGTAGCTCCGGATCGCTGTCCCGCAGCGGAACGAGGCCGGGCGGGAAAGCGATGTCGGCACCACGATCGGATTCCCACAGAACAGTGGTTCGACTGGAGAGCCACTACACGTCGTCACGCGGTCGATTGCCACGGATCGGGCCGTCACATCCCGACCGGTTTTCAGACGGAGCGTCCGGCACGGCTCGCGGACGTCCCGCTTCGTGACTGGGACTGTTCCAGTCACTGACGACTGTCGATTGGCTGGGTTCGGAGAATCGGCCCGTGAACCGGGAAGAAGAGATCGGGAACGATCGACTCACTGCCGCTCGAGTCGTTCCCGTCGAAATATAGCGGCGGTCCCGGAGTCCGCTAGCTTGATTCCGCGAGAGAATCCCGCCCTTTCCGTGAGTGACGAGTGTTCCGACAGAACGTCGGAACCGAGGAGCGAACAGGGCGAGAGTGAATCCGTAAGCTCCGTTCTCCCGTTCGTGACCGTTCTAGTCGTCCTCGGCTTCCGAGAGCGTCAGCAGAACCGCCTCGTCGTCGCCGTCCAGTTCGACCATCTCCCGTGTCTCCTCGTACTCGTCTTCCGCTCCGCCGGCGGTGATCTCGTACTCGCCGTCCGCCAGGTCCTCGAACTCGACGAGTCCGTCGTCAGTCTCGGCTTCCCGCTGCTCGCCCGACCCGAGAAGCGGGTCGTCGGTCGACTCGAGTTCGACGGCGACGCCGTCGATCGAATTCCCGTCGTCGTCCTCTACGAGCACGGTTAGCGCGTTCGTTTCGTCCTCGTCCGCCGACGCGAGCGTCAACAGGACCACCTCGTCGTCGCCGTCGATCTCGACCGTCTCTCGCGTTTGTTCGTACCCGTCGGCGTCGGCGACGAGTTCGTACTCGCCGTCCGCGAGGTCGTCGAACTCCGCCTGGCCGTCGTCGGTGTGGACCTCACGGTCCTCGTCCTCGAGTTCGACGGTCGCGTTGTCGATCGAGTTCCCGTCCTCGTCCTCGACGAATGCGGTCAAGGCGTAACCGTCGTCCTCTTCTTGCTCGTCGTCGCTCCCGTCCTGTTCGTCGCTATCGTCTCCGTCGTCGCTCCCGTCCTGTTCGTCGCTATCGTCCCCGTCACCTTCGTTTCCCCCGTTTTCATCGTCCTCTTGCTCGTCGTCTCCGCTATCGGTTCCGTCGTTCCCGTCAACGCCCCCGTCTTCATCGCTGTCCCCGGTGCCGTCGTCATCCGCCGTTTCGTCTTCGCCGTCCGTGACGTCCGTCTCTTCGTCCGTTTCCGCAGTACTGTCGCCGTCGTTGTCGCCGTCGCTGCCCCATCCCTGGTCGTTCCACTCGTCGTTTACCGCTCCGAAGGCGCTGCCGACGGAGGCCCCGCTCACGGCGAGGGCCAGTCCGGCTACCAGAAGAACGACTCCGCTGAGTGTGAGCAAAACCTGGACCGTCGACGTTATCGACCGGGTCTTCGATCGCTGTCGTTGGACGTTTCGGCGCATTATCGAACCCCCTCGGTTAGTGCCACACCGTTCGATTTCCCGTCTGGATCACCCAGTCTCGGACTCGAGCGGTCGGATCGACACCCTCGTTGGATCCGGACGGCAACGAGACACGTTGCGGGACCGGCAGCGGTGGCGGCGACCGATCGAACCGCGTCGGTTCTGCACGCCGTCGGAACCGCTGACGGTGCCTGCGGTGCGCGGACACTGGTGAGTTCATTACGTCACCGTTTCATCCCATACCGGTTCACTATGGGCCGTATAAGCGATTCCCACTCGTGAAAACGATCGGATCGGGAGCGGGATGCTCGAGGAACGTCGGTGCGATCGGTGAGTGGCAATCGACGGTTCGCCGTCGCCTCGGTTCGCTTCGGCCGATCCATAGCGAAGGCGAACCGGTGACGGGACGTCCGGACGGGACCCCGCGTCAACAGGACGAGCATCGCCGGGCGGATCGATCCTCGAGGAGGAGCGATTCGCGGTTTATACTCGTGTTAAACCGCAGTCTGTGAACCGAACGATCCCAGAGCCGAGCAACCGAAGCCGTCGAACCGGAGGGCTTCTCGAGGGGACCGAGGACGGGATCGGAAACGAGACGCCGCGGACGGACCGACGTGGGTGCCGCGTCGGTGGACTCGGCCTGTCCGTGTCTCCGTCCTCTCAACTCGCGGACGAGAGGTCAAAAGACACTGCGAGCGCACTGCCGGCGCTATCTCGTCGGTAGTACCTCCCACACACGGCAGTTCGTGAGCGACTCGAGGTATCCACGCGGCGGTCCGTCGATCGCGGCCTCGCTTATGGGCACGATGGGTCGAAAAATAGTCCAAAAATCGGAATTATCGATGAGCGTCGACAACAGCGGGGTTACTCCCCGGTGTCGTCTTCCTCGTTGTCGTCGTTCTCCTCGCCGTCTTCGCCGTCTTCTTCGTCACCGGAACCGTCCGCTTCCTCGGTTTCTTCTTCGTCTTCCTCATCGTCGCCGAATCCGTCCTCGTCGTCGTCCGCGTCTTCTTCATCGTCGCCGAATCCGTCCTCGTCGCCGTCTGCGTCCTCCTCATCGTCGCCGTCCGCGTCGTCACCCAACCCACCGTCTTCGTCGTCTTCCTCCATGGGGTCGTCGGGATCTTCCTCGCTGACCGGGTTGTTTTCGTCGTCCGTACAACCAGCTACTGCCGCAATCATACCGACACCGAGCGCCTTCGTGAATCGACGTCGATCGAGGATTCGTTCCGTCATAGCCCGTCCGGGGCGACGAGGGACTGGAAAATAAGAGGGAAACTCCGTTTCTACGATTGGTGCTAATTCAGACGAGTTGCCGATTATTACCGTCACGACAAACGAACCGTTGCGTTCGCCAGCGACGTTTCCCCTCGCACAACGATCCGCTCGCAGGGGGAAACGGATCTTTGAACGGCCGGAGGACCCGCTCGTGGGATCCCGCCGAGGGAGTCTCGAGAGGCACAATCGTTCGCCACAGCGGAACCGAGCCGAATCGGAGTTACGATGGCGACAACTTCCGGCCGGCGTACGGGACGTCGCGATCGACGAACACAGTCCTTATGCGGGTGTCGCTGCTATCTCGTCTCGATGCACGTCATCGGAACGGTGGGTCTCCCCGGCAGCGGAAAAGGCGAGGCCGCCACCGTCGCACGCGAGGACGGAATCCCGGTGGTGACGATGGGCGACGTCGTCCGCCAGGAGACGGCCGACCGCGGGCTCGATCCCGCGAAAGACCACGGAAAAGTCGCCCAGGCGCTGCGCGACGAGAACGGCCCGGCCGCGATCGCCGAGCGCTCGTTGCCGATGATCGAGGATCGCCTCGAGGACGGCGACGCGGTGCTTGTCGACGGCATCCGGTCGGGGACCGAGGTCGACGTCTTCGAAGAACGGTTCGGCGACGACTTCACCCTGATCAGTATCGAAGCGCCCTTCGAGGTCCGGGCGGAGCGGATCGACGCCCGCGGGCGGGACGCCGACGAGACCGACGGCGGCGAACCCCTCGCGGCCCGCGACGAGCGCGAGCGCGGGTTCGGGATGGACGACGCCATGGAACGGGCCGACGTCGTCGTCGAGAACACCGGCTCGCTCGAGGCCTTCCACGAGCAGGTTCGGCGAATCATCCGCGAGGGCCCGGAGGCAGTCGCCGACGAGTCCGGGACCGACGCCGAGAACACGGAGGTGCGACAATGAGCGACATCTACCGCGTCGACGTCGAAATCACGGCACCGGTCTACGACACCGAAGTCACGAGTCGGGTCGCCGACGCCGTGAGGAACGTCTTCCCCAACGCCGACCTCGAGGAGGAATTCGGCGAGATCAGGGCCGAGACACACTCATTGGAGCACTTCTCCGACCTGTTGCACCGCCAGGAGATCCTCGACACCGCCCGCGGCGAGTTCTTCGCGAACCGCGACGGGGACACCTTCTCCTTCGCGCTGAAGAAGCAGGCGGCGTTCGAGGACCGGGTGAACTTCTCGGTCGGTGAACCGGACGAACTGGGCGAGATCAGCGTCCGCGTCCGCGTCGAGGAACCGACGGTCGAGGAGTACATCGACCAGATCGCGCCGCCGACGGAGGACGGGCGGCCGGTCGACGGGTAGCGCCGGGAGCCGTTTTCCGTCGTGTCCGAACGCCGACCCGACGACCGGAGGGGAGGCCATAATAGGCCCCGGTCGTGTAAGACGGTACCATGCACGACACGATCCCCGCCGCCGAGATCATGGTCACCGACGTCGTCACGGCCCCGCCGGACGCGAGCGCGACCCGGGCCGCGACCCTGATGCGCGACGAGGGCGTCAGTTCGGTCGTCGTCTGCGGCGGCCGCGACGACGAGCCCGTCGGCATCGTCACCGAAGGCGACTTCGCGACCCAGTTGTGCGAGCGGACGGACCTTGGCCACCTCACGCTCGAGTCGGTCATGTCCGAACCCCTCGAGACGATCACCGAGGAAACGTCCATCGTCGACACCGTCGCCGCCCTCAAAGCCGCGGAGGTCGAACACCTCCCGGTCGTCGACCCCGACTCCGGCGGCCTCGTCGGCATCGTCACCACGACGGAACTCAGCTACTACGTTCCCCACCTGGTTCACCGGGGCCGCGTCGGCGGGATCGACCTCGAGGACGGCCCGCGGCGACGGCAGGTGCGTACTGACACCCAGTACGAGCGCGACGACTGGGAGTTCGAGTACCGCGGCGAGGACGAATCGACCGTCTCGGTCGGCGACTTCGCGCGCTTCTCGAAGGTCCTCTCGGACGAGGACGTCGAGGCGTTCGCCGAGGTCAGCGGGGACACGAACCGGCTTCACCTCGACGATGCCTACGCTCGCGAGACCAGATTCGGCGAGCGGATCGTCCACGGCGTGCTCGCGAACGGCCTCATCAGCGCGGCGCTGGCGAGGCTCCCGGGATTGACGATCTACCTCTCTCAGGAGAGCAGTTTCCACGCGCCGCTGTCGATCGGCGACCGCGTCACCGCCGCCTGCGAGATTAGCGAGGACCTCGGCGGCGAGAAGTACCGGATCGAGACGGTCGTGACCGACGAGGACGACACCGTCGTCCTCGAGGGCGATGCGGTCGTGTTGATCGACGAGATCCCGGCGGTACCGGCGACGGGAGAAGAGTCAGCGACCGCGGAATGAGTGAACGAGTCAGTCCGCGCAGTCGTTTGCCTCCTCGAGCGCATCCTCGGCCTCGTCCCGGTGATCGCGGGCGTCGATCACGTCGCCGTCGGCGGCGGCCGCAGACGCCGCCGCGAAGGAGTCGGCCGCGTCCGCGAAGTTGCGACTCTGGCAGAGCGCGGTCTCGAAGTACGACACGAGCCCGTCCGGCGCGTCTGCTTTCCCGCCGTCACCGGTGAGCGTCCCGGTCGCCGCCTCGAACGCCTCCTCGGCCGTGCGGAACGCCGCCTCCGCTTCCTCGTGGTTCCGCTCGTCGGCCTCGTCCTGCCCGCGCTCGAGGTGTTCGGCCCCGTCGAGGATCGACTCGTAGCCCCCGCCGAGCGTCCGGAGCGAGTCCAGAACCGCACCGAGCCGTTCCGCACCGGCCTCCACCTCGTCGAGATCGACGATCGAGAGTTCCTCCAGGCGATCGGCGGAAAGCGCCTCGAGACCGGCCATCGCCTCGTCGTACCGGTCGGCCGCCGTCCCGAGGTCGGCCGTCCGTTCGTCGAGGATGTCCCGGGCCGTCTCGATGTCGCTGTCCTCCTCGCTCAGGGCCTCGTTGACCGCGTCGATGTCCGCCTCGAGGCTGTCGTCGGCGATCGTCTCCGTCACGTCGATCAGCGCAGCGAGGACGTCGGCGTACCGCCGGAGCGCCTCGATGTCGTCGTCACGGTCCTCGAGTTCCGCCTCCGCCGTGTCGAGGTGGTCACGGGCCGTGTCGAGGTGGTCACGGGGCTCTCCGGGGTCGAACTCGAGGTCGTCGGGGTCGTCGACCTCGCCGACGTCCAGGGCGAGCGCGGCGTTGTTCAGTTCCCCGACCGCGCGATCGAGCGCGCGTTCGCCCGTTCGGTCCGGGACGTCGGCCTCGCCACCGTCGTCGCCGCCGGGGTCGTCGTCCGCGAGTTCGTCGAGACACCCCGCGAGCGACGCCGTTCCGAGCGCCGCGGCGGAGCGAGCCAGATACTGTCGACGGTGCAGACTCATGGTACTCGAGGCTTGGTCTAGCCGTTCTTGAAGGTGGCGGGCGGAGACCTGTCGGTAGCGTGTAACGATCGGAGGGCACTCGAGACGGGAGCGCAAACTGAAACTCGCGAAACGATCGGGGAGCAGCGGTCCTCAGAACGGGCCCATACCGCCCATGCCGCCGCCACCACCGCCGCCCTGCTGCATCTGCTTCATCATGCGCTGCATCTCCTGTTCGGAGCCCATGCCCTGGAACTGCTTGATCGTCTTCTCCATCATCTTGTACTGCTGGAGGAGTTCGCGGACGTCCTCCTCGTCGGTCCCCGAGCCACGTGCGATGCGCTCGATCTGGCTCGCGCCGATGGCCTTCGGGTACTCCTTTTCGGCCTCGGTCATCGAGTCCATGATGACCGAGAACTTCCGCATTCGCTCCTGGGTGACGTCCATCGCGTCGTCGGGCAACTGGTCTTTGATCCCGCCGCCGAAGCCGGGGATCATGTCCATCACCTGGTCGAGCGGCCCCATGTTGTTCATCGCCTCCATCTGTTTCTGCATGTCGTTGAGGGTGAACTGGCCCTGCAGCATGTCCTCGGGGTCCCAGTCGTCCTCCTCGATCTCCGTCTGCTGCATGGCCCGCTCGACGCGCTCGGCGAGCTGGGAGAGGTCGCCCATCCCGAGCAGCCGGGAGATGAAGCCATCGGGCTCGAACCGCTCGACGTCCTGAACTTCCTCACCGGTCCCGAGGAAGGCGATCGACGAGTCGGTCTGGTCGACCGCCGTCAGCGCGCCACCACCCTTCGCCGTCCCGTCGAGCTTGGTGATGACGACGCCGTCGATGCCGATCGACTCGTCGAACTGCTGGGCCTGATCCTTCGCACCCTGACCGATCGCCGCGTCGAGCACGAGCAGGGAGGTGTCGGGTTCGACGACGTCCTCGATCTCCTCGATCTCGTCGATCAGGTCGTCCTCGAGGGCGTGGCGACCCGCCGTGTCCACGATGTGGACGTCGGCGTCTTCGGTCTCCTCCAGGCCCTTCCGGGCGATCTCGACCGGATCGTCGTTGTCGGGGTTGCCGTAGAAGTCGACCTCGGCGCGCTCGGCCATCTCCTTGGCCTGGTCGTACGCGCCGGGCCGGAAGGTGTCGGTCTGGATGACGGCCGGACGCAGCCCCTTCGTCGAGAACCACCAGGCCATCTTCGCGGCGGAGGTGGTCTTCCCGGACCCCTGCAGCCCCGCGAGGAGGATCGTCTGCTCCTCGAGGGGCAGTTCCGTGGAGTCGCCGATGAGTTCGACCAGTTCCTCGTAGACGATACGGAGGACGAAGTCCCGCGCGGGGGTACCGGCGGGTGGCTCCTCCTCCATGGCGCGTTCCTTGATGTTGTCGGACAGCTCCTGCACGAGCGAGATGTCGACGTCGGCGGAGATCAGCGATCGCTGGATCTCCTTGACGATCTCATCGACGTCCTCCTCGCTAATTCGTGACTTCCCGCGGAGCTTGTCGAGGCTGCCCCGCAGAGAACTGCCGAGATCGTCGAGTACCATTTACGGGAGCTACGGGACGACGGCGTTAAAGGCTTTTTCTACGGGCACCCGGATTCGCACGTACGAGAGTAGGGGATCGGCGGGACGGACGTTCGCTCGAGAGCAGTCCCCCACGTCGGGTGGAGGCGTGCGGTCATCGCTCAGGACCGACCGAGATCACCCTCGAGCGAGAGATCGTAGTCCGCTACCACGTCCGCGTCCTCGTAGATCATGATCTCGAACTGCCGGGAAGAGCCGGGAGCCAGTTCCCGGACCGTCTCCTCGTACTCGTTCAGGACGGTCCCTTCGGCGTCGAAGACTCGCACCCGCAGGTCGGCCCTCGAGAGTCGGGAAGCGCCGCGGTTCTCGAGGGTGGCTCGAACGTAGAGCTCCTCGATCACCTCGCGCCCGCTCCCGGTCGCTTCGTCGCCAACGCCGCAGGCGGAGACGCGAAAGTGGTGCCTGACGAGGTCGTCGTCGGCGATCACGAGGTCGGGACCCACATCGGACGAAGCGTCACCGTCGCTCGTTTCGTCGTCCTCCCGTCCCGAATCGGCGGTCGTACAGCCCGCTACCGCGGCCGCCACCGAGACGCCGGTCGTGCGCAACAGCGAGCGTCTGTTCATGGATCGGAAACGTCGAACGGTCCGAAGCGAGGTCTCGACCGACTTCGAGGGCGAGTCGGCACACCCCCGTGCCGTCGAGGCCGGGGCCGCGCCCACCCCTCCCGTCGAGCGATCGAGTCCTGCGTACGGTACCGAATCCTGCGCGTCGAACGGTAAAGAGACTGGTTCGATCGTAGAACGTGCTCGGCGAATCGAACGTCGGCCGAGGTGGCGTCCGACAGGTGGCCGTATCGCCCGCGGTCCGCGTCGGTGCGTATTTCACTCGAGGAGGAGTAGACCGGGGTATGAGCTCCGAGGACTCCGCGGAACACGAGCCCGTCGACCTCGAGGACGTCGACGCCGATCCGTCGGCCTACGACGCGCTCGAGGACGCCGAGGTGGCGATGCGCGTCAACGAACACGGCCTCTACATCGTCGACGACGAGGAGACCGGCGTCTCGAGCCAGGGGGGGACCCCCGAGGAGGCGGTCGCGAACCTGGCCGAGGCCGTCGCCTCACACGAGCAGGCGATGTCCGGCGGTTCGGGCGACGACTGGCTGTAGTTCGGCGCGTCGGTCGACCGGCGGTCGACCACCGGGTGACCCCGTTCTCGTAGCCGAACCCCCAGTTGCAGCCACGCTGCTCGAGCCGGGGGTGTCGCTCGGCGGCAACGCCACGCGCCCGTTTTACCATCCAGTCCGTCGTGGCACGCAGCATGGAAACCCACGAGTACGACCTCGTCGTCGTCGGCGGCGGGTCGGGCAGCCAGGTCGCGACCGCCGCCGCCGACCGTGGTCTCGAGGCGGCCGTCGTCGAACGCGGCCCGCTCGGCGGCGCGTGTATCACCCGGGGCTGTGTCCCGTCGAAGGCGCTCATCCACCGTGCCGACGTCGCGGAGACGGTTCGACACGCCGGGCGCGCGGGCCTCGAGGCCACCCTCGACCTCGAAAGCGTCGCCTACGGCGAGATCACCGACGCGGTCCACGAGTTCGTCTACGAGAAGGCCGATCGGCAGGCCGAGAGCCTCGCAGACGCCGACCACGTCGACCTCTACAGGGGAGAGGGGCGGTTCGTCGACGAGCGCGTTCTCGAGGTGGAGCCGGTCGATGTCGCGGACGCGGACGCGGATCGGGTCCGTCGGATCGAGGGTGAACAGGTCGTCGTCGCCGTCGGCGGTCGACCGATGACCCCGCCGATCGACGGCCTCGAGGACGTCGCCTTCCTCACCAGCGACGACGCGCTCTACCTCGACGAGCGACCGGACGAACTCGTGATCGTCGGAGGCGGCTACATCGGGGCCGAACTGGGCTACTTCTTCGGCGCGCTCGGCACCGAGGTGTCGATCGTCGGCCGCAGCGACCGGCTGGTCCCGCGGGAGGACGACGACGTGAGCGAACGGATAACCGACGCGCTCGCGGCGTACTGCGACCTCTACACCGGCCACGAGGCCGCCGGAGTGGAAGCGACGGACGACGGCGTCACCGTGACCGCGGAGTCGGACGACGGGACCGTCGAACTCACCGGCGACGAACTCCTGGTCGCGACCGGCCGGGTCCCGAGCACCGACGCCCTGAACCTCGAGGCGACCGGAATCGAGACCGACGATGCGGGCTACGTCGAGACCGACGCGACGCTCGAGACGACGGTCGACGGCGTCTGGGCGCTGGGCGACGTCGTCGGCGACCAGCCGTACAAACACGCCGCGGACTACGAGGCCTGCGTGGTGGCGGCCAACGCCCTCGATCTCGCGGACGGCGAGCGGACGGTCGACTACGACGCGATGCCCCACGCGATCTTCACCTCGCCGCAGGCGGCGAGCGTTGGAGCGACGGAGGGGGAACTCCGGGAGCAGGACCGTTCCTACGAGTCGGCGACGGTCCCGTTCGACGTCTCGCCGCTCGGGACGATCCGCGACGTCGACGGCCTCGTCAAGGTGCTCGCCTCGCCGGGCGGCGAGATCCTGGGCTGTCACGTCGTCGGTCCGGAGGCCTCCGCGCTGATCCAGGAGGTCGTCGTCGCGATGGACCGCGGGACGGGCACTGTCGCGGACGTCGCGGAGACGGTCCACGTCCACCCGGCGCTCTCGGAGTCGCTCGAGGCTGCGTTCGAAGAACTCGCCGGCCTCGAGGTTTCGACGGCGCCGGACTGGCGGGACGTGGGGGACTGATACGGATTGCTGTAACTGTTTACAGGTGCAACCGCAGGACGGTCGCGGTTGCGCCGGTAATGACTTACAGTAGTCCGTATGACGGGTCTCGTCGAGACGGCTCGAGGCCGGTAACAGTGGTGTCACGTGATTGGTTCCGGGTCCCTGCTAGGTTGATACGGCTGCGGTAACATAATGTAACCGTGAGCAACGATACTGACGACACGGCGTCCGAAGACGCATCGGTTCTCGTCGTCGGCGGCGGCCCCGCCGGCCTCAGTGCGGCCCTGTTCGCGGCGAAGAACGGCCTCGAGACGACCGTTTTCGACGGCGACGACACATGGATGCACAAGGCCCACCTGTTCAACTACCTGGGAATCGGCTCGGTCGGCGGCAGCGAGTTCATGGCGACCGCCCGCCAGCAGGTCGACGACTTCGGCGCGGACCGACGGCAGGGCGAAGAAGTGACGTCTGTGCGCGAGACGGCCGACGGCTTCGCGGTCGAGACCGACGAAGGCGAACACGAGTACGAGGGCGACTACCTCGTCCTCGCGACGGGTGCGAACCGCGACCTCGCCGAGGAACTCGGCTGTGCGTTCACCGACGAGGAGGTCGTCGACGTCGGCGTCGACATGGAGACGACCGTCGAGGACGCCTACGCGACGGGCGCGATGGTCCGACCCGAAGAGTGGCAGGCCGCCATCGCGGTCGGGGACGGCGCGGCCGCCGCACTGAACATCCTGTCGAAGGAGCAGGGTGAACACTACCACGACTTCGACGTCCCGGCCGACGCCGAGCGGCTCTTCGGCGAGGAGCTCGCGGAGTGACCATGTCCGGAGACGACTCGAGCGCCGGCGAGGCGCCAGTCACGCCCGACCTCCCCGACAGCCCGTTCCACACGACGGGAACCGATCACATCACGATCTGGGGGAGCAACGAGGAGGACACGATCGAGTTCTACCGCGACCTCCTCGGGATGCCGCTGGTGCTTCGCCAGCCGAACCTGGACGACCCCTCCCAGACGCACCTGTTCTTCGACACCGGCGACGGACGCATCCTGACGTTCTTCGTCGGCGATCGGCCGTCCGCCCGCGGCCAGCGCGGCGGCGTCGGGGCCGTCCACCACCTCTGTTTCAGCGTCGATCCCGACGAGTACGAGGACGTGATGGACTCCCTCGAGGAGGCCGACCACGGCTACAACGTCTTCGATCGGGGCATCTTCCACTCGATCTACACCCGGGACAACAACGGGCTGGTGATCGAACTCTCGACGGACAAGTACGAGATTCCCGACGACCGCCGCGGCGAGGTGCTGGCGAAGGCCCAGGAGTTGCGCGAGGCGGACGGGGCCGATTACGCCAAGGACGAACACCTCCGGGGAGCGATCGAGGCGCTCGGCCTCGAGGTCGTCGAACACGACCTCCCCGAGGCGAGTGCCGGCGTCGGAGGCGTCGAATGAGCCCGCCCGGTCGGGGGCCCAATACGGGACACCAGGGCGACGACCCCCACGGCGACCAGCCGCTCGTCACCGCCGGCACGGAACTCGAGGACGCCGAGGCCGCCGTCGTCCTCGTTCACGGCCGCGGCGCGACCGCACGGGGCATCGTCGGGATGGCCGACGAGATCCACCGCGAGGGCGTCGCCTTCCTCGCCCCGCAGGCGGCGGGCAACACCTGGTACCCGAACTCGTTTCTCGCGCCCGTCGAGCGAAACGAGCCCGGCCGAACCTCAGGCCTGAACGCGATCGAGGACGCGATCGGCGAGGCCGCCGACGCCGGCGTTCCGGCCGAGCGCGTCCTCGTGCTGGGGTTCTCCCAGGGAGCTTGTCTCGCCAGCGAGTTCGTCGCGCGCAACCCCCGCCGGTACGGCGGCCTCACCGCGTTGAGCGGGGGGCTCATCGGCGAGGAACTGGACGGCCCCGGCGCGTACGCGAGCGAGGGGACTCTCGAGGGCACCCCGGCTTTCCTGGGCTGCAGCGACAGCGATCCCCACATCCCCGAGGAACGGGTCCACGAGACGGCCGCGGTGCTCGAAGAACTGGACGCGGACGTGACGACGCGCATCTACGAGGGAATGGGCCACGGCGTCAACCGCGACGAACTGGCCCACGTCAGCGAGCTCGTCGCGGATCTAGTCGAGCGGTAGTCGGCGTCAGACGAGCGGTTCGACCAGTTCCTCGCCCGCCTCGAGCAGTTCGCCGACCCGTTCCTCGTCGGTCGCCTCGGCGTAGACCCGCAGGACCGGCTCGGTCCCGCTCGGACGCACCAGCAGCCAGGAGCCGTCCGACAGGAGGAGTTTGAACCCGTCGGCCGTGTTGACGTCCTCGACGTCGACGCCGGCGACGGCGTCGGGGATCCCCTCGCCCAGGTCGTCGATCACCCGCGCCTTCTCGTGGTCCGGACAGGGGACGCTCGTCTTGTCCTGGACGACGGTCCCGTGGTCCTCGAGGATGCGGTCGATCCGGTCATCGAGCGGTTCGTCGGCGTGCATCGCTGCCGCGAGCAGCGCCAGCAGGACGCCGTCCTTCTCGCGGACGTGGCCGCGGATCGTGAACCCGCCGGACTCCTCGCCGCCGACGAGAGCGTCGCCGTCGGCCATCGCCTCGGCGACCCACTTGAAGCCGACCGGGACCTCGCGAACCGTCTCGCCGTGGGCCTCGGCGACCCGGTCGATCAGGTACGTCGTCGACACGGTTCGGACCGCGGGGCCGGAAGCGTCCTCGAGCAGGTAGTCGTACAGCGCGGCGAAAAACAGGTTCTCGTCGAGGTAGCCCCGCTCGGGCGTAACGACGGCGATCCGGTCGGCGTCGCCGTCGTTGGCGACACCCAGGTCCGCGTCGCCGCTCGTGACGCGGTCGATCAGCTCCTCGAGGTTCTCCGGCGCGGGTTCGGGCGCACCGCCGCCGAACTCGGGGTCGCGATCACAGCGCAGTCGCTCGACCGAGAGGCCGGCGCGCTCGAGGACGGCGTCGGTCGTTCCGCGGCCGCTGCCGTGCATGGCGTCGTAGGCGACCGCCAGGTCGGCATCGGAGAGGTCGGCGGTTCCGGTCACCGACTCGACCAGATCGAAGACGGCGTCGGCGTGGGGCGTCGCGAGGTCGACCTCGCGGACGGTGCCGTGTTCGCTCTCGGGGAGCGGGTCCGGCTCCGCGAGTCGGTCCGCGATGGCGTCGGTCACCTCGGGGAGCGCCGGTGCGCCGTCGTCGGGGATGAACTTCACGCCGTTGTACTCCGGCGGGTTGTGCGAGGCGGTGATCGCGAGCCCGCCCGCGAGGTCCCGTTCGACGATGGCGTGGGCGATAAGCGGCGTCGGCCGGTCGCGCTCGGGAACGAGGACGTCGAACCCGTTCGCACACAGCACCCGGGCGAGTTCCTCCGCGAACCCCCGCGAACTCTCGCGGGCGTCGTACCCGATCACGACCGGCGCGTCGGCCCCCTCGTCCGTGAGATAGGTCGCGACCGCCTGGCCCACCATCCGGACCCGCGGCGTCGTGAACTCCTCTAACGTCGCCCGCCAGCCGTCGGTACCGAAACTGATCGTCTCCGTCTCCATACCCGTTCATCACCGCGCGGTTCGAAAAAACCGACGCCCCCGGATTGCCGACGGCGACGGAAAGCGCCGCCGATTTCCGGATCGATCCCGTACTGGGTGGCATGACGTCCCCTGAATCTCCCGCCTCGCCGCCTTCCGAGCGTCCGACCGTCGTCGCCGTCAGCGGCAGCCGCCGCGAGGGGAGCTACACCCGGACCGCCCTCCAGTACGCGCTCCGGGCCGCCGCGGACGCCGGCGCCGAGACTCGCCTGCTCGACCTCCGCGAGTACGACCTGCCGGTCTACGATCCCGACCTCGAGGACACAGAGCAGGGTGACGCCCTCGAACTTCAGCGTCTCGTCCGCGAGGCCGACGCCGTCGCCCTCGGGACGCCGGTCTACCACGGCTCTTACTCGGGGGCGCTGAAGAACTTCCACGACTACTGCGGGTTTGACGAGTACGAGGACACGACCGTCGGCCTGCTCGCGACCGCTGGCGGCGGCAGCTACGGTTCGACGCTGGATCACCTCCGGATCACCGTGCGAGGAGTCCACGGCTGGGTACTCCCCCATCAGGTCGGGATCCGGAACGCCTCGAGTCGGATCGTCGACGTCGAGAACGACGACCCGGACGCGATCGAGGGCCGGGCGTTCGCCGAAGGGAACGCGGATCTGCGGGACCGCGTCGAGAAACTCGGTCGGATGCTCGTCGAGTACGCCGCCATCGAACCCGACGTGAGTTCGGCTCGAGCCGACGCCGACGACTGAATCGGATTGCTGGACCGATAGACCTGCGCAACCCCGGCCAGGTCACGGTCGTGCCATGCACGACGACGGGGGCGACCACGAAACGAGAATTTTCGATACGGACTGAACGGACATGGCGACCCGTAGCGGTGGCACTCGCCCGGATAGCAGTACGCGACACCGAGAGCGCTGCTTTCGACACACGCTCGATGACGACCCGACGAGTGACCCACCGATAGATTGAAGCCATATCGAATAATATCGATTCGTATGTCGCTAATCGATCGTCTGATCAGCGTCGTATCGAACGAAAGTAGCGATAAAGACGACAGCTGCTGTGATATGCAGATCGAAGAAATAGACTCGAACAAAGACTAATCGAATATGTCCGATCTATCCTCGAGCGGCTCGACCGGCGAAACGGAATCGGCAAGCAAGACGCTCCGGCGGCTCGAGAGCGACGAGGGAGGCGAGAGTTGCTGTGACGACCCGATCCTGGAGTCTCGCCGCGCGGACGACGAAACCGTCGCCGCCGAACTGGCGGTGTTCAAGACGCTGGCGAACGAGAAGCGGCTCCGGATCGTCGAGGCACTCCGGGACGGCGAACTCTGTGCCTGTGAACTGGAGGCCATTCTGGACGCGCCCCAGTCGACGGTCTCGTCACACCTCTCGCGGCTCCGCGAGGGGGGAATCCTCAACACCCGGAAGGAGGGGAAGTGGACCTACTACAGGATCGCCGACACGGCCAGCCTCCAGTTGCTCGACCTGGCCGCGGCGCTGGGTGACGACTCGTGATCCCCGCGGGCTACGAGACCGCGCTGCTCGAGTCCTGGGAGTACTTCCTCCACCTCGCGATAGTGCTCGCGCCGCTGTTTATCGCGGCGTCGTTCGTGGTCGGACTCGCCCAGGAGTACCTGCCGCCCGAACGCGTCGAGGCGGTGCTCCGCTCGCACGACAGGGGCAGCGGGAACGTCCTCGCGGCCGTGCTCGGCGCGGTCACCCCGTTCTGTTCGTGTTCGACGGTCCCCGTTCTCGCCGGGCTGTTGGGCGCCGGTGCGCCCCTCGGCACGTCGTTTTCGTTCCTGCTCGCGTCGCCGATCGTCAACTGGATCGCGGTGTTTCTGCTGCTGGGTCTCTTCGGCGCGAACGTCGCGATCGCCTACGTCACCGCGGCGCTTCTCGCAGCGATCGTCGGCGGCCTCGTCATCGGCAGCCTGGACCTCGAGCACTACGTCAAAGAGGTCCGGATCACCGCCGGCGGACGTGAGATCACGACCGACGGGGGAACGGCGACGGCGTGTGGCTGCGACGGGGCGACGACGGCGGAGCGAACCCATCGCGACCGGATCACCGCTGCCGCACGGGGTGCGCTCTCCTTTTTCCGGGACACGCTGCCGTACATCGTCGTCGGCATCGCGATCGGTGCGCTCATCCACGGAGCAGTGCCGGAAACCGTTCTCCAGCGGGTCGCCGGACCGGAGAACCCGCTCGCGACCCCGCTTGCCGCGCTCGCGGGTGCGCCGGTGTACGTGAGCATCAGCGGGATGCTCCCGATCGCTCACTCGCTGGCCGAACAGGGGATCCCGATCGGAACGGTGATCGCGTTCGTGATCGGCGGCGCTGGGGTCAGTATCCCGAACCTGATCCTGCTGAACAAGCTCTTCGAGCGTCGGCTGCTCGTCATCTACGCCGGGACAGTCGTCGCGATCGGCGTGGCCGTCGGCGTCCTCTTCAACACCGTGCTGGCCGGCGTGGTGTGAACCGCCTCGCGAAAGCGGTCACGCCCTCCCGGAATCGAGTCCGACCAGCCGTTCTTTCTCCCGGCGACTCAGTTGCTTGATCTCGTACTCTCGAGACATCGCCGCCGAACGGGTCTCGTACCGTTCGTGATGGACCAGTTCGACCGGCGTACGACCTCGCGTGTACTTCGCCCCCTCGCCGGCGTCGTGTTCCGCGACGCGTCGCTCGAGGTCGGTCGTGTATCCGGTGTACAGGGAGCCGTCGGCACACTCGAGGACGTAAACGACGTAGTCGTCCGCCATCGGACCGCCGTACGGCGGCCGTCATCAAAAGCATCCGGATCGGGCGGACGAACGGGGGCGCGTGATCGTCGTTATCGCGGTTTTGCGCGATCGGTTTCGGTCGGACGGTACAGCGGAGATCAGGCGCCGCGAACGCGTTTTCTCGCGGCTTCCGCGATACCAGCGTTCGCGGAGCAGCTTACACACGCGTGAATTTCGCCGTGCTCGTCGGCGAAGACACGTGCAAAGCGTTCGGAGACGTGCGCGCCGCAGTGGTCACACTTGGGCATTGGGCACACCGGCCGAAGCCGGTACCTGCTGGTATTCGCCGTGTGCTTAAAAACGCTTTCCCAAACGAAGTTTGGATTCCCGAATCAGAATAATATCTTGGTGGTACGTTAATCAGGTCGGTCGCGTGCCGAATCGATCGTTCGGGCGATCAGGGTAGCCTGGCCGCCAGCGACGAACCCCGCATCGACGTTGACGGCGGACATGACCGTACACGACTGGAGCATGCCGTACAGCGCCGCCTCGCCGTCGCCGCCGTAGCCGTAGCCGCTCGAGACGGGGAGGCCGATGACCGGTGTATCGACCAGTCCCGCGATCACCGTCGGCAACGCACCTTCGCGGCCGGCGGCGACGATCAACACGTCGGCCTCACGGAACCGATCGGCCTGATCGAGTGTGCGGTCGAGCGCCGCGACCCCGACGTCGTCGACCCGGTCGATCGTCGCGCCCGCGTCGCGACAGACGAGCTCCGCCTCGTCGGCGACCGCCTGGTCGACGGTCCCCGCGGTGACGATCCCAACCGTCGCTGACAGCGAGGGTCGCTCCCGGTCCGGCGTCTCGATCAGTGCGGCGTCGCTTCGGCGTTCGACGGTCGCGTCGGGGAACGACTCGCCGATAGCGGACTCGAGGGCGGCGATCTGTCGGTCCGAGAGTCGCGTCAGGAGGGCCCGATCGGTCGTCTCGAGAGCCGTCTCGGCGAGTTCGACTACCTGTTCCGGGGACTTCCCCTCGGCGAGAATCGCCTCGGGGATCCCGCGTCGGTGCTCCCGGGCTGCGTCGAACCGGCCGGCATCGCCGGTCACGTACCCCTTGAGTTCGGCCTCGGCCTCGGCTGGCGACAGCGAGCCGTCGGCGACGGCATCGAGGAGTTCGCGCATACCTCACGTCGTCGGCGGACGTATTCGAATCCGTCGACTACCGATCGATCGGTCCGGGCGAACGCGAGAGCGGCCCCCGTCGCGGCGGAACCCGCGCGAGCGGCCATCCCTGGCGCGCGCGAGCCGGAATAGCCGATTTCGAGGCCGGGGATCGTGGGCGCGCGATTCATCGGACATATACTTTCCGGTCACAATGGCCGTCGAAACCGACGAATCAACCCCTACAACCCCGGTATTTCCGCTGATAACCACAACCTTTATACAAGGGAAAGGGAAATCGATACATCGTATGGCAGACCTTATCGTCAAAGCCGCTGTCAAGGAAGCGCTCGATGACAAGAACGTCGCTTCGGACTTCTACGAAGCACTCGACGAGGAAGTCGACGAGCTTCTCGAAGACGCCGCCCGACGCGCGGAAGCCAACGACCGGAAGACGGTCCAGCCCCGCGACCTGTAAGGAGTCGGACCGCCGTTTTCGTTTTTTCGTGCCGAACTATCCTACTCGATCCCCGTAGTCGCCCGTATCGCCATTCCTGACAGCTGGGAACGGTCCCCTTGACGTATCGGCCGGGAGCGCGACGTATCGTGTATGACGAGCGTCCACTCACCCCCGTCGGACGCGTGGGACCCCAGCCGGTGTACCCGAACGGAGCACTGTCCGCCCCGCTGCCCCCGGTTCGTCGACAAGGAGGGCCGCGCCATGCTGGTTCGTCGCGTCGAACCGGGCGACCGTGACCGGCTGCTGGAGATGTACGAGCGGTTCGACGACTCCTACCGGGCCCAGGGACTCCCGCCGATGTCGGCGGACCGCCGCGAGGAGTGGCTCTCGCGGATGCTCGAGGAGGGACGGAACTTCGTCGCCGACCTCGAGGGAACGCTCGTCGGCCACGCGTTCTACACGCCGGCCGACCACGCGGAGCCGGAACTGGCGGTGTTCGTCCATCAGGACTACCACGGCCGCGGGATCGGGACGGAACTGTGCAAACGCATCGTCGCGAGCGGCGCGGCGACCGACCGGGACGCGATCGTCCTCGAGGTCGAGCGAAGCAACCGCGTTGCCGTCCACGTCTACCGGAAACTGGGGTTCGAGACGGTCAGGGACGGCCGCGAACTCTTCATGCGGCGCTCGCTCGAGGAGGAGTCGGAAAACCCGTTCCCGCGGCCGTCGCCGGCCGGAGCCTGACAGCGACGCAACGCAGAACTACCCCGAACGGGACTCGAGATACTCCTTCGTTCGCCCGAGGACGACGTGGTCCGCCTCCCGCAGGTCCGCGACCGACGCCGAGCCCGTGACGAACATCGCCGTCCGCAACTCGAGTTCGAGGGTCTCGATCAGGTCGACGACCGCCTCGGTGCCCTGCCCGGCCGGACCGAGGAACGGCTTCGCGAGGCCGCCGGCGCTTGCACCCAGCGCGATCGCCTTCGCGATGTCCAGCCCCGAGCGGACGCCGCCGCTGGCGATGACGGTGTCGTGTTCCGACGCGGCTTCGACGGTGCTGACCGCGGTCGGGACGCCCCACGCGCGGAACAGCTTCCCGATCTCCTCCTGGCGGTCGGCCCCGACCGCCGCGGCGCGGTAGGACTCGATGCCGGACCACGTCGTCCCGCCCTGGCCGGCGACGTCGATGGCGTCGACGCCGGCGTCGGCGAGTCGCCGCGCCGTATCCCGGGCGATCCCGTTGCCCGTCTCCTTGACGATCACCGGCACCGACAGCCCGTCGGCGACCCGTTCGATCGCCTCGAGACAGCCCCGCGCATCGACGTCGCCCTCCGGCTGGACGGCCTCCTGCAGGAAGTTCAGGTGGACGGCGATCGCGTCGGCCTCGATCATGTCGACGGCCGCCTCGACGTCCTCGAGGTCGTACTCGAGCAACTGGGCTGCGCCGACGTTGCCGTAGAGGAAGGCGTCGGGGGCGACGTCGCGGACGACGGTGTAGGACTCGAGCAACTCCTCGTCGTCCAGTTCGAGGCCGGCGCGCTGGCTGCCGACGCCCATCGCGACGTTCGTCACCTGGGCGGCCTCGGCCAGTGCCCGGTTGATCTTCGTCGTGTTCGGGTGGCCGCCGGTCATGCTCTCGATGACGATCGGGGCCGCGAGTTCGTGCCCGAACAGCGTCGTCGTCGTGTCTATCTCGTCGCGGTGGACCTCCGGGAGCGCCTCGTGGACGAGTTCGACGTCGGCGAAACCGGTTCCCGACGTCTCGACGTCTTCTTCCTCGATGATGCGGATGTGGTCGTCTTTCCTGTCGGATGTCTCGGGCATCGAATCGTCTCCACTGGAACTGCGAGCGACGGGGTTGAAAAGGTTTCACTGTCCGTTCGCGGCCGAAGCCGATCCGCAACTATGCACCTGCGAGCCCAGGTTTTTCCGATCCGCCGGTGACGTTCCGCCATGCTCCGCCCGCTGCTGATCGCCTTCGGCCTGTACGAGATCGCCAAACCGGAACCAGTGATCGACGCCTGCGAACGGATCGGCCTCGCTAACCCCGAGGACGTGGATCGGCGCCCGTGGGCGCTGTGGGGCGCTCGAGCCGAGGGCCTCGCGTTCGTCTGGCTGCTGGCCCGCCGAGAATCGGGCTCGCGAATCGTCAACGCCGCGCTCGCGCTCGCCGGCGCGGTGCTCGTGTTCGTCCCCGATCCCGTCATCGAACTCAGCCAGACGCTCGTCTACGAGAACACCGAGGACCTCGAGTTGAAGCCGTGGGTGAAGCCGGCGGCCCGGCTACTGGGAGTGCTGTATCTGATCGTCGTCGCCCTCTCGGCCCGGAGCGGACCGGACGAGGTCGAGAGCGACGAGACTGCCGAATCGGAGTGACCCGCCCGGCGACTTTTTCTCCGCCACCGTCGAAGGGAGCCCATGCTCCTCCCGCTGGCGATCGGCTTCGGCCTGCTCGAGATCCTCGCACCGGAACGGATCGTCGAACCCGCGGAACGGCTCGCCTTCGAGAACCCGGAGGACGGACGGCTCCGTCCCTGGACGCTGCCGATGGCCCGTCTCGAGGGGCTGGCGTTCCTGTGGCTGCTCGTCCGGCCGGATCGGAATCAGGATCGGGACCGGGACCGGGACCGGAGGCTCTCGGGACTCCAGTCCCTCCTGGGCGCGTTCGGGGCCGTGCTGGCACTGGCGCCGCGGACGACCCTCGAGTTCTTCCTCGGCGTCGCCTACGAGAACGCCGCGGACCTCGAGACGAAACCGTGGGTGGTGCCGGCGACGCGGCTGCTCGGTGCCCTGTATCTGGCCGTCGGGCTGTTCGCCGCCCGCACCGACGCTCCGGAAGGCGACCGATAGGAAGGGAACTACCCCGCAAGCGTCGAAAGCCGTGCCCGGATCGTGTCGACGATCGACTCCTGGGACGGCCGGGCCTCGATCAGAGTGAGAATGCCCAGCGCGCGCGTCTCGGCCTCGCGGACCGGCAGGCCGGTCCGCAAGACGAGTTCCAGCGGCTCCTGGTTCCACCGACAGCCCGCGGAGGCGTAGTGGACGTCCGCGAACCGGTCCTGAAAGCGAGCGATCGGCCCGACGTCACTGCGTCCGTGTTCGAACAGCAGGATCCGTCCCCCCGGCCGACACACCCTGTCCATCTCCTCGAGAGCCGCGACGGGGTCCGGGAACGTACAGGTCGACAGCGACGAGATCACGGTGTCGAAGCTGTCGTCGTCGAACGCGAGATCCTGGGCGTCCATCCGGCGAACCGTCCCGTCGACCTCGAGGTCGCCGAGCCGGTCCCGTGCGCTCGATAGCATCTCCGGGCTGATGTCGATCCCCACGAGGTCGACGTCAGACGGGAGATACGGGAAGTTCACCCCGTTCCCGCAGGCGACGTCGAGGACGCGCCCCGACGCGTCGCCGAACAGTTCGCGGCGATACCGGCCGGTGAGCCGCCGTTCGAGCCAGTCGAACCGATCCATCCACGGGGCACAGTCGGCGTACGAGTCGCGGATCTCCTCGAGCGACATCGGACGCGGGCCGGCCGGCTCCCCGGCCGAACCGGTCGTATGCGAGGACATGCCACGACCTTCGATTCCGATGGTAATAGAGTCCCAGGCTCGTTCTCAGGGCGAACAGCGCGCGGAACGAAGGGGCCGTCAGTACTCGCGAACCTCGAGACCGTCCTCGCTGCCGACGTACGCCGCGTCCGCCAGGTCGACGAACAGCCCGTGTTCGACGACGCCGGGAATACTCGAGAGCGTCGACGCAAACGTCCCGGGATCGTCGATCGGTCCGAACTCGCAGTCGAGCACCAGATTCCCGTTGTCGGTGACCACCGGCCCGTCCTTGCGCTCGGCCTCCCGCAATGATGGCTCGCCGCCCGCCTCGCGTATGCGGTCGGCGACGACCGGGCGGGCGTCCGGCAACACCTCGAGCGGGACCGACCGCTCGAGTCTGTCGGTCAGTTTCGAGGGATCGGCGACGACGACGAACCGTTCGGCCGCTGCATCGACGAACTTCTCGCGGGCGTGGGCCGCGCCACCACCCTTGATCAGCGCGCCGCGGGCCGCTCCCGGGTCGTCGGCGTCGACGACCTGATCCGCCCCGTCGATCGCCAGGTCGACCGTCTCGACCGCGTCGAGCGTCGTCAGCGGAATCCCCGCCTCGAGCGCGAGTTGTCGGGACTGGAACGAGGTCGGGATCCCCTGTACCTCGAGGCCGTCGGCGACCGCCTCGCCGATCGCCTCGATCGCGTAGGCCGTCGTCGACCCGGTTCCGAGGCCGACGACGTCGCCGTCCTCGACCTCCTCGGCCGCGCGTTCGCCCGCCCGGCGCTTCGCTGTCTCGGTGCCGCCCTCGGTCTTCATGCGTGATCGAGCGGGCGGCGACGGCAAAAACGTTGTACCTCGGCTCGAGATCCCGGTCGGCCCCTCGTTTCCCAGTCTGTACGAATCGTCGACACTGCTTTTCGTCGGTTGCCGTTACCGCCGGGTATGGACGAATCGGAACGGCAGGAGCTACTCGAGGACGTCAATCGCCAGAGCGCGACCGTCGGTCGATCCATTCCCGACACGCTCACGGTCGGCGACGAGGAGTTACCCCTCGAGGAGTTCCTGATCGAGACCCGAAAAGTCGACGGGATCCCGGACGACCTGAAGCCGCTGGTCAGGGATACCCAGCGAAAGTTGTCGCAGGAACGCGAACGGCTCGTCGAGCGCCTGGAATCCGAACCCCTCGAGCGCGAAGCGGCCGAGGAGATCGCCGACACGATCGTCGGCATCGATCGCGCCCTGAACGCGCTTCGGAGCCTCCGCAGGGACGGGTTCGCCGCCGAGACCAAATCGGCCTCGCTGGACGACCACAAGCGATGGGTCGAGTTCATGCAGTCCGTTCGCGACTGATGGAACCCGTACACCGAAGACGACGGCCGCCGTACCCACGCTCATGAACGGGAGAGACGAATCCGTCGAGTGCGAGGGGTGCGGTGCTGTCGTCCCGTTCGAGGACGCCCGACGCGCCGAGACGATGGGCGATCTCGATCCGACGAAGTGGCAGACGCTGTGCTGTCCCCACTGCGGCAGTCGACTGAAGACGGTCTTCGTCGGTGACGAATAGCGAAAACCGTTGCACTCCGGGTCGGCTCCGCTACACGTCGTCCCTCCAGACGACCCCATCGACTTCGCCCGTCAGGACGGTCGTCCCCTCCTCGTTCGTACAGACGAACGAACACTCGAGAACGTACCGGTCGTCGCCGTCGTCGACGGCGTCGGTCGTCCACTCACAGGTAATCCCCTCGCCCGTGTAGACCGGCGCTCTGACCTCCTGTTCTCCGGGTCGCCAGCACCTCGAGGTCGCCGCCGATCGCCGTCGGCAGCGTCGCGGTGAGCAATCCCTGGACGACGAGCCGACCCTCCTCGTCGGGATCGGTGTGGATCGGCTGCTGGTCACCCGACAGCTCGCCGAACTGGCGGACCTCCGCGGTCGTAACCGTCCGTTCGTACGTGTAGACGTCGCCCGCTTCGGGAGGCGAGGTCATCGACGGATCACTCGAACTCGGGGTCCCGATCCTCGAGGAACGCCGTCATCCCTTCGCGCTGGTCAGGCGTCCCGAACAGCCCGGCGAAGGCCCCCTTCTCGTACTCGAGTCCCGCCGGCTGGGTGCTCTCGTAGCGGCGGTTGAGCGCGCGCTTGGCGGACTGGACGGCGAAGGCCGGCTGGGCCGCGATCCGCTCGGCCAGTTCGGCGACGACGTCCTCGAGGTCCTCGTCCGGTACCACCTCACCGACGAGGCCGGCCTCCGCGGCGCTGTCGGCGTCGAGGCGCTCGCCGAGGAAGATCATCCGCCGGGCGGTCTCGTCGCCGACCAGCCGCGGGAGCCGCTGGGTCGCGCCCCAGCCGGGGATGATCCCCAGATCGACCTCCGTGTTGCCGATCACGGCCGACTCGCCCGCCACCCGCAGATCGCAGGCAAGCGCCATCTCGCAGCCACCGCCGAAGGCGTAGCCGTTGACGGCCGCGATCGTCGGCGCGGGGAACGCCTCGAGCGCGTCGGCGACGTCGTGCCCGAGTTCGCCCCAGGCCTGGGCCTCCTCGGTCGAGAGGTCACGCATGTAGCCGATGTCCGCGCCGGCGATGAAGGCGTCGTCGCCGGCACCCGTCAGGACGAGCGCGCGGGCGTCGTCCCCGGCGGCGGCCTCGATCGCCTCGCCCATCGCCTCGAGCGTCGCCACGTCGAGCGCGTTCAGGGCGTCGGGCCGGTCGACGAACAGGGTCGCGACGGTTTCGTCGTCGTTCCACTCGAGTCGAACTGTCTCCCACGACATACGCGAACGGTCGCGGGCGAGTGACAAATCGATTTGGTGTGTAGTTGTAGTGTGGTATGTAGTATCCCTGTACAGGTCGACTCACAGGCAGAGGGCTCGAGGGCTCGAGCCAGGGGATCCGA
The DNA here is from genome assembly GCF_000226975.2 of Halobiforma lacisalsi AJ5. Lineage (NCBI taxonomy): Archaea > Methanobacteriati > Methanobacteriota > Halobacteria > Halobacteriales > Natrialbaceae > Natronobacterium > Natronobacterium lacisalsi. The sequence goes on along the minus strand of NZ_CP019285.1, from coordinate 996,902 downwards.
AGCCGCCGAATACCTCAGTAGACCCCCATCGCTTCGATCTGCTCCTGGTACCGGTTCCGGATCGTCACCTCCGTCACCTGCGCGACCTCGGCGACCTCGCGCTGGGTCTTCTTCTCGTTACACAGCAGCGACGCCGCGTAGATGGCCGCCGCCGCGAACCCCGTCGGCGACTTCCCCGAGAGCAGCCCCTGCTCGGCGGTGGTGTCGATGATCTCCGTCGCCTTCATCTCGACTTCCTCACTGGCCTCGAGGTCGGAGCAGAACCGAGGGACGTACTCCTTGGGGTCGACCGGCTTCATCTCGAGGCCGAGTTCCTTCGCGACGTACCGGTACGTGCGTCCGATCTCCTTTTTCTCGACGCGGGAGACCTCCGCCACCTCCTCGAGGCTCCGCGGGATTCCCTCCTGGCGACAGCCGGCGTAGAGACAGCTCGTGGCGACCCCCTCGATCGATCGGCCGCGGATCAGATCTTCGGTGAGCGCGCGCCGGTAGATCACCGACGAGACTTCCCGGACCGACCGGGGGACGCCGAGTGCCGACGCCATGCGATCGATCTCCGAGAGCGCGAACTGGAGGTTGCGCTCGCCCGCGTCCTTGGTACGGATGCGCTCTTGCCACTTGCGCAGCCGGTTCATCTGGTTGCGCTTCTCCGAGGAGAGCGATCGCCCGTAGGCGTCCTTGTCCTTCCAGTCGATCTGGGTGGTCAACCCCTTGTCGTGCATCGTCTGCGTCGTCGGCGCGCCGACCCGGCTCTTGCTCTGTCGTTCACTGTGGTTGAACGCGCGCCACTCGGGCCCGTGGTCGATGTTTCGCTCCTCGATGATGAGGCCACAGTCCTCACAGATGATCTCGTTGCTGTCGTTGCTGGTGACCAAGTCGGCCGAATCGCATTCGGGACAGGCCCGTTCTTCGCTCTCCGTCTGGTCGGCTTCCGTCGCCGACTCCTCCTCGCGTTCTCGCTGCCGGGGTGACCGAACCATGAATAGCCGTTCGACAAACAGGGCGGAACGCCAATAACGGTTTGTACTCGGCCGTTTACATGTGCCCCCACGAACTGTCTTCCCGCTACCGGGCTGGAGCGGTCGCTGGCGTGCCTTCCTCGTGTCTCGGACGGGTCGATCGATTCAGCAATTAGCCAACAATAACTATCCGGAAAATCGAGCCGAAACCATCCCCAGGACGAGAGGACGATACTGAAACCAGATAGCGAAACAACCGCCTACAGGAATCGGAGCGAAACTCGGGTGAAAGTCCGCGGTGACCGTCCGAGGATCCGTGCGGGTCGTCACCGGTCGAAAACCGTCAACGGTCCAGCCACTCGTCTAAGTCCGCGATCCGCTGTCTGGGTGGACTACCGAGGACGATCTTTTCTGGCCCGACATCTCGAGAGACGGTCGCCCCCGCCGAGACGACGGATCCCTCCCCGATTTCGACCCCAGGGGAGACGACGGCGTTCGCCCCGAGGAAGACTCCCTCGTGCAGGACGATCCGGTCGAAGACGTCCTCCCGGAACGTCATCCCTTCCTCGCTCAACTCGTGTGTCACGCCGACGACGCTACAGTTCGGCCCGATCTGAACGTTGGGGCCGATTTCGGCGTTCTCGACGTACGTGCCCGCATTGATATCGGCGGAATCGCTAACGTGGCTCTTCTTGATAGAACTCCGTTCGTAGATCCGACAGCCGTCGCCGATTTCGGAGTCGTGGACGGTGACGTGTTCGCGTACTTCCGACCGTCCAACGGTCGAATCGACTATCCTGGCCGAGTCGTCGACATCGGAGGGCATAGTTACGCTGGGATCTCCCCCACCTTAGTTTTTGAACCAGTCGGCCGCGATCGGAACCCCGGACCCGTCGCTCAGTTTGGCTGAACCTTTTTGCCCGCCAACGTGGTCCACCCGCTATGCCTACGGGTACCGGGACCGACGCCGGGACGGGAACGGAGACGGGAGAGGGAGCCGCGGTCACCCTCGAGAACGTCCGCAAGATCTACCAGCTCGGCGAGCCCGTCCACGCGCTCGACGGCGTCTCCCTGTCGATCCCTCGGGGCTCTTACACCGCGATCATGGGGCCAAGCGGCTCCGGCAAATCGACGCTGATGAACCTCGTGGGGTGTCTGGACACGCCGACCGACGGGACGGTAATCGTCGACGGGAAAGATGTGACCGCCCTCTCCGAGCGCGAGCGGACCCGCCTGCGGGGGACCCAGGTCGGGTTCGTCTTCCAGACGTTCAACCTGATGCCGCGGCTGACCGCCCTCGAGAACGTTGCCCTGCCCCAGACGTTTCAGGGCGTGGGCAAGGACGAGCGCCGCGAGCGGGCCCGCGACCTGCTCGCCAGGGTCGGACTGGCCGATCGTGAGGACCACCTGCCGAGCGAACTCTCGGGCGGGCAGCGCCAGCGGGTCGCGCTGGCGCGGGCGCTCGTGAACGATCCGGCGCTCGTGCTGGCCGACGAGCCCTCCGGGAACCTCGATACCGACACCGAGGCCGACGTACTCGACCTCTTCGCGGAGTTTCACGACGCCGGGACGACGATGGTCGTGGTCACCCACGAGCGCCACGTCGCCGAACGGGCCGAGCGGATCGTCCACCTGCTGGACGGGCGGATCGAACGGATCGAGGAACTCGAGGGGGTCGGCGTCGAGGACGATGCCGGCGTCGAGGCGGGGTCCGGAACCGCGTCCGGTCCCGGGCCGAGCGCCGAACCCGAAGCGGAAGCGGAAGCGAGCCGGGAGGGCCCCAAGGACCGCGAGAATCGCGAGAACCGCGAGAACCGCGAGAACCGCGAGAATCGCGAGGACTCCACCGACCGATCATGAACCCGCTCGAGTACCTCCGGATCGCCTGGCGGTCGATCGAGGGACACAAACTCCGATCCGGCCTGACGACCCTCGGCGTCGTGATCGGAATCGCCGCCGTCATCGCGTTCGTCACCCTCGGCGCGAGCCTGCAGGCCGGCATCATCGGCGACATCAGCCCCGACGACCAGCGCAACCTCTACGGCTGGGCCGCCGATCCCGACACGGAAGGCGGCCCGCTGGCCGGAGCCCAGCCGATCTTCAGCGAGTCCGACCTCGAGACCGTTTCGGAACTCGAGGACGTCGACGCGGCCTATGGGTACGCGACGATCCAGAGCCAGGCGGTCTCGAACGGTGACGAACGGGTCGCCCAGGGGGACGGGGTGATCGCGGCCGGCCCCTCCTACGTCCGAGAAAGCAGTCTCGAGGAGGGGCGGCAGTTCGAGATGGGCGAACGCGAGGCGGTCATCAACCCGGCCGCGGCCGACCAGTTCGAGGACAACGTCAACCTCGGCGACGAACTCGAACTGGCGTTCCTGGGCGGGCAGACGGCGACCGTCGAGGTCGTCGGGATCACCGACACCTCGGAGGGGCTGAGTCCATTCGAAGGGTTCGAGTCCTCGCCGCGGATCTACGTGCCGACCGATCCGTATTACGCCGAGCAGGCGGCTGGGTTCGGGTTCGGCGACGAAGGGGGCAGCGAGGGCGACGGGGACGGCGACGGCGACGGTGAAACCCGCTTCCTCGCGATCGTCGTCGAAGCCGAATCCGCCGCCCAGGAGGACGTCGATGCCGCCCGCGACGCCGCGACGACTTACCTCGAGAGCGACGATTCCGACGCGAGCGAGTTCCTCGACGACGACCTCGCGATCACGTTCCAGACAAGCACCGAGTTGCTCCAGCAGTTACAGGACGTACTCGATCTCCTCCAGAACTTCATCGTCGGTATCGCGGCCATCTCGTTGATCGTGGGTTCGATCGGCATCGCGAACATCATGCTGGTCTCGGTGACCGAGCGGACCCGGGAGATCGGCATCATGAAAGCCGTCGGCGCGCAGAACCGCGACGTGCTCGGGCTGTTCCTGACCGAGGCGATCGTCCTGGGCGTGATCGGGGCGATACTCGGCACGGCGCTGGGTCTCGTCGCGGGCTACGTCGGCGCGTGGTACATCGAACTCCCGCTGGTCTACCCCTACGAGTACGTCGCGCTGGCGGTCGCCGTCGGCATCCTGGTGGGCGTCGCCTCGGGGCTGTACCCGGCCTGGCGGGCCGCCCGGACCGATCCGATCGACGCGCTCAGACACGAGTGATATTGCCGGACAAAACAATGCACACACCGATCGCACTCGAGACGCCGTCGCGTTCCGCGACAGGCGTCGAGACGCGATCGAGCGGTTACTGACTTCTGTCCAGGAGCATGAGAGTGGGATCGCTCGCGAGGATTTACTCCGAGAATCGCCGAGGACGGGAGGCTATCGGAACGTCCCGCTCTAGGACTCTCGGTCCTCCCGTCGTTGCCCTTCCGACTCGAGGTTCGGCCGATCGGTGTCCGATTCGGGGTCTGCGTGGTCCGGGTGGTCCGGGTGGTCCGAATCCGAATCCGAATCCGAATCCGGATCCCGCTCTTCCTCCGCTTCCTCGTGCCAGCGCGCCGCCTCTCGCGGAGCGTCGGTACGATCGTTGCCGGTCTCGTCGTCGCGTCGATCCCGACCCGAACGCCTCGCGCCGTCGGTCGCCTCCCGGCGTCGGTTCGCGCGGTCGACCCCCTCGGGGTCCGGCACCTCGTCGAACCGCCCCGTCTCCCTCGAGCGGTTCGCCGGGGCGTCCGTTCCGCGCTCGCGCCGCGATTGCGTCGCCGTCCCCAGTGAGCGACGGGTCCGGGCGTGCTGGCGGGGGTATTCCCGCGCGAGGAAGGCCCCGAGATAGCCACCGAGCGCGGAGAGCCCCACGGTGTAGAGGAATACGAGCGTCGCAAACGCAAGCACCGCGAGCGCGACGAACGCGAACCCCTCTGCCGGGAGGGCGGCGATCCCGAGCGCGAAGCCGAACACGCCGAGGGCGACGAACGCGATCGCGGCGACGGGAACGAACGCGATCAGCCCCGCCAGCGCGCCGACGAGCGCCCCGTCGCGACCGTCCGGTCCCTCGAGAAAGCCAGCGGCTGCCCCGCCGACGATCGTCGAGAACGGGATGAACGAGAGCACGATCCCGACGACCGCTCCGATGAGTGCGTGGACGATGGTTCGGCCACTGTCCATACAGTGTGAACAACTGCCACGAGCAAAAGTGTCGGTGACCGTCCGCGGAACGTGGGCCGGGGAAACGCGACGATTCCGGGGTTAGTGGTTCGCTACCTGCGACCCGACAGCCGCGTCGGCGTCCTCTTTTCCCTCCGACTCCGCGGCGGCGTCCGATTCGGGGGGCAAGTCGCGGTCCGGAGACGAGGGCCCCTCGCGACCGGCGTTGGCGGCGTCGACCGCCGCCAACTCGGCGAACCGAGCGTCGCCGTTGACCTCGTCCGCGAGGAGGTCGACCGACTCGACGAAGACGGCGACGATCAGCGGACCGACGACGATGCCGATCGCCCCGAGGGTGAACAACCCGCCGGTAAAGCCGACGAAGTAGAGGCTTCCCGGGAGCCCGGCCGAACGACGAGCGAGCCGCGGGCGGACTGCGACGTCGGGGAACCAGGCGACGAAGGTAATGCCGAGGACGCCGACCAGGGCGGCCGCAGCGATCTCGCCCGCGGCGACGTGATAGAGCGCGATCGGAACGACCAGCAGGCTCGGGCCGATGATCGGGACGAACTGCAGGATCGCCGCGAACAGCGCGAGCGTAAAGGCCATGTCGTACCCGAGCGCCCAGAACAGCGGGTAGCCGATCACGAGCGTCGCGACCGACGTCGCGAGCTGGAGCACGTAGATCGCGTACAGCGTCTCGCGGGCGCGACGCGCCAGGGCGTAGACGACGTCACGATAGGCGTGGGGCACGGGCGCGATCGCCGCTCGACCCGCTGCGTCGCCTTTCAACAGGATAGCGAACAGCAGGAGGACGAACAGCGCGAACTTGATCGCCAGCACCGGCAGCGAGGAGGCGATCGAGACGGCGACCCCCTGGAGGTAGCCGATCGCCTCGGCCTGGACCTGGGCCGCCCCGAGGGTGTAGGTCTCCTCGAGGACGATCACGGAGAACTCGCGGGGGAGTTCCTCGACGACCGCGATCACCTCTTCGAGCCTGAAATACAGGGTAACGAAGATCGGCGAGAAGACCGCGACCGCGCTCACGAACCCGATTACGGTCGCGACGACGGTCGCCGTCCACTCGGAGAGTCGCCGGCGGGTCAGCCAGCGCTGGACCGGCAGGAGCACGTACGCGACCGTCAGCGCGAACAGGATCGTCCCGAGCACCTCGAGGAGGATGCCGCCCGTGAGGATCCCGAGCGCAGCGACGACGCCGCCGAGCACGTACCGACGGGTTCGGTCGCGGGTGGGGGAAGGGGTGCGAGCACGGTCGTCCTCGTCCCGAGAACCGGGAGTCGATTCCTCCGTCCCGTCCGTGCTCCCGGTGTTTTCGTTTCCGTTCCCGTCCCCGTTCATCGTAGTCACAGCGATGACTATCAGCGAACGGATAAAGTCTTTCGGACGGACCGCCGCTGCAGGGCACGACCCTTATGCCGTCGCGCCGTGAGTCTCGAACGATGAGACGACGGGCGTTCGTCAGGAGAGCGGGCGTCGGCTCGGTCGCCGGGATCGGCGGCCTCGGCGCGTTCGCCGGCTGTCTCACGCGAGACCCCGAAGAGGAGGAAGAAGAGGTCGTTCGGGACGAGAACGAACTCCGGATCGCCACCTACTCCTCGATGGTCACCGGCGAGACCCCTGCGGGAGCGTGGCTCGCCGAGACGTTCGAGGCGGACCGCGAGGACGACGTCGAGATCGTCTGGACGGTCCCCGAGTCCGGTATCGAGAACTTCGTCCGCCGCGCCCAGGTCGGCGCCCGCATCGAGGCCGACCTCTACCTCGGGCTGACGCTGCCCGAACTGGTCTACGTCGACGAGACGCTCGAGGATCGACTGTTCGAGACCCTCCAGCGCGACCGTCTCGAGCGCGACGAGCGCGTCCGCACCGAACTCACAGACGCCGTCGAGGAGCCACACGACCGGCTGCTGCCGTTCGACACCGGCTACGTGACGCTCGTCGCCGACGAAACGGAACTCGGGCCGGAGACCGACGACGACGGGGACGGCGACGGCAATCCTCCCGAGGCGGTCCCGCGGCCAGGGGTTCCCGAAACCTTCGACGACCTGCTCGCTCCCGAGTACGAGGGTGCCCTGCTGGCGCAGGATCCCCGTCGCTCGGACCCCGGCCGGGCGTTCCTGCTGTGGACGATCGCCGAGTACGGCGACGACTTCCTCGAGTACTGGCGCAACCTCCGGGAGAACGGGGTCGGGATACGGGAGGGATGGACCGAGGCCTACCGCGAATCGTACCTCGAGGGCGAGCGCCCGCTGGTCGTCTCCTACTCGACCGACCGGGTCGGGGCGAGCGCGGCCGGGAGGGAACTCCGCCGCCACGCGGTCACCCCTCTCGACGGACAGGGGTACGAGAACGTCGAGTGTGCCGCGGTGTTCGCTGACTCGCCGCGTGCCGAACTCGCCTACGAGTTCCTCGAGTTCCTGCTCTCGCGGCCGGCTCAGCGCGAGATCGCGGCCAGAAACGTGCAGTTTCCCGCCGTCGATGAAGAGCGCGTCGACCTCGAGGGCCGGTTCGACGAACACGCGATCGAACCGGAGGAGGCGGTAACGTTCACCTACGACGACCTGCGCGGGGAGTTCGTCGACCGGCTCGAGGAGTGGGAGGCCGAAATCCCCTAGTACTGATCACGGCGCTGCGAGAGCGCGACGCAGTTTTATGAGGGGGAACGTGGTACGTCGCCGCACATGGCGCTCCAACAGTTACTCGGCGGCGACCCGTCGAAACGCTCGAAGATCTATCTCGCGATCGGCGGCATCTCGCTGGTGAAAGCGATCGCGGTCCGCAAGGATCCCGATCGGTTCCGGCGGGAACTGCGCGACGCCGCGCTGTTTCTCGGCGTTGGGATCGTTCTCCGACAGTACAGCCAGGTGAAAGCACAGAAACGCGAGGAACTCGAGTCCAGTCTCCCGGACTGGCTGGTCGGCTCCGGCGACGGCGGGGCGGGCGGCCCGGGGATCGACACGACGGCCCTCCAGGAGGCCGCGAAGCAGCGCTTCGGCGGTGAAGAGCCCGAACCACAGCCGGAGTCGGGTCTGCGAGCCCGGGCCCGCGGCGTGCTCTCGATGTAGTCGCCGCGAACGCTGCCGGCCGGAGTCAACTCGGAATCGGGGTCAGATCCAGATCAGGGCCCCACCGGCTCGAGTTCCGCGGTGAAGTGGCGAATCTCGGGCATCTCGGGCTCGCTCGCGAGTTCGAGCCCCCGGACGTCCTCGCGTTTCTCGAGGACGGTTTCGACGGTTTCGGCGACGTGTTCGAAGTGTTCGCGGTGGTAGGTGCGACGCGGAACCGCGAGCCGGACCAGTTCCGGCCGGTCGGTGTCGGGGAACGCGAAGCTCCCGAGTTCGACGCCGCGGACGCCGCCCTCCCGATACAGTTCACAGACCAGCGCCTGCCCCGGGAACGTCTCGTCGGGGAGGTGAGAGAGCGCCGCGCCGGCGTCGAGGTAGACGGCGTGGCCGCCCGGCGGCTCGTAGATCGGTGCGCCCGCCTCCGCGAGTAGTTCACCGAACTCCCGGACCCCCTCGACGCGGTCGGCGACGTACTCCCGTTCGACGGCTTCCCGGAGCCCGACCGCGAGGGCGGCGACGTCCCGGCCGGCCATCCCGCCGTAGGTCGGGAACCCCTCGTAGAGGATCGCGCGCTGCTTGCACTGCTCGAAGAGGTCGGCGTCGTCGGTCGCGACGAACCCGCCGACGTTGACGAGTCCGTCTTTCTTGCCGCTCATCACGACCGCGTCGGCGTACCCCAGTTGCTCGTGGGCGATGTCGGCGATCGAGGCGTCGGCGAACTCCTCCTCGCGTTGCTGGACGAAGTAGGCGTTCTCCGCGAACCGGCAGGCGTCGATCACGAAGGTCGCGTCGATCTCGTCGGCGAACTCCCGGACGCGGCGGGTGTTTTCGACGCTGACTGGCTGACCCGCGGCCGAGTTGTTCGTGACCGTCTGGATGACCACCGGGACGCGATCCGGGCCAACCTCGTCGACGAGTTCCCGACCGCGCTCGAGCGAGAAGTTCCCCTTGAACGGCTCCGACGCGGACGGGTCGTGCGCGACGGCGACGGGACAGTCGGCCGGCTCGGCCCCCTGGTTCGCGACGTGGGCCCGCGTGGTGTCGAAGTGGGTGTTGTTCGGGACGACGTCGCCTTCGGAGAGGAGCGTCCCGTAGAGGACGTTCTCCGCGCCCCTGCCCTGGTGGGCCGGAACGACGTGATCGAAGCCCATCACGTCCGCGACGGCCGACTCGAGTTCGTCGAAGCTACGCGCCCCGGCGTAGGCCTCGTCGCCGCTCATCAGCGCGGCCCACTGGCGGTCGCTCATCGCGCCCGTGCCGCTGTCGGTCAACAGATCGACGAAGACGTCGTCCGAAGAGAGATTGAAGACGTTGTATCCCGCCTCCTCGAGGTTGCGTTCGCGTTGCTCCCGTGCGGGAAGCGAGATCCGTTCGACCATCTTGGTCTTGTATCCGACCATACCCCCACTCCGGGACCGCGACAGTTCAAATCGACTGACGGAACGTGGCTACCGGCGGATCTACCCGCGGTGTAAGCGACGGGTCGGGACAGCGATGGACAGGTTCGGACCTCGAGGAACGACGACGAGGTGACTAGACGATGACGGGGTGACTGGACGGCGGACGGCGACGTCACTCGGCCTGCTGCGCCTGTAGAAAAGCCGGCCGACTGAAAGCGGCCGGTCGAACGAGCCCCCTAACGGGCGCGGGAAGACGCGGCGGTGGGCGACCACCGCGGACGATACGTCGGTGGCGGGATACGGCCGGTCACCGGATGGGCGTGACCGTGGCAACGACTGAACCCCCCATCCCGCCAGGTTGAACGTCTCTCTACCGGACAGTAAAACTATCGGCCATCTGAATTATAGCGGCCAGTTATCGGCGAGGGAGTCGGCCTGGGGATCGAGGACTCCCTCGCTCGCCCACCCAGCGATCAGAAGATTTCCTGGGTCACTTCGAGGGTCTGTTCGCGGTCGGACCAGTCGACGAACAGCGCGACGCTGGTCGCGCTCGTGATGACGTCCTGGAGGTGGATGCGCTCCTCGGCAAGCGGCGAGACGATCTCGCTGACGATCCCCGGTCGGTTGGGCAGTTCGCCGCCCGTGACACGGACGACTGCGATCGGCGAGTCGACGGTGACGCTCGAGAGTTCGTCGTGGGCGATGACCTCCCGGTGGAGGATGTTCTCCGCCCGTTCGGCCTCGTCCTCGTCGACGTAGAACGTGACTGAGTCCATCCCGCTGGCGACCGCGTCGATGTTGATGTCGCTCTCCGAGAGGGGTTCGGAGAGCCTGTGGAAGACCCCGGGCTGGTTCCGGATCGCCCGGCCGGCGACGGTCAGGCAGGCCAGCGGCCGCTCGCGCAAGTCGACGAGGTTCTCGAACTCGCCCTCGATGCTGGTGCCGCCCGACAGCAGGTCGCCGTGCTGGTAGTGGACGACGCGAACGTCGAGGTTCCCGTCCTTGTACGACAGCGCCGACGGCGCGACGACCTCTGCCCCGCGGAACGAGAGGTTCCGGAGTTCGTCCACCGAGATTTCGCCGACGTTGCGGGCTCCCTCGACGACGTTCGGGTCGCCGGTCATGACGCCTTCGACGTCGGTGACGATGACGACTTCGTCGGCGTCCATGTACTTGCCCATCATCACGGCCGTCGTGTCGCTGCCGCCGCGGCCGAGCGTCGTGATCGACCCGTCCGGCCCCTCGGCGAGGAAACCGGTGATGACCGGAACCACGTCGTCCAGGTTCTCGGCGATCTCGGCGGCGCGCTTCTGGGTCTCCTCGACGTTGACCTCGCCGTACTCGTCGGTGACGACCGGCCAGTCATCGGATCCGGGCTCTAAGAATCGCGCGTCGATATCGCGGGCAGACAGCGCGGCCTTGAGCATCCGAACGGACGTGCGCTCGCCCATGCTGACGATCTGGGCGCGGTCCTGCTCGTCCGTCTCGAAGGTGATCTCATCGAGGAGGTCGTCGGTGGTCGACCCCATCGCACTGGCGACGACGGCGATCTCGTGGCCGTCCTCGACGGCAGCGGCGATCGAGTCCGCGGCGCGGTTGATCCGGTCGCCGCTTCCGAGGCTGGTTCCGCCGAACTTCGTTACGACGCGCATACCAACACCTCCCGAGCGTGACGAGCGTGACGAGCGTGGCTGTTTCGAGTACCGGTGGCGTGGCTCATACCCCGTCGTTACCCCACCGGGCAAATAACTGTGTCCCCTTAGGCGGATTTTGACCGCCGCTTTCGGCCGATTCGGCCGAACGATCGTTACAGTTCCATCGACGGTCCACCTCGAGAACCGGTCTCCGAAACCGACCGTGCTCCGGACTCGCGGGCTGGATTTATATTTGTGGGTGGCATTGACACACTACGATGAACGTACGGGACGCCCTCGAGGCCGACGCGGACGCGCTGGCGTCGATCGCCGATGCGCCGACGGACGTGATGCGGAATCTGGTGCACGACCGAACGGTCCGCGTCGCGGAGGACGGCAATCACGACCCCAACGTCGACGTCTCGGACTCGCAGTACGACGGTTCGGATCCCGAGGATCTACTGGGGTTTATCAGCTTCGACGCCCGGGAGAACACCGTCCACGTCACCCAGCTCGACGGGACCGACGACGCCTGTAAGCGACTGCTCGCGGAACCCGTTCGGTTCGCCGAGCGCGAGTCGATGGCGGTGGAAGTGCTGGTCTCCCGGGACGCCGACAGGGATACCATCGCCGACGCCGCCGAGGAACTGGGATTCGAACGCCGAGGGAGCGGTCCCCGGTTCAACGGGTCGCCGACGATCCGCTTTCGGATGGAGCCGTAGGCTCTCCGACTGAATCGCTGACTCGAGTCCCGGTGCAGGACGGGACCGGGGACGGCGACTCAACCGAGCACAACGGCCAGTGGCAGCGGAATCGAGAGCGTGAGGACGAACGTGCTCGACACGCCGAGGGGACCACGCTGTTGGGACAACTCATCTCGCGTCAGGTCCAGTAGCAAAGGTATGTCATCACCGGAACCAGAGAGGGCGGCCGAACTCGCTCGAGGCGACGACGACTCCCGCCGAGAGGGGAGGACGGGCCCTCCGATAGCTATCGACGTCGATGGACTCGAACTCGTCTACTCCGACGGGACCGCCGCCGTCAGCGGGATCGACATGGTCGTCCCCAACGGGGAGTTCTTCGGCTTCCTCGGGCCGAACGGGGCGGGGAAAACGACGACGATCAAAGTGTTCGCCACGCTGTTGTCCCCAACGGGTGGGGAGGTCCGAGTCAACGGCTTCGACGTCCGGTCGGAATCCCGCAAGATCCGCGAATCCATCGGCTATATGGCCCAGGAGACGAGTATCGATCCGGAACTCACCGCCGAGGAGAACATCCGATTCGCCTGCGAGGCCTACGGGGTGCCGCGTGGCGAGCGCCCCGAGCGAGTCTCCGAACTGCTCGATCTCGTCGATCTCGTCGACGTCGCCGACAAGCGGGCCGAGGAGTTCTCGGGCGGTATGAAGAAGCGACTGGACGCCGCGACAGCGCTGGTCCACCGGCCGCCGCTGGTCTTCCTGGACGAACCGACGACGGGGCTCGACCCGAAGGCCCGCAACCGACTGTGGGACTACTTCCGGCGCATCAACGACCTCGGGACGACCATCTTCCTGACTACGCAGTACCTCGAGGAGGCCGACCAACTCTGCGATCGTCTGGCGGTTATCCTCGACGGAGAAATCGTCGCCGAGGGAAGTCCAGCGGACCTGAAACGGGAAGTCGGCGGCGAGGTTCTCGACGTGGAACTGGAGGGCGATCAGGCGGCCCGGGAGCGGGCCGCGGCGATCGCACGCGAGTTCGACGCGTTCACGGACGCGTCCGTCACCGAAACCGACGAGGGGATCAGCGTCACCGCGGAGACGGCCCGCCAGCACGGGACCGATTTACTGGTCGCGCTCCGGGACGCGGAGTTGACGGTGACCGGGTTCAACATCCGCGCACCGTCCCTCGACGACGTGTTCCTGGCGATCACCGGCGAGGAACTCGAGACCGACGACACGGAGGCCGAACGATGAGTCTGCCGGGTGCCGACGAAGACACGGCGACCTCGGCAGGGCCGGACGCACGCTCCGGAAACACCTTCGCCGGGGACGCGTGGGTAAACTTCAAGCGGTGGAACCGCAAGGCCGTTCGGAACCCGTTCGTTCTGGTCGTCTCGCTCGTACAGCCGATCATTTTCCTCGTGTTGTTCACGGAGGTGTTCGGGAACGTGGCCGGCGGCGCCGTCAATCGGGGGATTCCCGGGATCAGTTACGAGACGTACCTCGTCCCCGCGATCGCGATCCAGGTCGCGCTCGCGGCGGCCATCACGTCGGGCGTGGGGCTGGTCAACGACATCGAGAACGGAATGTTCGAGAAGGTGCTCGTGACGCCGATGAACCGCACGGCCGTCTTCGTCGGCAAGACCGCCGCGGAGGTGTTCCGGATCGCCGTTCAGATCGCCATCATCCTCGGACTCGGCGTCCTGCTCGGCGCGGAGATCGTCACCGGTATCGCCGGTGCCGTCGGCATCGTCGCGATCGGTATCCTGTTTTCGCTCTGGTTCGTCGCGTTCTCGAACGCACTGGCGATCCTCACCCGGGATCAGGAATCGACGATCATCGGCGCGAACCTGTTACAGTTTCCGCTGTTGTTTCTGTCGAGCGCGTTCCTCCCCCTCGAGACCCTACCGGAGTGGATTCGGACGTTCGCTCGCTTCAATCCGGTTACCTACGGGGTCGACGCCGCACGCTCGCTCATGATCGACCAAGACGTCATGACGGTCGTCGAGGTCTCGTGGTTCGACGGCGCCCTCAACGGCGTCGCACCGGGTGTCGCCGTCCTGATCGGACTCGACCTCGTGTTCGGTGCTATCGCAGTTTATCTGTTGTCCCGTGCTTCGAGTTCCAACGTGAAATGACGAGTTCCACCCACCCGAAGCGCGACTCTCGGTCACTCGACGGCGGTGTCGGCAAGCGTCGAGTGACTGCCGTCGGCTACTCCCAGCACGTGGGGTACAGACGATGCTTCGAGATCGGACGAAGTAATAAGTTATATGCTTCCTGAATGAATATTTATTCACAATGAGTGAACAGGGGCTCTTCGACTGCTCGCCGGACGATACCCACACCCAGATCATGCGAGCAACCTACGAGGCACTGCGGAAACACGGCTACTCGGATCTCACGATTCAGCGCATCGGCGACGAGTTCCCCAAGAGCAAGTCGCTGATCTACCAGCACTACGACGCGAAAGACGAACTGCTCGTGGCCTTCCTCGAGTTCCTCCTCGAGCGGCTCGAGGAGGATATGCCGATCGACGGCGAGTTCGACGACGCCCGGGAGCACCTCCGGACGCTCGTCGACTACGCGCTGCCCGATTCCTTCGAGCCCGAACACGTCGATTTCATGGAAGCGATCGAGGCGCTGCGCGGACAGGCACCCCACGACGACGCCTACCGGGAACAGTTCGCCGCGACCGACGACTTCCATCGGAGCCACGTCGCCGAGGTCGTCCGTGCCGGGATCGACCAGGGCGTGTTCCGAGACGTCGATCCGGAGCGGACCGCCGACTTCATCGTGGCGACGGTCCACGGCGCGCGAAACCAGCGCGCGACGACCGGTACCCACGAACCCGTCCGGGCGGCGCGGGAAGAACTCGAGGCGTACCTCCGAACGCGGGTGTTCGTCGACGACGCGGAGGAATCCGACGCGTCGGCGCCCAAGGAGTAGTCTCCCGACGCTATCGCGTTGGCCACGTGCTCGAGCGACCCACCGGCGCGGCGCTCGAGCGCTCGAGTCACTGAAAAACGGGAGTGTTCTCAGCTGAACTTCTGGACCGTCACGTCCAGCGTATCCAGGTCGACGATCGGCGCGTAGCCGGCGTCCGGGTCGATGTTGACGCTCTTCTGGAAGTCGGTCTGGGCCTGCCAGCAGCCGGAGTTGATCGCCAGCACGTTGTGGTACTTCCCGAAGCCGAGTTTGTGGACGTGACCCGTGTGGAAGATATCGGGCACCTCGTCGATGACGAGGTAGTCCTCCTCTTCGGGCGCGAGCCGCGTGTGGCCCCCGAACTGGGGTGCGACGTGGCGCTTCTTCAGAAGCTGGTACATCGCCCTGTGGGGATCGTCGTAGCTGGCCTTTTCCTCCGGCAGTTCCGCGATGACTTCGTCCAGCGACACCCCGTGGTACATCAGCACCGAGACCCCCTCGAGGGTCACCGTCGAGGGGTTGCTGACGATCCGGGGATCGTGGGCCGACATGATCTCCCGGAGTTCCTCGTCGAAACCCGGCTGGGGCTCGGCGAGCCGCACCGCGTCGTGGTTGCCGGGGATCATGACGATCTCGATGTCGCCCGGCACCTTCTTCAGGTACTCGTTGAACGCCTCGTACTGCTCGTAGATGTCGACGATCTCGAGTTCCTCGTCCTGATCGGGGTAGACGCCGACGCCTTCCACCATATCGCCCGCGAGCAGCAGGTACTCGACGTGCTGGGCCTCCTCGGTGTGGAGCCAGTCGGCGAAGTCGTTCCAGGCCTGGGCCATGAACTCCTCGCTGCCGACGTGGACGTCGCTTATTAGCGCCGCCTGGACGTGACGATCGGCCGTCGACGGCTCGTACGTCCGGGGGACGTCCGGAAAGTACATCGAGTCGACGAACGCGATGCCCGAGTCGTCCGCGAGGGTTCCCTCCATCGCCAGCGCCTCGTCACAGAGCAGTTCGTCGACCAGATCGACGTAGTCCCGATCCTTCATCACGAGCCACGGGAAGGTTCCGGTCGCGTCCTCGAGTTCGATCAGCCAGTGGCCGCTGGCCGTCGACCGGACGTCGTTGACCAGCCCGACCATCGCGACCTCGCTGCCGCCCGGCATGCCCTCGATCGCCGTCGCCGGTCGATGGTTGACCCGACCGCGGAGCTTTGCACCGAGTTTGTCGAGTCGGTCCCGGAACACAGAGACGAAGTCCTCGTACTCGCCCGTCCCAGTGCTCTCGCCGGTCATGTCCCCGACGATCTCGAGCGACCGGAGTTCGGGATCGACCGACCGTCCCGCCCCCGTCAAAGACCCCTCCGTTTCAACTGGAGACGCGTCGACCGATTCGCCTGCTGTGGGTTCGGGAGTTCCAGTTGAAACGGAGGGGTCGGCCGTTTCGGCCGCGGCGTCGGCCGCGGGTCGCGACGCCGGCGACTCGAGCGCCGACAGCGCGGCCTCGACGTGCTCCGTGCGGACGACCAGCGCGTCCTCGGGTAACTCCTCGAGGACCCGCTCTAGGGTCGCATCCGTGTGGTCGGCCGCAGCGAGTCGCGTCACCGCCTCGCGCTCGGCGTTGTAGCCGCGACTCGTGAGTTCGCTAACGATCCGGGCGGGAGCCTCGAGTGGCACACGACTCACGTTGGTGACCGGGGAAAAAAGGGTAGCGAATCGGCGGGCCGTTTCCGGGGCGCGAAACGCGCCGATCGGAACCACCCCGAGCGTCGGGCAAACGATCGAGGGGAAAGTTGATTGCCGCCCCCGGCAAAACCCGTGGCAATGAGCGGTCGAGACGCCGGCGGTTCCGACGAGCGCGACGAGGACGAGCCGTCGTTCGGCGGCCCGTCTTCTGCCGAAACCGAGGCCGAAGCCGAGACCGAATCCGAAGCCGAAACCCATGGCTCGGGTGATCGGCCTCGGACGACTCGGGACCGCGCCGGTGACAGCAGCGACGGCGGGAGCAGAACCGGAACCAGCGACGTCACCATCGAGGACGACGGCGTCGTCCGCTGGTTCCTCCGAACCGACGACGAACCCGCGGTACTCGTCCGCGACGTCCTCAGCAGCGTGGCCATCGTCGCCGTCGTCGGCCTGCTGCTGTTCGCGGTCAGCGGGGTCTGGCCCCCGCTGGTCGCCGTCGAGAGCGGCAGCATGGAACCGAACATGGAACGAGGCGATCTGATCTTCGTCGTCGACGAGGACCGGTTCGTCGGTGACGACTCCGTCGGCGACACCGGGGTCGTTACCCTCGAGAACGGTCAGGGCGACCACGAGAAGTTCGGACAGGCCGGCGACGTGATCGTCTTCAGGCCGGACGGCAGCGAACGACAGACGCCGGTGATCCATCGCGCCCACTTCTGGGTCGATGAGGGCGAGAACTGGGTCGAGACGAAGGCCAACGAGGAGTTCGTCGGCGACGCCACCTGCGAAGAGGTCAGGAGCTGTCCGGCCCGATACGACGGGTTCGTCACGAAAGGCGACGCCAACGATGGCTACGACCAGTACCGGGGCGGCGCGCGAACGGACGTCGTGAAACCGGAGTGGGTCACCGGCAAGGCCACGTTCCGGATCCCGTGGCTCGGCCACGTCCGCCTGTTCTTCGACGAGATCATGGCCGGCACGATCGTGCCTGTGAGCACAGGTACGGGCACCGGAGTCGTCGGCACGATCGGAACGGTCGGCGCTCTCGGGAGCGCGGGGGTCGCCGCCGGCGTCGGCGTCGCGACGCGAGTCCACCACCGGAATCGAAATCAGAAGCGAAATCCGGATCGGAATCAGAATCGGCCCCGGAAGTGACGGCCGAGTTCGTCGACTCGAGAACGCGAGCAGCCGCTCGAGGCGAAACGGAGGGGTCACCGAGAGGGTCGCCGTCCCGCCGACCCGGAATCAGTCCTCGGTCGCGATCTCGAGGAACAGTTCGTCGCCGTCGTACAGCTTTCGTTCGGTCGGGTCGACCGCTTCCCCGTTGATCTCGAACCGGATCGTCGTCCCCCCGTCGCGTTCGTCGTAGGTCGTCCCGTCGAACGTGACGACGTGGTTCCCGTCTGCGTTCTCGTACGCGAAGTGGGGGAGGAGATCGATCGCTTCAGCGAACGTCACCCGCTTGCGTTCCATGAACCACGGTTCGTGGCCCTCGTGGAAGTGAAAGTAGACCGAGGAGTCCTCGGCGTTCTCGGCCTGGAACCGATCCGCCGTGAAGTCGATCGACTCGCCCTCGACGACCACTTCGATCTCCCCGCTCTCGTGGCCATCGATCTCGTCGTCTCGGAAGAATCCGCGGACGCTCGAGAGACACCCCGAAAGCGAGGTGAGGACAATGCTTCCCGTGGAGGCGAGGACGAGTCGTCGTCTCATACGCGAGCGAAGCGACCGCTCGTATATCGATCCATCGATGGGTTCGAACGAGCGGGAGTCTCCTCGAGTCGGCGAGGAAACTCCGGAACGAGCCCTAGGGCCCTAATTCTCGAATCGCGCCTGAACGAACGGTTGCACGTCGTCGATATCGGACAGCCGCGAGTCCGACAGCAGGACCGCCTCGGTCTCCTCGAGCGGCACCGAGAGGCTGATCTCCTTGGTCCGGCCGTACCGGCCCTTCGAGACGACGACGGCGTTGACGATGCCGAGCATGTCGAGTTCGCTGATCAGGTCCGTCACGCGCCGCTGGGTGAGGACGTCGGCGTCGATTTCCTCGCAGAGGCGCTTGTAGATGTTGAACACCTCGCCCGTGTTGATGCTGTGGACGCCGTTTTTCTCGAGCAGGATGATCGCGAAGAGGACCAGTTTCGACTGCGTGGGCAGGGTACGGACGACCTCGACGACGCGGTCGAGTTCGATCTTGTCCTGGGCCTGCCGGACGTGTTCCTCGACGATCGTCTCGGCCTGGGAACGCTCCGCGAGTTCGCCCGCGGTTCGTAGCAGGTCCAGTGCACGGCGCGCGTCGCCGTGTTCCTGTGCGGCGAAGGCCGCACACAGCGGGATGACGTCCTCGGAGAGCGCGCCGCCCTTGAACGCGACCTCCGACCGGTGCTCGAGGATGTCCCGTAACTGGTTCGCGTCGTACGGCGGGAAGACGATCTCTTCTTCGCCGAGCGAGGACTTCACGCGAGGGTCGAGGAAGTCGGTGAACTTGAGGTCGTTCGAGATGCCGATGATCGATACCCGGGAGTTCTCGAGTTCGGAGTTCATCCGCGAGAGGTTGTAGAGGGTGTCGTCGCCGCTTTTCTCGACGAGTTTGTCGATCTCGTCGAGCATGATCACGACGACCCGCTCGTCGTAGTCGACGGCGTCGAAGAAGACGTTGTAGACCCGGTCCGTGGGCCATCCCGTCATCGGGACCTCTTCGAACGAGTCCCGGTCCTCTTGCAGGGAGTCGATCCGTTCTTCGACCTCCACGCGGGAATCGAACGGCGTGGACGCGAGCGGATGATCGGCCGCGCCGTCCCCCCCTCGAGCGTCCTCGAGCGTCTCGTCGGTCGCGAACGCTGCCTCGTCCGCGGGGTCCGCCGATCGGTCGGCGGGCGGGTCCCCGGTCGACCCCTCCGTTTCACCTGTCGAATCGCCAGACGAAGACGTTTCGAACTCTCCAGACGAAATAGAGGTGTTCGGATCGTCGCTGCCCCCCAGCCCCTCGCTCGAGGAGTCGAAGAGGTCGGCGTCGTCACCCCCCGATCGGTTCGTCTCGACCCCGGCGTCGCGTTCAGCGTCGTAGTCGTCGAGTTCCTCGAGGAGGTCCCGCAGCGAGTCGATCCGGTCGTCGATCCGGTCCTTGTTCTTCTCGATGAACTTGTTCGCGAGCTGGGCGAGCACGCGATACTGGGTGTCGGTCACCTCGCAGTTGATGTACTCGACGTCACACGGGACGCTGTACTTCTGGGACGTGCTCTCGAGTTCCTTGCTCACGAACTTCGCGCTGGCGGTCTTCCCGGTCCCCGTCTTCCCGTAGATCAGGATGTTCGACGGGGTCTCCCCGCGCAGCGCGGCGACCAGAATCGTCGCCATCTTGTTGATCTGGTCGCTCCTGTGTGGGAGTTCGTGCGGGGTGTATGACGGTCTGAGAACCTCTTTGTTCTCGAATATCGGTTCTCCGCTGAGCAGATCGTCGAACAATCCCTGTTTCGGTTCGTCTTCGCCGAGGTCGTCCCCGAAGTCGGTCCCGCCGAGATCCGTCGAGAACCCGTCGGTACTCCCGACGTCGACCTTGTCCGGGGCTGTCCTTTCCGTATTGTCGTCTGACATCCGTCGTACACGTACCCCCTGATTTCGAGTGGAATACCGAACCCAAAACCAGGTATATCGAGGTTCCGGTGGGCCAGTGCGGCCCGTCTGCTTTTCAGCCACCCCGGCTCGGGTCCAGTTGATGCAAACGAAACAGAGGAACAGTGAGGTCTTAAATTCTTCCCTTCGTTCAAATCCGTGATCGAAGACCTCCTCGTCGGTCGGTCTACCCCGGGTTTGGTCCTCGAGAACGGTGGGGGACGGGATTTCGTGGAAAAGGACCCATCGTTTCAGGTCGAAACCGAGTTTCGTGATCGTCGATTGATAGCTCGTGGCGAGGACGGGAGTCGTCCGTTCGAGGGATTGCCTCGTTCGTTGGACCAATCGTTGGAGGGAGCGCTATAGTAGCCACTGCAAGTCAGTGCACATCTGATCGCCAGACGGATCGGCGATCAGTGTGTGAATAGTTGCAGTTGTTACTATAGATTGGTCCGAGAAACGGACGCTCGTCTTTGCCGTAGCTGTGGGTGACTCGTCTTTATCGATAGCTGTGGGTGTGGTCTCTGCGCAGGCGCGTGTAGCGCGTATGGACTCGTGGGCTGGTCGGCTGTTCATCGCACTCGAGGTCGGCATCAGTGTCGGCATGGACGTCGAACGAGACCAATTCGACCATTCCCCCAGTCGAGCGCTCGAGGGCGGGAGCCGGGAGAAAACCTGCAGTCGAGTGAGACGTTGTGGGAAAACAGGCCGGAAGGGAGACGCGGCGGATCAACCTGGAACCCTGGAGCGACGGTTCATGACCGAGAGAAAGCGTGGATCGGCGGGGCGAATTGTCCGATCAATGAATGGTCTGCTCGGGAGTTCGCGGACGATCAGGAAAGGTTAGAAATCCGACCGGTCATCGAGAAGCCCCCCCCCACCCCTTTGTTTCAAGTGGAACAGTCCGAGAGGGGGTGGGGGAGGGAGGGGTCTCTAGAGAGACAGGTTTTATTACCTGTTAGCAGAAACAATATCCGCACTCCTAGCAAAATAGAATTTTTACTAGAGGAGTTGTATTTAGTTACTAGTTCGAACTAGAACAGCGTTCTCTAACGGATCGAGTTACTAGAATCCGCTCTTTCCTCGAATTCGGCTGTCTCGAGGGCTCAATCGCTCGCTCGAGTCGAAATCGGGGGTACTCGAGCGTCGATCGGCCGGCCCCATCCCACCGGGGCCTCGACGATCTCCACTTGAAACGAAGGGGTGGGGGTGGTCGATCCTCATTGGGGACTTCTGTCTCGGTACTCGTTGACAGTCCGAGTCACGACCGGAGCTCCGGATCGTAGTACGTATCCTGACAGTTCATATTGTCGTTCTTTCAATACGTTTGACGTAGGCTTAAGTGAATTCAGTTTGTAGTACGCGCAGATGCACCCCGCGGTGCTGGAGGGCCCCTAAGGATGGGACTGTTCACAGAACTCAAAGATAGTATCTCTCGCGCTACGGACCGCCTGTTCTCCGAACAGGAACCGAAACGTATCGGCATCTATGGTCCGCCCAACGCCGGGAAGACGACGCTCGCGAACCGTATCGCACGGGACTGGACCGGTGACGCGATCGGCACCGAAAGTCACGTTCCACACGAAACACGGCGCGCCCGTCGGAAGGAGAACGTCGAGATCGAACGGAACGGAAAGACGGTGACGATCGACATCGTCGACACGCCCGGCGTGACGACGAAGGTCGATTACGAGGAGTTCACCGACGAGATGGACGAGGAGGACGCGATCCGTCGCTCACGCGAGGCGACGGAGGGCGTCGCCGAGGCTATGCACTGGCTCCGCGAGGACGTCGACGGCGTTATTTACGTCCTCGACAGCGCCGAAGACCCGATCACTCAGGTCAACACGATGCTGATCGGCATCATCGAGTCCCGTGACCTCCCCGTGTTGATCTTCGCCAACAAGATCGACCTCGACGAGTCGAGCGTCAAGCGGATCGAAGACGCGTTCCCACAGCACAAGACCGTCCCCCTCTCCGCGAAAGAGGGCGACAACATGGACGAAGTGTACGACTCGATCGCGGAGTACTTCGGGTGAGGTGAGACGATGCCACAAGCAACAGATGCCGACGACGGAGATGCGCCGGAAGACGGCGTCCAGATCGACCTGATCAGCGGCGAACGCATGGAAGGGATGGCGACCATGGAGAAGATCCGGATGATCCTGGACGGCGTCCACGACGGCAACATCGTCATCCTCGAGGAGGGACTGACGCCCGACGAGGAGAGCCGGCTCATCGAAGTGACGATGGCCGAGATCAGCCCGGACGAGTTCAACGGGATCGAGATCGAAACGTATCCCAAATCCGACGGCGGCGACTCGTCGCTGATCGGCCGCATCATGGGTTCTGAAAAGTCGGACGCCAAGCTGACGGTAATCGGTCCGGCGAACCAGATCGAAACGCTTCACAAGGACGAAACGCTGATCAGCGCGCTCGTGTCCCACAACTAAAATGCCACACGAATGTACGAACTGCGGCCGGACGTTCCCCGACGGCTCCAAGGAGATGCTGTCGGGGTGTCCCGACTGCGGCGGGAACAAGTTTCAGTTCGTGCCGTCGGGGTCGCTGTCGGGTGGCGGGACCGTAACCGACACTGAACGCGACGGCGCATCCGGATCGGGATCTCCCTCGAGTACCGGCCCCGACTCGAGCATGGCCGCAGCCGAATCGTCTCCGGGAGCGGTTTCGGACGCCGGGCCCGGCCGGGCTCCACCCGAAACGGGGGGCGACGCGGGCGCGGGGACCGAGGTTGATCCTCAGCCGGACACCGGCGAAACCGAACCCGACAGCGTCGCAGGCCGGGCTGCGGAAACCGTCCGCGAGTGGATGTCGGGCGACGACTCGGACGAGGAATCGGCCCCGGAGGAGCCAATCGACGGAGCCGCGGCTGCTCCCGACGAGGGACGCGACCGCCTCGAGGCGTCGGACCGGCAGTGGCCCGAGAGTGGTCGGGACTCGTCGCCCTCGCCCGGAACCGGAAGGGGGTCGGCGAACTCGAGCACGACGACCAGCGAGGCGGACCGGGCGACGGGAAGAGATGCAGACACGGACGAAGCCACAGACGCCGACGGCTTCACCGAGTGGCCGGATACCGCCCGCCGTCCGGAGGACCGTTCCTCAGCCGATCCAGCGGAGTCGGGTGAGGCCCGCGGTTCGGCCCCGAACCGGTCCTCGAGTGCGTCCTCGTCATCGTCCTCTTCTTCCTCGGCCGGAACCGAAACGTCGTCCCCCTCGGGACCCGCCGCTGGCGACGACGAGACGGATTACACCACGGCGAAACTCGCAGAGAGCGAGAACGACGCCCAGGCCGACGCTCGTAGCGAAGTCGTCCATCGCGACGCGCTCCCGTCGAACGTCGACGCGGACGGCGACCGCGAGTACTACGCGCACGATCCCGGACAGGGGGCGGAACCCGAAACGGACACGGGCTCTGCCCCCCGGTCCGATGACGGCGCAACGGCCGGATCCGCCGGTCCCGACCGCTCGGAAGGAGACCGTCCGCCGAGTGACGGTCGCGTCGTCAGCGAACCGTCCGACGAGGAGCCGTCGATCGAGGACCTTCGCGAGGAACTGAACCAGCAGTTCGAGAGCATCAAGATCGTTCGTCCAGGCCAGTACGAACTCAACCTGATGGAGCTCTACAACCGCGAGGAGTACATCATCTCGCTCCAGGAGGACGGCCGCTACGTCATAGACGTCCCCGACTCCTGGCGAGAAGCCGAGGAGTGATCGGCACCCTTGCGTTTTCGTTCGGGTTCGGCACCGCGGCCCTCTCGAGGTCCTCCGGTTTCGTCGCTCCGTTTCCGAAATCTCTCCCGCTCTCGATTCCTTTGATCGCGGCTGACGCTGCTCCCGGTCCGTCGAGTCACGTTTCGTCCACCCCTCGAGTTCGGGTGGAGTCGCTCGAGCGAGAGACGGTCGGTCCCGACGGGTTCCGCGGCGCGACCGCCGGTGAACGAATGTAGACAGGTGAGCCAGTGAACGACTGCAGACAGATGGATTTAAGCGATGCGCGTGATAGCCTCCGACTATGAGCACTGCAACCAAGATCGTTCTCGCCACCGTCGGTGTATCGGCACTGCTGTCGGTTCTGATCATCTTCCAGACGGCCTTCGTCTGATGTTCGACGCCCGCGACCTGCCGGGTCCGGTGGCGGAGGTGCGGGACGAACACGCGCCGGAGGCGCTCGTCTTCGACTGTGAGCGGGATTTCGAGACGCTGCCGCCGGCCCAGGCCGAAGAGCTCGGCCTCGTCGCCGACTCCCTGCAGCCGGCGACGTATCCGGCGTCGTGGCTCCCCGAGGACGCGCCGTCGCTGCTCGCCCGGTACGCCGGGTCCGACCTGACGATCGGCATGCCCGGCGACGGCAGCGTCGTCTGGACACGCCAGACCGAACCGCCGGTCGTCCTGGTCAAACCGCGCGTCGAAGGGACGCCCGAACCGTTCCTCCAGTTCCTGCTCGCGGAGGCGTTCGTCGAACTCGGCCTCGAGATTCCCGAGCACTTCATTGGCTTTTTCGAGGACGCGTATCCGGACCTCGACGCGGCGGTGTCGCTGGATCCGAACGGGACCTACCAGGTCGCGGCGGCGCTGTACGACGGCTGGGTTGGGCTGCAGAGCCGGGAGGTCTTCGCCGAGTGGCACGACGACCGCCCCGAGTTGGCCGACGCCTGGCAGGACGCGGGAAGCCGCCTCGAGGACCGCGTCGCCGGGCTCCCGACGGCGGTGGCCCGCGGGGAGACGGAGTTCGCGGACGCGACGGAGTTGGCCTGTGCGGCGATCAAGCACGCGATCGAACTACCGGCACCGTTCGCGGCGCTCGATACGGACGCCTATCGATCCCACGGCCCCGAGTACGCGATCCGCTGGGCGGAGAAGACGTTCGATTCGCTCGCGGACTGACTCCTCCCCTCGTTTTCGCGCCACACTGCATCGTGGCGCCCGGGGCTTGCGCCCTCGTGGCGTCCGAGTTTCGGCATTCGTCCCGACTGCGCTCGTGTGTCCATCGTCCGTTCCTGGACAGGTTTTTACTACTCTTGTGTTGGATGTTAACGTATGACAGTAAAGGTGCCCGTATCACGCCGGACGCTCATCGGTGCCGTGGGTGGGACGACGCTGGCGTCGCTTTCGGGTTGTCTGGGTGAGCGCGAACGCGATGGGGGAACCGAAGGGGCCGCCGAATCCGAACTCGAGGAGGAGGAGGCGACGGGCGGGGCGGAATCGGAGGCCGTCGACGAGTGGGAGGACGTCGACGAGATCCGACTCGCGACGGACATCACCGTCTGGATTGGCGTCGATCCGGACCCGATCGACGGGGTGGAAAACCCCACGCTCGTCGTCTTCGAGGGTCGGGAGTACGCCATCACCTGGGAGAACCGGGGCGAGTTCCTGCACAACATCGAACTCCGTGACGAGGACGACGAGGTCGTCGACGACTACGCGACGCCGCCGATGGACACCGAAGGCGAGACACAGACCCTCGAGTTCGAGGCGACTCCGGAGATCGCCGAGTACGTCTGTGACCCACACGAGATGACGATGCGGGGGGACGTGGAGGTCGTCGACCCCGCCTGAAGTCGTCGTGGCTGCGCCGTCCGGGTCAGGGTTCGGGTCCGGGACCGAGACCGAGGCCGGTACCCGACCTCGAGCGGCCGCTTCGTCGGTGGACCCCGCGTAACCGTTTTGATCCGTCGGGTGGTAGTTCCGCAATCGAGGTGTGGGGGATAATAACACTCCTCCCGCACCGGAGGGGGTGAGCATGACCCAGGAGAAACCACACCAGAATCTGGCCATCATCGGTCACGTAGACCACGGAAAGAGCACGCTCGTCGGCCGCTTGATGTTCGAGACGGGCAGCGTCCCGGAGCACGTCATCGAACAGCACCGGGAGGAAGCCGAGGAGAAGGGGAAAGGCGGCTTCGAGTTCGCCTACGTCATGGACAACCTCGCGGAAGAGCGGGAGCGAGGGCTGACGATCGACATCGCCCACCAGGAGTTCGAGACCGACGAGTACGACTTCACAATCGTCGACACGCCCGGGCACCGCGACTTCGTCAAGAACATGATCACCGGCGCGAGCCAGGCGGACCACGCTGTCCTCGTGGTCGCCGCCGACGACGGCGTCGCGCCCCAGACCCAGGAACACGTCTTCCTGGCTCGCACGCTCGGTATCGACGAACTCGTCGTCGCCGTCAACAAGATGGACGTCGTCGAGTACGAGGAGACCCGCTTCAGGGAGGTCGTCGCCGAAGTCAAGGACCTCCTCGATCAGGTCCGGTTCGCGACGGAGGACGCCTCGTTCATCCCGATCTCGGCCTTCGAGGGCGACAACGTCGCGGAGCTAAGCGACCAGATGCCCTGGTACGACGGCCGTGCCCTGCTCGAGACGCTGAACGACCTGCCGGTGCCGGAGCCGCCGACGGACGCGCCGCTCCGACTCCCGATCCAGGACGTCTACACGATTTCGGGGATCGGCACCGTCCCGGTCGGACGCATCGAGACCGGACAGATGCGGGCCGGGGACGAGGTCTCGTTCCAGCCCAGCGACGTCGGCGGCGAGGTCAAGACCATCGAGATGCACCACGAGGAGATCGACCTCGCGGAACCCGGTGACAACGTCGGATTCAACGTCCGCGGCGTCGGCAAAGACGACATTCGGCGCGGCGACGTCTGTGGGCCCGCCGACGATCCGCCGACCGTCGCCGAGACGTTCCAGGCCCAGATCGTCGTCATGCAGCATCCGAGCGTGATCACGGCCGGCTATACGCCGGTCTTCCACGCTCACACGGCCCAGGTCGCCTGCACGGTCGAATCGCTCGACCAGAAGATCGATCCCTCCAGCGGCGAGGTCCAGGAGGAGGATCCCGACTTCATCCAGGCGGGCGACGCCGCCGTCGTCACCGTCCGTCCGCAGAAGCCGCTCAGCATCGAGCCGTCGGAGGAGATTCCCGAACTCGGGAGCTTCGCGATTCGGGACATGGGACAGACGGTCGCCGCCGGTCGGGTCCTGAACGTCTCGGAGAAGTAAGTCGGCTCTCGCCGGTTCCGTCGGTTTCGCGGCCCCGTTTTTCGGTCGGGATCCCCTACGCTACGTCCGGTGCCGGACCGCGTGTCGATCAGAACTCGACGTCGACGGAGCCGTCCTCGTCGAGATCGACCACGCCGTCGAACTGCTCGCGGAAGCGATCGACCGTCTCGGGGTCGTGTGGCTCCTCCGAGAGGTGAAACAGGCCCGCGGCGTCGTACTCCTCGAGCAGTGCACAGATCCGTTCGACGGCCTCGAGCGCCCGCTCGTCGCCGGCATAGTAGGCGAGTTCGGTGACGGAGTCGAAGCTGATACGGAGTTTGCCGTCGTGGGCCTCCAGGAAACCCTCGATGTGTTCGACGATGCCGTCGACGTCGTCGGGTGCGGCGACGTAGTGGACGGTGTCGCTCTTGCGCCGGGAGTAGCCCCGTTCGATGGAGAGCGTATCGAGGATCTCCGCGCGTTCCTCGTCGACGTCGTAGTGCTCGAGTTTCTGCTTGACTTCGCGGGCGGTCGTTCGCGTCGACACGACGAGGAAGTGATCGGTGTCGGCCTTGAGGAAGTCGGTGTCGATGCGATCGGTTTCGCCGGTGCTCGGGTGCAAGAGGAGAATCCCCGTTCCCCCGGGCACCGTCGATGGCGCGTTTTCGATCTCGAGCGTGTATTCCATACTGGCGAGAAACTTCGGGGATCGACTTAATAGTGCGGATGTTATGTCTCGGCGTACCGGGCGTACCGCCCGTTCGGCGCGTCGAGTCTCGTTCGTGTGGCGGCCCCGTCGCGGACTCGTCGCTGGCGGTTTCGACTGCGAAAGGGAAAGGGAAAGGGGGACACAGAGAGCCTTCGTTCGACCGACGCCGATGCCCACGGTGTTCGGCCGACGGTTGCCTCTCCACTCTCCTATTTTTAGGGTGGCCTAAAGAAACTAACGGTCGTCGCGAGCCACTCGTGGTCGACCCCGTAGCATCGGAACCCGAACTCGTTTTGCGCACCGAGGACGACGGTCCGGACATGAGCGTCCGTGAGGAGTTCGACGACTGGGCAACGAGTGGTCGCGACAAGGGTATGGAAGACCGACACTGGAACACGGCGAAACACGCGCTCGCGCGTATGCCGGTCGAACCCGGCGATACGATTCTGGATCTCGGCTGTGGCAGCGGGTACGCCGGCCGCGCGCTGCGGGACAACGCGGAGGCTGGCCGCGTCTACGGCCTCGACGGGTCGCCCGAGATGGCCCGTAACGCGACCGAGTACACCGACGACTCGGACGTCGGCTACCTCGTCGGCGACTTCGATTCGCTTCCCTTCGCCGACGACTCGATCGACCACGTCTGGTCGATGGAAGCGTTCTACTACGCCGCCGATCCGCACAACACGCTCGAGGAGATCGCGCGGATCCTCCGGCCCGGCGGAACCTTCTACTGTGCCGTCAACTACTACGAGGAGAACGTCCACTCCCACGAGTGGCAGGAGTCGATCGACGTCGAGATGACCCGCTGGGATCGCGAGGAGTACCGCCGGGCGTTCCGGGAGGCCGGCCTCCGCGTGGCCGAGCAGGACAACATCCCGGACCGGGAGACGACGATCCCGGACGCGTCCGCGTTCCCGACCGAAGACTGGGACACTCGCGAGGACATGGTCGAACGCTACCGCGAGTACGGGACGTTGCTGACGGTCGGCGTCGCCCCCTGATTTCGACTGGAACCCCGTCGGGCCGACTCGAGTGAGTGCCGATCAGCCCGTGGATTCGGGCGCGTCGGACTGCTCGTCGCTTTCTGCCCGTCCGTCGTCCGATGGCTCCCGCTGTCCCCAGAACCCCTCGCCTTTCCTCACCTCGAGGTCGCCGCGTACCTCTGTCTGGCAGGCCAATCGCAACCCCTCGCGGCCGCGCAGCGGCGGCACCGAGAGCCGCCGTCTTTCGGCCGCCGTCGGTTCGCTCACGTCGCCCTCGACTCGAACGGCGCAGGTGCCACAGGTCGCGTGACCGCCGCAATTGAGCGTGTCGGCCATCCCGTTGTGCGGCGACAGTCCCGCCTCGAGTAACACGTCCCGGAGGATCGCTCCGCGTTCGCACTCGATCCGTTCGCCCCGGTAGTACACGGTCGGCATAAAGTGTCACACGGTACCGAACTACAAAGAGCCGCGGGGCCGCCGTCGACGGCGCTACTCGAAGCGTTCGCCGGCCGGAATCGCGGCCTCGAGCCAGTTCTCCTCGGGCGGGAGCGGGCAGTCGAACGTCTCGCTGTAGGCACAGAAGGGCGTGTACGCGAGGTTGAAGTCGACGACGAGTTCGTCCCCATCTGCGAGTTCCCGGTCGGGTGCCAGTTCCATGTAGCGGCCGCCCTCGTAGGTCTGCTGGCCGGTCGTCTTGTCCCGGAAGGGGATGAAAAGCGGCTCGTCCGCCCGATTTCCCTGGGGGCGCTCCTGCTGGTAGGCGGCCAGCTCCAGGGTAGCGTCCTCGAGGTCCTCGTCCTCGCGCTCGAGGTCGACGGAGAGGGTCACCGTCCGGAGGTAGCGCATCTCCCGGCCCGCGGTGGTGTCCATCAGGACGACTTCGGGGTCGTCGTGAACCGTCGCGGTCGCGGTTACGCGGTACTCCGGATCGGGGTCGAAGTAGTCCAGTCCGTCGAACCCGTCGCGTTCCTCGGGCGGGATCGGCGACTGCGGGTGCTCGGCGAAGAACTCGTTTTTTTCGGCGCGTTTGGCCTCGAGTTCGTCGCGCCACTGGTCGACGTCGAAGTCGGTATCGGCATCGGCGTCGGCGTCGGCGTCCGTCTCGCTCATACCTCCGATTGTGGCCCCACACTCGAGTGCGTTGCGTTCGTCGGCCGACCGTCGCTGGCAGTCGAGATCGATTACAGTCGTTCGGCGATTCGCTCGAGCGTCGCGACGATTCTGTAGAGGAAATACGCCGTCGTGGCTCCGATCCCGATCCAGAACCACGTCACGGCGGTTCCCGAATCCTGTGTCAGGACCGTCCCGCCGATGCCGACGAGCGTACAGACGAACAGGACGCTTGCACCGACTCCTCCGGATCCGGACGTCGTTTCGACCAGACGTTCGGATGACGGACCGTTCGGATCGGTGTTACGAAAATCACACGTCCGGTTCATCCGCTGAGAGCGGGGCGAATCCACTTCCCTGTGCCGCGGTTACGGGCTATCATGTGGCCCTGGGAACACGCGCTCGTGGGGTATCTCGCCTACTCGCTGTGTTGTCACGCCTTCCACCGCGAGTCCCCGGACGGCCTCGAGGCGTTCGCGGTCGTCGCCGCCTCCGTCCTGCCCGACCTGATCGACAAGCCGCTGGCCTGGGAGTTCGGCGTCTTCGAGACCGGCTACGCGCTTGGCCACTCGATCTTCGTCGCGGTCCCGCTGGCGATCGTCGTCGGCTCGCTCGCGCGGGCCTGGGGTCGACCCCGCGCGGGGCTCGCGTTCGGCCTCGGCTACCTGTTGCACCTGCCCGCCGACGTCGTCGATGGCTACGTCAGGGGCGGCACCCTCGAGTTCGGCATCGTCCTCTGGCCGGTCGCGCCCGTCGAGACGCCTCCCACGGCCGCTCCCGCGGGCTTTCTCAGCGAGTTCTCCCGGCTGTTCGCCGGCTACCGGGAGCAGTTGCTCGCCGGTGAACTCTCGACGTACCTGTGGCTGCAGTTCGGGATCGTCGTCCTGACGGCGCTGCTGTGGCTCTACGACGGTGCACCGGTCGCCCGCGAGTGTCTGGTCAGTGGGAAACGGACGCTGGTTTCGATGGGATCGTCCGTCCGTGGGCTACGGGAACGGCGAGAACGGTGAGGAGTTGCCCCGACGAACGTGGTGTCGCCCTCGCTCAGTCGTCCGGTTCGCCCGCGATCGTCACGACGCCGTTGCGGACGGAGACGTCGGTCGCCGACGGCGGAAGGTCGAACTCGCACTCGAGTCCCTGATCGTCCGCGACGACGATGACCCGCGAGTCGACAACGTCGACGGAAAGCTCGTCGCCGGTGACCCCGTCTCGGCCGAAGTCGACCGCGATGAGGCTCTCGTTCGTATCGTCGTACTCGAAACTCCGAACGAGCGCGTCGTCACCCTCGGCGTTTCGGAGCGGTTCTGGTACGTTCACGTCAAGTCCCAGGGACCAGTGGATGGTAAGCCTCCGGCCGGCAACGTCCTGCCACACCTGCGGTCGAGAAGCGACACAACGTTTATCGATCGCCCGGCACACCAGTCAACCATGTTACATTCGGGCGGCTCGCCGACGGGGGTGACGCCGGCGTGACCGGGATCGATCGTCGATCGCTCGCGACCTTCCTGGGGACGCTGGCGGTGCTCTCCGGCACGATCGTCGCCGTCTCGCGGCTCGCCGGCGTGAGCATGCTCGCGCTCGCGCCCGCGTACATGTTCACGCCGATGCTCGCCGGCATCGCGACCTGTATCGTCGGTCCGCCGTCGTTCGAGGCGGCGGGGCTCAGGCTCCCGCGGGGTCGATTTCGCTGGCTCGCAGTCGCCGTCGCCGTCCCGATCGTCCTCGTGTTGCTGGGAACGGCGATCTCGCTGGGGCTGCCGGGGGTGGAGTTCGTCCCCGACGCGAACCCGCTGACCGGCGAGGGAACCCAGTTCGCCCAGCCACAGGACGGCGAGGCGACCCCGGCCGGCCCGTCGTTGCCCGGTTGGCCCTGGAACCTGCTGATCTCGATCGTGGCCGCGGTCGTCTTCGGCGTCACGATCAACGGCGTCTTCGCGTTCGGCGAGGAGTTCGGCTGGCGCGGCGTCTTTCTGACGGAACTCGCTCCCCTCGGCTTCTGGGGCGCGTCCGCAGTTATCGGCCTCTGCTGGGGGCTCTGGCACGCGCCCGTCATCCTCGAGGGGTACAACTATCCGAACTACCCCGTCGTCGGCGTCGGGATGATGACCGCGGCCTGTCTGGCGATGTCGCCGGTCTATACGTACGTCACGATCGAAGCGAAGTCGGTGCTCGCCCCCACCGCGCTGCACGGCACGTTCAACGCCTTCGCGGCGACGATGCTCGTCTTCGCCCAGGGCGGGTCGGAACTCGTCGTCAACCCCGTCGGCGCGGTCGGCATCGCGGTCTTCGGGCTCGCCGCCGTCGGGATCGCTCTCACCGGAACGCCCGCGCTCGAGGGGGACTGGGCGCTGCCGGTGGAGGGCGAAGCCGGGGGCGACGGCCGGGACGGCGGGACCCTCGAGGGGTCGCCGCTCGAGGAGTAGCGGTCGTCGGCCCCTCTCGTCTTGACTCGACAGCTACTGATCGGGGCGCGGAACGAGCCGACGTTTATGAGGGAAGCCGCCGCGACTTTGGTCCGTCAACGCTATGGACGACCGCCCACGAGTACGCGAAGAATGACGGACTGGCGCTCGATCTTCGGCCACGCCGAACCCTACGACGAGCAGGTCGACGGGATCGAAACCGCGATCGAGACCGCCCGCGAGGGCGGCTACACCGTCGTCGAGGGGGCCTGTGGCACCGGGAAGACCATGCTCGCGCTGACGGCCGGGATCGACCTCGTGCGCGACCCCGACAGCGACTACGAGCGCGTCCTCGTGCTCACGAGCGTCAAACAGCAACTGCGCCAGTTCGAGGCGGACCTCGAGACGATCAACGAGAACCTGCCCGACGACTGGCGGCCCGTCTCGGGGCTCACGCTGGTCGGCAAGGCCGACGTCTGTCCGTACAACCGCGAGGGAGCGGCGGAGATCGACGACGGCAACGTCTACGACCGCTGCGAGACGCTGCGGGACCGCACCCGTGACCTCACGGGCGAGGGCGGCGAGACGACCGCGCAAAACCTCGCCGCGCGGGCCCGTAGCCAGCAGATCGGGCTGGCCGACAGCGGCCGTACGAACAGTGGGACCTACCTCGAGACTGCGGGCGAACCGACGCCCTACCCGCGGGACCTCCCGGAGTACGACGACGGCGGCGCGGCCGGCGTCGCCACGGAGTACTGCCCGTTCTACGCCCAATACCTCGAGGACCTGCCGGAAAGCGAGGACGGAACCGGCGACCCCGCGGAGGCCGTCCCCTACGACTTCACCCAGGCCGGGATGGTCACCCCCGAGGACCTGGTGGCCCGCGCAGCTCGGAACGGCACCTGCCCGCATTCGGTGATGGGCGCGGCGCTTGGCCAGGTCGAGGTCGTCGTCGGCAACTACTACCACGCGTTCGACCCCAGAACCGTCGGCTCATTTACGGGCGCGTTGCTCGACGACTCGACGTTCGTCGTCTGTGACGAGGCGCACATGCTCGAGCCCCGGGTCCGGGATCTAGTCAGCGACGGGGTCGGGGACCGTACGCTGCGGGACGCCGAGACCGAACTCTCGCGGGTCATTCAGCCGGTGAAGTTCGAGCGTGAGGGGCGACGCGCGGAGGGGGGCTCCCAGACGGCTGATGCAGACCTCGTGCGCGCCGAACTGAACGACAGCGACGTCACCTACGAGGAACTCAACCGCACCCTCGAGTTCATCGGCGACCTCCGGGCGGAACTCGACCGCCGGGTGACGGCCTATCTCGACCGGAACCACAGGGGGTGGAAATCGAACCTGAACGATCTCGAGGACGACGAGCTCCCCCTGCGCGACCCGGCGGAACCCGCCGAGGACGAGATCACGGAGTGGGCCCGCGAGGCCGGCTACGGCGACGCCGAGTGGGTCCGCGCCGAAGCCGTCGGGGCCGTCGTCGCCCGGATCCTGAACGAGGCCGAGGACGAGGAGCGCACCCGCGCCGCGCCCGCGGTCGGCCGCGTGCTCGGCGAGTGGTACCGCCGCGATCACACCGATTACTTCCGGGAGATCGAACTCGAGCGGACCTGGGACGACACCGAACCCGCGGATTCCTGGCGGCGAGCCTACAACGCTCGCCTCGCGCTGCACAACTGCGTCCCGAGCGACGCCATCGGCGAACGGCTCGCGGCCTTCGGCGGCGGCGTCCTGATGAGTGCCACCCTCGAGCCGATCGACGCCTTCACCGAGGTGACGGGACTGGAGTACCTCGCACGCGAAGAAGACAGGCCGATCGTCGAGCGCCGCTACGGGCTACACTTCCCCGAGGAGAACCGCGAGAGCTTCGCGGTCGCCGCGCCGAAGTTCACCTACGACAACCGTGGCTATCCGGGCGAGGAGAACCCGACCAGGACCCACTACGCCGACGCGGTCTCGAAGGTCGCCCGGCTCCCGGGCAACGTCCTCGTCGGGATGCCCAGCTACGCCGAGGCCGAGTGGATCGCCGGCGAACTCGAGGAACGAGTCGACAAACCCGTCCTGCTCGACGCCTCGAGCGACGACGAGACGACCCAGTCGCTGAAAGCCGAGTTCTTCGCGGGCGACGGGAAGGTGCTCGTGACGAGCCTGCGCGGGACGCTGACCGAGGGGGTCGACTACAGCGGCGACCGGCTCTCGGCCGCCGTGGTCTGTGGCGTCCCGATCGTCAACACCTCGAGCCCGCGGACGAAGGCCGTTCGGCGGGCCTACGACGACGCGTTCGGGGACGTCCCCGGGCAACGGTCGGGGAGCAAGCCAGGCGCATCAGCGTCTGGCGTGGGGTTCGAGTACGCGCTGACGATCCCTGCGGTCCGGAAGGCACGGCAGGCGATCGGTCGCGTCATCCGCTCGCCCGAGGACGTCGGGGTGCGGGTCCTGCTCGACGAGCGCTACGCCCGCGATAGCTGGGACTCCGTGCGCGAATACCTGCCCGACGACGGCGAGTTCCAGTCGGTCAGTTCGGACATGCTCGAGTACGGCCTCGAGCGGTTCCGCTCGCGGCTCGAGTCGGCCTAGCAGTAGTTTGGAATTTGCGTACTATATTTCAGACCCACCGCTTGGCAGAGGCCGCTTCAAAGTCGGCTTCGCGAAGGCCGTGGAGCACCTCGAGCCCGGTGACTCTGATACCGGTGTGATCGAGTCGGTACGGCAACTCGTGGTTGAGCGCGACCCAGAAGTTGAAGAACAGTTGCCCAGCGCCGAAATAGAGAGCCCGAACTTCGGGGCTGGCGGATCCGCACCGACCCGTGAAGTCCTGTTTGAGCTGGCGGATCGCCGTTTCAACACGCCACCGGTACCGATACTGGTAGGCGAGGCCGCGGAGATCGCGTGTTGCGACGTCCATATTGGTATTCCAGGCCGCCCACGTCCCTTCGTCCTCAACCTCCTCGAACTTGAGGTCGGGGCGTACGATCACCTCCTGGCGCTCGGCATACTCCGCCCCTTCACGATTTTCTTCGCCGTCATCAGTCCGCTCGAGCGTGATCTTTTCACCGGTGTCACTCTCGGCACCGAAGTCGGTGAGTGATCTGTATTCGGTGTCGGCGTCGCCACTATCGTCGACTGTCTCTTTCACCTCAACAGTCTCCGGGTGGAGGGGACAGGCGAAGATGTTGATCTCACGGGGGTCTGATCCGAATTCGACGTTTTTTGTCCTCCAGGTGTGGCTGGCGGGAGGGTTTTCGCGAGTTCCTCGCGCTTGCCGTTCATCTTGCCTTGACTCAGCCAGTTCAGTCCGTGTTTCTCGCAGATATCGATGGTTTTGGTGTTCCCCAGGCCGCTGTCGAGGTAGATTCGCCCGAGTTCGAGGTCGAAGCGGTCTGTAACGGCCTCGAGCATGTCGTCTAAGACCTCGTCGTATTTGTCCGCTGCCGGGGCCGGCTTGAAGCCGAGAACGTAGTTTCGGTCGGGTGCAGTGATCGACAGGACAGCGAGGGGCCAGAACCAAGTCGTATTGTCTTTGAGCTGCGACTTGATCCGCGCCTCTTCATCGGTTGGATCACCGTCTTCGTCGGTATCCACACTGCCGTACCAGGAGACTTTCGTGATGTCAAACCCGAGGTGGACCGGTTCGGCGGGGAAAAGGCCGTGTCGCTCGAGGAGCGCGCACGTAGCGTCAAAGAACCGGTCCGCATGCTCATCGACGTCGAACTTCTGAGCATACTGGTGTAGCGTCGATGGGGCAGGGACGTCGACGTCGTCGTCAGAAAGCCAGCGGAGGATTTCAGACCCGTTTGCTGCATAACAGTCCTCGAGTACGATGTGAGCAAGGAGGCGGTAAAAGGACTCAGGGGCGAGCTGGTAATTCGGAGCAGTTCGGTCGCGATCGAAGTCGATGTGCGGAATGGCGAGTTCCATATACTCAGCGACTATATCACTGAGTGCCCGCATCTTCCCTCGGTGCTGATCTCGCGCTCGTATTTCGTAACCTCGTAGTAGAAATCCGGCTTTCGTGGGTTTGGCCCCGCGTGGCGGAGTGGTCTGCCATCCGGCATCGTGTCCTGCATCACGGCGTTATCTCCACGGCGAGCAGCCTCCTCGATCGCGTCCTCGTCGAGGTCGGGTATCTCGCGCCAGAGCGTAGTATCACTCGGAACGTCAGTCGGATCGAATCCCGCTTCGCGAGCGATGGTCTCCGACGAGTTGAGCCGCTCCTCGAGATCTTCATAGCTGTCGTCGAACAGC